>JBJMQW010000347.1:0-11642 GCA_045802495.1 Allostellaceae bacterium | reverse complement strand
GTCTCCATCATGTCGTCCATCAGCTGCCGGATCTCGGCATCGACAGCGGGCACCGGTCGCGCCTTGATCTTGAGCCTGGGGTCGGGTGCGGTGATAATCGGAAGCTTAGCCATAGTCGAATCTAGGTAAGCCGCAAGCCGGGCGGCGTCAATATTGGCGCCGGGGCGCCGGTCCGAGCGCTTCGAGAAATTGCTCGGCGATCTCCGCTACCGGGCGCCGCAAAATTGTCTCGTTGGTGAACAACTCGAATTCGCTGTGCGCCGCGCAGACGCACCGCGCAGGACGGATGGCGATGCCTCGTCCATGGAGCCGCCCGGGCAAGCCCGCGGCGTCCGCGCTGGCGACGCGAAGAATTGCGACATTGGTCGCCGTCGGTGCCCGCAAGATTTGGCAGTCGGGCCGCTCGCGCAAGGCCTCGAACAGGCTCTCGGCTGCCGCCGCGGCACGCTGAAACCGTTCGGCGAACCCGTCGAGATAGTGCAGCGCCACCGCCGCGTTTGGCCAAGCCTGGCGAAGGCTGCCGCCAAACATCCGGCGCTGATGGTATAGCGCGCCCAGAAGGCGCCTCGGTCCGGCAAGGATCGCACCGGCGGCGGCGTTGAAATACTTGTAGAGCGAGACGTAAACCGTGTCGAACAGCGCGGCATAGGCCGCCGGGGTTATCCCGGTATAGGCCGAGGCGAGGAACACGCGGGCGCCGTCGAAATGAAGCCCTATTCCCCGATCACGGGCGAACGCTGCGATCCGCCGCATCTCCGCGAAGTCGAAGACCTCACCCTGGAGCCGGCGGACCGGGGATTCGATCGAGATCACGCCGATCGGCGTCGCCACCCGCGCTTCTTCCTCGCGGGCAATTTCGGCCTCGATTTCGGCGAGCTCGAAGGTGGCGCGCCCGGCGGCGAGCGGGATCAAGGTCAGCCCGCTCAGCTCCTGCGCACAATCTCCGGTGTCGTTGTAGATATGGCTTTCTCGCTGCACCAGCACCCTGCGTCCGCTCTTTGCGAGTAGCCGCAGCGCCAAGTGATTGGCGAGGGTCCCGCTCGGGAGAAAGACGGCCGCCTCTTTGTCGAGGATCGCAGCCATGCGCTCTTCGAGGGCAGCGACGGTCCCATCGCGCGAGAATTCGTCGGCTGTTATGCCGCCATTCTTCGCGAGCCGCGTCAGCAATTCTGCATATTCGGCCGGCGATAGCGCCAGCCCGTCGGATCGGAAATGCACAATACGCTCGTTATCTGGCTCGCTCATCATTTTGCGTTCCTGCGCCGCCGCAGAGGATGTTACCGCACGAGATCGGCGAGCGTGATCGCTCCGATCTTGCGGCCCTCGGCGTCACAAACCGGCAACCGGTCGGTTCGGCGTGTGGTCATCGCCGAAAGCGCGTCCCGCAACGAAGCATCGGCAGGAAGCGGCTCGCCTTCGGCGGTTTCGGCCGGATGCATCCGATCGGCGATCCTTCGCAGCGACAGCAATTTGAGCGCGACGCCGTGGTGTCCGACAAAATCCGCAACGAAGTCGTTCGCCGGATGCTCCAGGATATCGAGCGGCGAGCCAAGCTGCGCGATCTTGCCCTCAAGCATGACAGCGATCCGGGTCGCTAGACGCAGCGCCTCGTCGATGTCGTGGGTTACGAATACGATGGTCTTGGCCGTGCTGCGGTGGATATATGCAAGCTCTGCCTGCAACGCGTCGCGGGTGACCGGGTCGACCGCGGCAAACGGCTCGTCCATCAGCAACAGCTCCGGATCGGCCGCGAGGGCGCGGGCCACGCCGACGCGCTGCTGCTCGCCACCCGAAAGCTGGTGCGGATATTTGCTGCGGTAAACCCCCGGTTCGAGGCGAAGCAATTCCAGAAGCTCGGTAACGCGGTCGCGCCTTCGCGCCCGAGGCCATTTCAACAACTTCGGCACGGTCGAAATATTGTCCTCGATCGTCCAATGCGGAAAGAGCCCGATCGACTGGATTGCATATCCGATGCGGCGCCGCAACGCCTCGGCCGGTAAATCGTCGACGTTCTCGCCAGCCACCCGGATCGAACCGGAATCGGCGGGGATCAACCGGTTGATCATCCGTAGGGTTGTCGATTTGCCGCAACCGGAGGAGCCGAGCAGCACGCAGAATTCCCCGGCGGGGATCGTCATCGACAGGCGATCGACGACCCGGCGATCGCCATAGCTTTTCGTTACGCTGTCGATTTCGATCATGGCGCGAAGCGTCGGCGCAGTATGGCTGACAGGATCTGCAGCACGAAGTCGGCAGCCAGCGCAAGAAATATTGCCGGGAGAGCGCCGAGCAGCACCAGATCGACGGCGTATTGGCCGAGTCCCTCCCAGACAAAGGTGCCAAGGCCGCCTGCTCCGATCAGCCCCGCCACGACAGCCAGTCCAATCGACTGCACCGTGACGATACGAAGTCCGGCGAGCAATACCGGGAGGGCAAGCGGCAGCTCGACTTGGTAAAAGATCTGCCGATCGGTGAGCCCCATGCCGTGTCCCGCGTCGATTACAGCGTGGTCGACACCGGCCAACCCCGCCGATGTGTTGCGAACAACCGGCAGCAGCGCATAGAGCACAAGGGCAATCAGTGCCGGCGCCACGCCGATGCCGCCGATCCCGAACGCCGCGAGCTGCGGCAAGGCGGCGACTAGAGCCGAGAGCGGCACAATCAGCAATCCGAAGAGGGCAATCGATGGAATGGTCTGCAGGATGTTAAGGCTGGCGAATAGCGCGCCGCGCAGATGCGGTCTCCTCGCCGCGGCGACCCCAAGCGGAAAGCCTATTACGACAGCGCTTCCGACCGCGGCTGCGACCAGGCTGATATGCCGCCCCAGCGCGTCGATGAAGAGCTGACGCCGGCTGTCATATTCACGCGCAATCGACAGGGCGTCGAACGTGCCGGCGGCCGCCAGCACAACCGCGCCCGTTGCTATTCCGGTTATTACTGCAAGGCGGACGACGATACCGGCTCCGAGACGCTGCAGCGCATCTCCGACGCCGAGCGCGGCACAGCCGGCAAGAATCCAGAAGGCCGCCCCAAGCGAGATCCGGGATTCGGCGGAAGCGCGGGACGCAAGATAGCCGGCGGCGTTGCCGGCCGCGGCAAGCGCGAGCAGCAGCAGCAGAGTGGCAGCCGCCAGCACCGCGTAGTGAAGCAGCCTGCCGGGGGTGATCCAACAAGCGATCAATAGAACGCCGCCCAGGAGCGTGACGCCTGTAACCGAAAGCCGGTCTGCCGCGATCCACAGCGGGATCGGATCCCCTGAAACGAGCCGGTTGGATGCAAGGCTGACAAAGCCCGCCGCTGCTGTCGATGCAGTTGCGACGATCACCAGCACCAGCAGAACCTGATTGTGGACGCGGAGCGGAAAGGGTCGAGCGGGCCGCTGCTCCGTGCCGAGGAGGGAAATCACGGCAGAAATTTGCGAGATTTCAGGAAGGCGACCGCCACCGAACCGGCATCCTGACCATCGACGGCAATATCAGCGTTGAGCTTCTGCAATGTTTCGAGAGTCAGTGTGGCAAACACCGGATCGAGCACGGCGGCAATTTCGGGATATTGCTGCAGCACCGGCTCGCGCACGACCGGCGCCGGGGCATAGACGATCTGCGCGCCCTTGTCGTCCACCAGGGAGACGAGCCCGAGCGCCGCGAGCGCGCCGTCGGTGCCGTATGCCATCGCGCCGTTTACACCGGACATTTCTTCGGCGGCGGCGCGCAAGGTTGCCGCGGTGTTGCCGCCCGCCAATGTCAGCAGCTGCTCATCAGAAAGGTGGAAGCGATAGGTCGTCTCGAACGCCGGCAATGCCGCCGGGCTCTCGACGAACTCCGCCGAGGCGGCGAGCTTGATCCTGCCACCCGACACAACGTATTTCGAAAAATCTTCCATCGATGCCAGATGACTGCGGGTTGCGAGGTCCCTGCGGACCGCGATCACCCATGTGTTGTTCGCCGGGGCAGGCGTCAGCCAGACCAGATGGTTCTTTTCCAAGCAAAGCGTCTGGACCAGCTTAAAGCCGGACGCCCAACTCTTCCAATGCGGATCGTCCTCCCTGTGGAAGAATAGCGCGCCATTCCCGGTGTATTCGGGATAGATATCGATCTGCCCGGCAAGAATGGCGCTCCGCACGATATTGGTCGGCCCGAGTTGCAGCTTATTCTCGACCGGAAGCCCGCGGGCCTCGAGCAGGGTCAGGATTATGTTGCCGAGCAAAGCGCCCTCGGTGTCGATTTTGGACGCGACGACGATTTTGCCGGCACTGGTCTGCGCCACAGAGCAAAGCGGGGTGGCGGCCAAAAAAACTGTGGCTATGACGCCGATCCAGCGGCTCATTATGGCGCCACCTTCGTGCCGGCAACCCTAAACCGAGCTGCGAGCGAAAATATATTGGGCCAAATTGCTGCGGATGCGCTCCAACACCGGGACGTCAGGGGCGGGAAACTCGAAGCTTTTCCCGGTAATCGTCACGAAAGCCTCGATGTAGAGCCGTGCTGCTTCGAGAACAATGTCGCTCGGGATGTCGGGCACCGGATCGCGATAAGGATCGCAGCGTGCCGTAACCCAGCGCCGCACAAAATCCTTGTCCAGGCTCTCCGGAGCCTCGCCCGAAGCGAACCGGGCCTCATAGCTGTCATGGATCCAATAGCGGCTGCTGTCCGGCGTATGTATCTCGTCGGCTAGAATAATCCGCCCGGCAGCGTCGAAGCCGAATTCGTATTTCGTATCGACGAGTATCAGGCCGCGCGCCTCGGCGAGTTCGCGGCCGCGCGCGAACAGGGCGAGTGCCAGTTCGGAGGCGGTCCGCCACTGCTCCGGTGACAGCAGCCCACGCCGGATTATCTCTTGCGGCGTTAGCGGCTCGTCATGCGCGCCAGCGACCGCTTTGGTCGTGGGCGTGATGATCGTCGAGGGCAATCTTTGATTCTGCCGCAAGCCCTCGGGAAATCGGACGCCGTAAATTTCCCGCAGCCCGGCTTGGTACATTGGCCAGATTGATGTTGCCGTGGTTCCGGTCAAATAATCCCGAACCACCATTTCTACCGGCAGAATGTCGAGGCGCCGGCATACGACTACATTGGGATCCGGATATTCGATTACGTGGTTGGGACAAATGTCGCGCGTCGCGTCAAACCAGAACCGGGCGATTTGCGTCAGCACCTGCCCCTTCAACGGGATCGCGGTGAGTATCCGGTCGAAGGCGCTCAAGCGGTCGGTCGCGATAATGATGCGGCGCCCGTCCGACAGATCGTAGTTGTCGCGGACCTTGCCCCGATATTGGTTCGGGAGCTCGGAGATCGTCGCGTCTGTTAAGACATTGTCCAGATGCGCCGCGAGCTTATCCGCGCTGATCACGTGCTGAGACGCGCCCGCTAGTGACGAAAGCTGCCGTGTGAAGCGAGCCAACCGCCACCGCGATTGAAGCCTCCGCCGCCACCGCCGCCACGGAACCCGCTGCCGTGGAAGCCGCTGCCACGGAACCCCCCGCCGTGGAAGCCGGAGTGAGCAAACCCGGGGCGGCCAAAGCCGCAATTCCAGCAGCCGCGACCCCAGCCCCAGCCGCGACCCCAGCCCCAGCCGCCGCCCCACCAGCCGCCAATCGTGACTCCGGCCGGCCAACCCCAATAGGGGTATCCATAATAATACGGATACGACGCGTAGTATGGATTGTAGTATGGATAATAGGGATAGTAAGGATAGCCGTAGTATGGATAAGCCGCCGGATAGTATTGCGCCGACGCCGGCCGCGGCGTTGCTCCGAGGGCAAAGGCTGCAGTCGCGATAATTGCCACGGCAAGGACGACGCGCCTTAACCAGTTTTGCTTGCCGCGAGCGAACATAGGTTTCTCCAACTGATCAGCCCAAAGACCCAAAGATAACGTGCTATATGGATAGCCCATTCCAACCAGCAAAGCCCTGACGACGCTTGGGCTCGTGACATGGCGGAAGGGTTTGCCGAATGGCCGGAAACGGCGGAATTGCACGTGGATAACCGGGAGCAAGACGGCCGGCCGAGGCTGCCTCCGACCCTGCCGCTCGTCCGTGTCGTGGCGATGCCCGCCGACGCCAACCCGAACGGCGATATTTTTGGCGGATGGCTGATGTCCCAAATGGATGTCGCCGGAGGCAGCCTTGCCACGCAACGCGCGCGTGGCCGCTGCGCGACGGTGGCGGTCGACGGGATGGTATTCCACGAGCCGGTCTTTGTCGGCGACGAGGTGAGCTGCTACGGGGAGCTGGTCAGGACGGGGCGAACCTCGATGACGGTTCGCGTCGAGGCGTGGCGCCGTCATCTGCCTTCGCTCGACGCGCGCAAGGTCACCGAGGCAATCTTTACCTATGTTGCAATCGGCGAAAACCGGCGGCCACGCCCCCTGCCGCCGGTAGCCCAATCTTAGGTGGCCGCCTTCACTCGCGAGCCCAGGACTGCCCGTGGAAATACTTGTAGGCGCGAGATTGCCGCGCTGCGCTCGCAATGACGGTGAGGAGTCATTGCGAGGAGCGGAGCGACGAAGCAATCTCGCAGCTACAAATCAGGGTGAGGCGTGGCCCATGAAGATCTGCGGGATTGGTTGACCCCAGGGACCGCCGGTACCCTCGCCGCGCTCCAGGAGATTGGGCGGGGTGTGGGCGTTCAGCACATCGGTATCGGCCCAATGCTCGTGCACTCGGCCCCACGGATCGGCCCAGTAGTCGAAGAGCTGGCTGCCGATCAGATGGCGGCCAATGCCCCACATATGCTGGTAGCCCTTCTGCTCCAGATGCTCGTGACCGACCATGACATCGTCGATATCGGCGGCCTCGAACGACAGGTGATTGAGGCCGCTTTTGTCGCCGCGAATGCAGAAGAAGGCATGATGGTCGACATAGCCGTCACCACGGTCGAGGCGATTGAACGAGCCGACGATGTTGCTTTTCTCCCCGGCATAGAATTCGTCCGAGCAACGAAAGCCGAGCATCTCCCGATACCAGCCCAGCGTCTTGTCGAAATTTTTGGTCATGATGACGAAATGACCGAAACGCTTGACGTGCGACGGGCCGCGCTCGATACGGAAAAGCTCACCCTTACGGCGGTATTTGTTGTCGCCGGAGTTGACCGCGGGGCGCGGCACCTCGATCGGATCGAGCAGCGCCATGCCGTGGACGATTTCAACCTGATACCCGTCGGGATCGGTCAAACGTACGCGCTTACCGCCGCCGGGCTCGTCGATATCTTCGATTGCCGAGGCGCCGTCGGCTCGCGAAATCCGTTCCAAATCCTCCATGCTGGCCGCATGGACGGCGATTCCGACATAGCGCGGCTCGCCCAATTCGGTGACATGGATGTGGTGCGGCGCATCGGTGCCGCGCATATAGAGGGCGTTTTTGGTCCGCTCGGCTCGGATCATGCCGAAATCGGTCAGGAATTCCTCCTGCTTGTCGAGATCGGGCGAACGCAGCCGCCCATAAGCGAGATCGAAGGCTTTGATAACCGGCATGGCAACCTCCCGATGAGAAACCCTGTCGGACAATCCTAAGGCATTTCCGTATTCCGGGCGAATCCTAGGTTGATCCTCTCGAACAGGCCGGCCGTGCAGCGCCAGGCGATTCCGCTGCCAGATTTTGGTTGTGGCCGGAGCTACATGCCGAGATAGGCACGACGGATGCGGTCGTCGGCGATCAGGGCTTCGTGCCGGCCTTCAAGGACGACCCGGCCCGTCTCGAGCACGTAACCGTAATCGCAGGATTCGAGCGCCTCGGCCACGCGCTGTTCGACGAGCAGCAGGGTGAGCCGATCCTCGCGGTTGAGGGCGGCGATCCGGTCGAAGATCAGATCGGCGATGGCCGGGGCCAAGCCCATGGAGGGCTCGTCCAATAACAGGAGCCGCGGCGAAGACGCGATGCCGCGGCCGATCGCCAGCATTTGCTGCTCGCCGCCCGACAGCGTTCCGGCGAGCTGGTGGCGACGTTCCGCGAGCACCGGGAAGAGCGCAAAGATTCGCTCGGCGTTGCGCGCCCACTGGCTGCGGCCATTTTGCGGATAGGCGCCCATCTCCAGGTTTTCGAGCACGGTCAGATCGCTGAACACCTGCCTTCCCTCGGGCACATGCGCGATGCCGAGATGGGCCCGCTGCCAGGGCGGCAGTTCGAGGAGGTCGCGCCCGTCATAGGCGATCCGCCCGGCCACCGGCTTGACGGTTCCGGAGATCGCCTTGAACAACGTCGTCTTGCCCGCGCCGTTCGGTCCCACAATGGCAACGAACTGGCCTTCGGCGACAGCGAGCGACACATCGGAGAGGGCGGCGAGCCCGCCATAGGTGACGCTCAGATTGTGGATTTCCAACATCAACTACTCTTATCGCGGGTAGCGCGCGCGGTCCAACGCGTGCTAGGCGTTATTTATGGAAATCGCACCTGCGCTCGCGTCATTTCTGCAGGCGCTCGCCGCCGGCGTGACTGTCGGCGGCGCGTACGCGCTGATGTGCATCGGACTCGGCATCATCTTCGGCTCGATGCGCGTCATCAATTTCGCGCAAGGCGATTTTCTGATGCTCGGCATGTATGCCGCGTTCTACCTGACGACCGGGTACGGCATCCTCAATTTTCTTGGGCCTTATGCCGGTCCGATCATCGCCGCGTTTCTCGCCGGCCCGGTGGTCTTTGCAGTCGGATGGGTGGCCCATCGTTTTATCGTGTCGCGGGTCACCGGCGCCGGCGTTGCATCATCCGAGGGCGCGGGGGCTTACGGCCAGATCATTGTCACTCTGGGCCTGTCGCTGATCCTGCAGAATGGCGGCCTGATCGTCTTCGGCTCGACACCGCAGGGTATCCGCACCCCCTTGTCGCGCCGCTCCTGGGAGATTGGTCCCGTCCTTCTCAACCAGGCGCGCGTCGTCAGCTTTCTTGTCGCCGTCGCGCTCGTCGTCGCGGTCTATCTGTTTCTCAGCCGCAGCCGGGCGGGAAAAGCCTTGCGCGCCGCGGCCGACAACAGCACCGCTGCGCTCTACATGGGAATCGACGTCGACAGGGCGCATCGCCTCGCCTGGTGCCTCGGCGTCGGCATCACTGCGGTGGCCGGAGGGCTGCTGGCGGCGTCGCAATCCTTTCAGCCCTATGTCGGGTTCGACTTCGTCATCGTCATGTATGCGGGCGTCGTGCTCGGTGGCCTCGGCAGCATTCTCGGCGCCTTCTGGGGCGGGCTCCTCATTGGCATTGTCCAGCAGATGTCGACCCTGGTCCTGCCGTATCAGCTGCAGAACACGGCTATTTTTGTCGTATTTCTGTTGATCATTTTTCTACGGCCGCAAGGGCTGTTCGGCCGGCTCAGCGAGCGAACTTGAATACCCAAGCGGCACGACAGCGCTGGGCGATCCTCGCGGTCGCGGTCATCTTTCTGCTGGTCTCCCTCGTTATTCAGAGCGCCTATTATCAACTCGTTTTGACCCAGGTTCTACTGTGGGCGGTGCTGTCGCTGGCCTGGAATGTTCTGAGCGGGTACAGCGGCTATTTCTCGTTTGGGCATGCGGCGTTCTGGGGCCTCGGCGCGTACACTGTGACGCTCGGAATGGTCCATTTCGATCTGACGCCGTGGCTCGGCATCCCACTGGGCGCCGTTATCGGCGCAATTGCCGGAGCCATAATCGGCTACCCGACCTTTCGGTTGCGCGGCCATTATTTCGCCCTTGCGATGCTCGCCTACCCATTGGCCGTTCTCTACGTCTTCCAGTGGCTGGGGTACCAGGAGGTGTCCTTGCCGATGAAGCGCGAGGCGCCGTTTCTGTACATGCAATTTGCCGATCCGAGGGGATATGTCGTTCTTGCGGTCGGCTTGCTGGTCATTGCCCTCGCAGTCTCGCTCCGGGTCGAGAATTCGCGCTTCGGACGAGCATTGCTGGCGATCAAGCAGAACGAACCGGCGGCGGAGGCCGCCGGCATCGACACCTGGCGCTGGAAAATGCGGGCGATCGCGCTGAGCGGGGCGCTGGCGGCGATGGCAGGCGGACTCTACGCCGTCGTGCTGCTGGTGGTAACACCCGAGAGCGTCTTCGGCATGCTGGTATCGGCGCAACCGTTGATCCTGGCATTGTTCGGCGGCGTCGGCAGCCTGTGGGGTCCGGTCATCGGCGCAGTCGTATTGGTGCCCCTCGCCGAGGGGCTGAATGGCGAGCTCGGCGACGTATTGCCGGGAATTCAGGGTGTCGTCTACGGCGTCGCCATCATCATTATCATCCTCCTCGCGCCGGAAGGTGTCTACTGGCGCTTGCGCGACCGTTTCGTCAAATCCCGCCCGCAGCGCCCCATTGCGGCGTCGTCCGTTCCTGCGGTCGCACCGGCACCGCGGCCCGCTTATGGAGGCGGGCTGCTCGAGCTGCGCGGCATCGGAATTTCCTTTGGCGGGCTGCGCGCGCTCGACGACATCGACCTGACCGTCCGCGAAGGCAGCCTGCATGGCATCATCGGCCCCAACGGCGCGGGCAAGACGACATTGTTCAATGTCGTCAATGGGTTTCTCGCTCCCGACACCGGCAGCGTCAGCTATGCCGGCGCGCCGCTTGCGGGGCTGCGGCCGAACCAGGTGTGCCGCCGCGGGATTGGCCGGACGTTTCAGGTTGTACGAGCCTTTCCTCGCATGACGGTTCTCGAGAACGTCGTGGTCGGCGCCTTTGTCGGCGCCCGGGACGACGCCGTGGCCGAACAGATGGCGACAGCCGCGCTCGATCGCGTCGGACTCTTGGACCGGGCAACTGCTCTGGCGGGTGGGCTGACGACGCGAGAATTGCGGCTCATGGAGCTCGCTCGGGCCCTAGCGCCGCATCCGCGGCTGGTGCTGCTCGACGAAACATTGGCCGGGCTCGCCCACCAGGATCTCGCCGGCATACTCGCCGTCATTCGCCGGATCCGCGACGAAGGCGTGACCGTACTGATCATCGAGCATACGATGCAGGCGATGGTTCAGCTGGTCGACGAGTTCAGCGTTCTTGACCACGGTCGACTGATTGCCGCCGGGCGGCCGGACGAAATCGTCCGCGACCGCCGCGTCATTGAAGCTTACCTCGGCCGGCGCTGGATGGATCGGGTCGCAGACGCCGTAGCTTAGGGAGAAAATGTCGATGAGGAAGGGAACGACGCGCCGCGAGTTTGGCTCCGGGCTGGCGGCGGCGGGGGCCATGGCCTTGGGGTTGCAGCCAGCGGCGGCGCAAGCCAAGGAGGTGCGGGTGGCGATGATCGCGCCACTCTCCGGCCCGTGGGCGCGGCAGGGCCAGCTGATGCGCATGGGCGCCGATATGGCGATCGAGGAGATCAATCAGAAAGGCGGGATCAAGGCGCTGGGCGGCGCCAAGCTGGCGCTCGTCGTCGCCGACGCCGGCGACAGCACCGAGAAGGCGAAGAATGCCGCGCAACGGCTCCTGGCGCAGGACCCCGATCTCGTCGGCGGCACCGGCGCATGGCTCAGCTCGTTCACCCTCGCGGTCACCGAAGTTACCGAACGCGCGCAGCTCCCCATGCTGACGCTGTCCTACTCGGACCTGATCACCGGGCGTGGTTTCAAATATGTCTTCCAGACCTCGCCTACCGCGGGCCACCAGGCGGCGGAGACCTTGCCGACATTCCTCAAGCTCGCCGAAAGCGCCACCGGCAAGCGGCCAAAGACAATGGGGATCCTGATGGAC
>JBJMQW010000346.1:0-9800 GCA_045802495.1 Allostellaceae bacterium | reverse complement strand
GGGGGTGACGGTGCGGCACCGCGACGACCTCGATGCGATCCAGCGCGAGTTTCGGGAGATTAGCGGCGTCACCGCCATTGTCTACGACAAGACCTGCGCTGCCGAAAAGCGCCGCCGCCGCAAGCGCTGCCGTCTCCCCGACCCCGCCAAACGAGTTTTTATAAACGATCTCGTGTGCGAAGGCTGTGGCGACTGCTCGAAAACCTCTAATTGTCTTTCAGTAATACCAGTCGAGACCGAGTTTGGCCGCAAGCGGGCAATCGATCAGTCAAGCTGCAATAAGGACTATTCGTGCATCGAGGGGTTCTGCCCGAGCTTTGTCACGGTACATGGCGGAACATTGAAGCGGCGCAAAGCGGGTGATCTGCGGGAAGACGACCTGCCGCCATTGCCCGAGCCGGCGCTTCCCGGGCTCGATGAGCCATATGGGATTCTCATTACCGGAGTGGGGGGAACCGGTGTCGTCACGGTCGGGGCGCTGCTCGGCATGGCGGCGCATCTCGAGGGAAAGGGCTGCACGGTCCTCGACATGACCGGCCTCGCTCAGAAAGGCGGCGCCGTCTACAGCCATGTCCGGATTTCGCGGCGGCCCGAGGAAATCCATGCTGTGCGCATTGCGGCAGGGGGAGCCCGCTTGCTGCTCGGCTGCGATCTCGTGGTGTCGGCAAGCGAGGATGCGCTGTCAAAGCTGCAACCCGGCCGCAGCCGCGCCATCGTCAACAGCCACGAGACGATCACCGGTGATTTTACCCGTAATCCGGACCTCGCGTTTCCAGGCCATGCGCTGCAGCGCAGTATTGCCGGGGCTGCCGGAGCGGAAAATACCGAATGCGTCGACGCGACACGGATCGCGACAGGTCTTTTTGGAGATTCGATCGCAAGCAACCTGTTCATGCTCGGCTACGCCTATCAACGGGGGTTGGTGCCGCTCTCGGCTGAGGCAATCGAGCGGGCGATCACGTTGAACGGCGTCGCCGTCGAATTCAACCAAAACGCTTTTCGCTGGGGGCGCCGTGCTGCGAGCGACCTGGCTTTTGTCGAGGCTCGCGCGACGCCACCGGCCGCGACACCGGAAAGTCACCGTCTTTCCGAAACCCTCGACGAACTGATCGAGCGCCGGATCACGTATCTGACCGAATACCAGGACGCAGCCTACGGACGCCGCTATGCTGCGATGGTCGAGCGTGTACGCGAAACCGAGGCCGCTCGCGTTGCCGGCAGCACGAATTTGACTCGGACTGTCGCGACTGCGCT
Organism: Allostellaceae bacterium; assembly: GCA_045802495.1. Taxonomy (GTDB): domain Bacteria; phylum Pseudomonadota; class Alphaproteobacteria; order ATCC43930; family CGMCC-115725; genus AP-15. The sequence goes on along the minus strand of JBJMQW010000346.1, from coordinate 8,546 downwards.
GTTCAAACTGATGTCGTACAAAGATGAATATGAGGTCGCCCGGCTCTATACGCAGACCGATTTCCTGAAGCGCGTCGCGGATCAGTTTGAGGGCCCTTACGACCTGAATTTTCACCTGGCTCCGCCGCTTCTGGGCAATCGTGACCCTGCGAACGGACATCTGCGCAAGCGCGCCTATGGTCCCTGGATGCTGTCCTTCTTTCGCTTGCTGGCAAAACTGCGCCGCCTGCGCGGCACTCCTTTTGACGTTTTCGGCCGCAGCGAAGAGCGCAAGACCGAGCGCCGGCTGATCCGAGAGTACGAGGCTGCGATCGAGCAAATCCTCGATCAATTGTCTCCGGTCAACCACGCCGCTGCGGTCGATCTCGCGGCCCTGCCCCTCGAGATCCGCGGCTTTGGCCACATTAAGCAAGCAAACCTCGCTCGCGCAAAGGCGAAGGAAGCCGCACTCCTTGCGCGCTTTCGATCCCCGGTCCCCCACGCAATCGCTGCCGAGTAGCCCTTACCCGGCCTCCAGAGGAAGCGCGAGGAAGCGGGTAGTGCCTTCTCGCTCAACTCGCACGAGTGTGTTCTTGCGTCCGAGTTTCTTCGCGGCGGCGACCTTCTGCTGAAGCTCCTCGAGACCTCCCACGGCTTCGTGGCCGATCGCAGTGACGAGATCACCCGGGCGCAATCCCTGCATGGCTCCCGGGCTGTTTTGCGGGACTTCGGTGACGACAACCCCTTTTGCGGTGTCGGACAGCGAGTATTGCTTGCGCAGCTCGGCGGTGATCTTGGTCAGCTTTAAGCCCAGTATTTCGAGGCTCGGCGGCACCTTCGGCTTCTCAGGTTCCGGCGGAGGAGGAGCCGGACGATTCGCGTTCAGTGCCGCAACTTTCAGTTCGACCTCCTGCTGCTTGCCGTCCCGCCACATCGCCACCTTGACCATTGTTTCCGGCGGGGTGTCGGCTACCAGCCGCGGCAATTGCCGGCTGCGGTCGATCGGCTTGTTGTCATAGCCGAGGATTACGTCTCCCGGTTGCAGTTTCGCCTGCGCCGCCGGGCTTGCGGGATCGATGGCGGCGATCATCGCCCCGCGCGCCTTGTCGAGACCGATGGCTTCTGCGATCTCGTCCGTGACCGGTTGAATGCGCGCGCCGATCCAGCCGCGTTCCACTTTGCCCGTAGCCCGTAATTGCTCGATGATCGGCCGCGCGAACGCCGAAGGGATGGCAAAGCCGATGCCGATCGAACCACCGGAAGGCGAGAAGATCGCGGTATTAATTCCGATTACCTCGCCGGCGAGATTGAACATGGGTCCGCCGGAATTCCCACGGTTGATTGATGCGTCAGTCTGCAGAAAGTCGTCGTAGGGGCTGGAATGGATGTCGCGCGCCGTAGCGGAGATGATACCGGACGTCACCGAACCGCCGAGGCCAAAGGGATTTCCGATTGCGAGCACCCAATCTCCCACTTTCGTCTTATTCGAATCCCCCCATATCGCCGCCGGCAGAGGCCCCTTCGGCTCGATTTTAAGGATCGCGAGATCGGTCACAGCGTCACGCCCGATGACCTCGGCTTGCAGCGTCGTGTCGTCGGACAGCGTCACGGTAATCTGCTCGGCATTGGCTATGACATGATTGTTGGTAACCACGAGCCCCGATGGATCAATGACAAAGCCTGAACCAAGAGAGGCTACTCGCGGCGCCGGTGGGGCGAGCCCGCCATGTCCCCCTTTCTCGCCGAAAAAATCGCGGAAAAAGTCCTCAAGCGGGGCTCCCGGAGACGGCTGCGGCGCTTCTGGTCCACCCTTGGCTGGTGCCGCTGCGGCCGCCTGCGTCGTCGAAATGTTGACAACAACCCCCACCAGCTTTGCCGCTAGTTGCGCAAACACCTCCGAAAACGGTGTCTCTGGAGCCTCCGCCCGGCTCGGGACCGCCACGACCAGCAGCATGACCGGCAACAGCAAACGGGTTGCGGTCGGTAGGCCGAACAACTTCACAAATTCTTTCATTCAAACGCGCCCCGTCCACGTCTTCGATGCCTGTCGCGCAGGGGGATTCGGGATCGGAATCGCCGGGCTCGATATGAGGCGGCGGCTGTCCTCTTGGCAAGATGGAATAGCGTGTCGAAGACGGCGCGCCGAGGGGCGTTTTTGTGGCCGGCATCTCAAACATCGCCCATCGACGGAGCCAAGCCAGTGCCAAGGCGATTCTTTAACTATATCACCTTTGCCCGAGTCGCCATCCGCGACATCGTATTGCGTCGACCTGGGCAGCCAATGTTCGGCTATGCGGATCTCGGTGGGAGACCGAAATGAGGCGCCGACGCAGCGCGAAAATCGTTGCAACACTTGGCCCTTCAAGCTCGACGCCCGAGCGGATTCGCTCTCTGTTCGAGGCTGGCGTCGATGTGTTTCGGCTGAATTTCAGCCACGGCTCGCAGGAGGACCACCGGGCGCGTTTCGAGGCGATTCGGGGGGTGGAACGCGCGACGGGCCGGCCGATCGGCATTCTGGCCGATCTTCAGGGACCAAAGCTGCGTCTCGGCAGTTTTTCCGAAGGACTGATCGAGCTTTCTGCCGGTGATCGGTTCCGTCTCGATCTCGATCGGAAGCCCGGCGATAAGAACCGGGCATCATTGCCGCATCCCGAGATTTTCGAGGTGATCTCTCCGGGGACGGAATTGCTGATCGATGACGGCAAGATACGCCTTTGCGTAGAGCGATGCGGGCCCGGGTTTGCAGAGACGTCTTGCCTTGTGGGAGGACCGGTCTCGGATCGCAAAGGCGTCAATGTTCCAAATGCGGTACTGCCCTTGTCGGCAGTGACGGAAAAGGATCGCTCGGATCTCGCCTTCGCCCTTGAGCGAGGCGCCGACTGGATCGCATTTTCCTTTGTTCAACGTCCCGACGACGTCGCGGAGGGCCGGAAGCTGGTGAGTGGCCGTGCCGGCGTCATGGTCAAGCTCGAAAAGCCCTCGGCGATCCAGCGCTTGCCGGAGATCATCGAACTGGCCGATGGGCTGATGGTTGCGCGCGGCGATCTCGGGGTCGAGATGCCGCCCGAGGACGTGCCAAGTGTTCAAAAGCAGATCGTTAATGCCAGCCGGGCTGCGGGAAAGCCTGTCATTGTAGCCACGCAGATGCTAGAATCTATGATCGCTTCACCAACTCCGACCCGGGCCGAAGCCTCGGACGTCGCAACGGCGGTGTATGAGGGCGCCGACGCGGTGATGCTTTCGGCGGAGACGGCGTCCGGCCGCTATCCGCTAGAGTCCGTGGCGATCATGGATCGCATCGCCTGTAGGGTACAGGAAGATCCCCTCTATCACTCCATACTTGAGGGCACCCGCATCGAGCATGAGCACACCGCTCCCGATGCGATCAGCGCCGCCGCCTGCCAGGTGGCGAGTTTGGTGAGCGCCGCAGCGATTGTATCGTACACGACTTCGGGTGCGACCGCTTTGCGCGCCGCCCGGGAACGCCCAGAGGCGCCGATCCTGGTGCTGACATCGAACCTCGGCACGGCGCGCCGGTTCGCCCTTTTATGGGGTGCACATTGTGTGCACGCTCGCGATGTGAAAAGCTTTGGCGACATGGTGCAGCAGGCAGTGCGGATCGCCCATCGCGAGGGGATCGCCGAACCGGGGCAACGCGTCGTGATCACCGCCGGCGTCCCGTTCGGCACACCCGGTGCTACGAATGTCCTCAGGATTGCCTGGGTAGATCGATAATTGGAATGGGCTCGACTGCCGGCGGGCTTACTTCTCGCACCTCCGTTGCCGCTGATTCTCGAAGGAACCAGGGCAGCAAATCACACGATAGCGCTGGCGCTGTTGCGCCGAGGGCAATCGGCGATCCCATCCAGTCGATCAAAAGCTCTCCTTTGCTTCCCGGTGCTGATTGATGGATCTCTCCCTTATAATTCCAGTCAAGAATGAAGCCGGAAATATCGAGCCGCTTGTCTGCGAGATTCGCTCTGCGCTCGACGATTTTCTGACCTACGAGATCCTCTTTGTCGATGACGGCAGCAACGACGGCACCGTTGCCGAAGTCGGACTTGTCGCGGCCGAGCTACCGAATGTTAGGCTTCTTTGTCACGCGCGAAGCTTCGGGCAGAGTGCGGCTATTCGTACCGGAGTAAAGGCGGCGCGTGCGGACTGGATCGCCACGCTCGACGGAGATGGTCAAAACGACCCCGCCGACCTCCCAAGACTGTGGCGGGTGGGGATGGCAAGCGATGGAGCACCAGTCCTGGTCAATGGGTATCGTCGAAATCGACACGACAGCTTCTCGAAGCGCTGGGCATCACGCATCGCCAACGCCGTACGTAGCCGATGCCTCGGAGATAGCACTCCGGACGCAGGTTGCGGATTGAAGCTGTTTCCACGTGCCCTTTTCTTGGATCTCCCCTATTTCGATCACATGCATCGGTTTCTGCCGGCACTGGTCTTGCGGGAGGGCGGCAAAGTGCATTCGATGGTGGTCAATCACCGGCCGCGCCGCGGGGGGGTGTCGAAATACGGCGTGTGCGACCGCCTAGGCGTCGGCATCGTCGATCTGGTTGGCGTGATGTGGTTAACGCGGCGCGCTAAGCACCCTCATCTCCTCGACGAGGCGGCAATCGTCTCGACGCCGGCTTCGGCCTCACGTGTCGTTTCACTGTCACGGTAACCGCGAGAGATGGAGGCTCATCTCGACCCGACGCCGCCGCTCCGCCGCAATCGAGTGGCTCGGCTGGGCGTCTTTACCCTGATCGCCATTGGCACTCTTGTTGCGTATCATTCGGCGGCAGTCCTTGATCCCATTGCTTTGGCTGCAGCGGCGCACAACTCCCCGGCGGCGCCCTTGAGTTTCATAGCGATCCATATTGCAGCGAGCATTTTATTCGTTCCGCGCACTTTGTTGGCTGCTGCCGCGGGGCTGTTGTTTGGTATCGGCTGGGGCATTGTGTGGGCCGAGATCGGCAGCGTCGCCGGAGCAGTAATGGGATTTCTTATTGCACGCTATATCAATTCGGGCCTGATCCAAGCTGACCGTTGCGCGCAGATCAAGCCGATCCTCGAACGAGTGGAGCGGGGCGGTTGGCGCGCCGTAGCGATGCTGAGGTTAATTCCTGTGGTGCCACACAGCCTGGGGAATTATGCGCTCGGATTGACCCGTCTGCCGCTGGCTCCCTACGCGTTCGGCTCATTGGCCGGCCAATTGCCGATGACGATCGCCTATGTCGAGCTCGGCGCGGCAGGGGGACGTCTGGCCCTTGGCCACGCCGGCTGGTTAGAGCCAACACTGATCGGCATTGTAATGCTAGGCCTGTCCCTCGCGATACCGGCTTATCTTCGCGGGAAGCTGCGGTGATCGGTGGGACTGCAGCGCTTTCGGAGGCGGGCCTCCAGTAGCCCAATCCAACAGCTCGACGGTGTGGACTACGGGCACTGCGCAGCCCGCAGCAAGCTGAGTGATACAGCCTATATTTCCGGTCGCAACAACGTCCGGCCGCGTAGCAGCGATATTGTTCAGCTTGCGGTCGCGCAGCGCTGCCGCAATTGCGGGCTGCAGAATATTGTATGTCCCCGCAGAACCACAACAAAGGTGGCCTTCCGGTACCTCAACCACCTCAAAGCCTGCCGCGTCAAGGAGGGCTTTCGGTCCGGCGTGAATCCCTTGGCCATGCTGCATTGAGCACGCAGAATGATACGCCACACGCCGGCGGTTTGGGGCAATTGGCGACGGCGGTTCTTTTAGACCCAGCCCCTCGATGATTTCGGTAACATCGCGGGCGAGCGAGGCGATTCTTGCCGCCTTCTCGGTATAGAGGGGATCCTCGCGCATCATAAAGCCATAGTCCTTGACCACCGTGCCGCAACCAGAGGCATTGATGACAATGGCGTCGAGCCCGGCGGCAGCTCTCTCCTTCTCCCATGTATCGATGTTGGCGCGCGCTAGGCTGAGGGCCCGCGGGGTTTCCCCGAGATGATGGGACAGCGCTCCGCAGCAGCCACTGCCGGGGGTTATGACTACCTCGCAGCCATGCCGGGTCAGCAGCCGAATTGTGGCTTCGTTGATTTCAGGAGCCAGCACTCGCTGTGCGCATCCGGTCAACAGCGCAGCTCGCATGCGGCGCGGAGCGGTGGCGGGGAAAATCTGCGGCCGGCCGATTATCGACCAGGCTGGGATCGACGCGGGTGCGAGTGCGAACAGCGGCATGAGCCGGCTGGGCAAATACTGCATGAAGGGCCTGGCGAGCGCGGCGCCGCGGAGCGCCCAGCGAAACAGGAGTGGTCGCGAGAGAACCGCGCCCAGTATCCGCCGCATTCCTCGATCGGCCCACGGCCGGCGGTAGTTCTGTTCAATCCAGCGCCGTGCATGGTCGATAAGATGCTTATAGTTGACCCCCGAAGGGCAGGTCGTCATGCAGGCCAGGCAGGAAAGGCATCGGTCGACATGCTTCACCACGTCGGCTTGCACCTTGCCGGTCGCCAGCATCTCCTTGATCAGGTAGATGCGCCCGCGCGGACTGTCCAGTTCGTCACCCAGCAGAACGTAGGTCGGACAGGTCGCTGTACAAAAGCCGCAATGCGTACAGGTCCGCAGAACCCTTTCGGATTCTGCTGTATCGGGGTCGGCAAGCTGGCCGGATGTGAAGTCGGTCCGCACGCCTCAGCCTTCTTCGACCATGCGCCCGGGATTTAAAATTCGGCGGGGGTCGAAGCCCTCCTTCACCCGCGCAGAGAGCGCCGCCAGGACAGCCGGCTGCGGTTCAAACACCGGAACAGAGCGGCGCAGTGCTGGTGAGCCCTTGATCAACGTCGCATGACCGGAGACCCGGCCATCCCGACCGCGCAGCGCGCTACGAATGACTGCAGCCCCGCCATCCTCGGTATCGGTCACAGCAACCCATAGCAGCGCGCCTCCCCAATCGAGATACCAGCTGGCGTCGAGACTGCGCGTGATAATTTCGACGAGCTCGGCGCCCCGGCTTGGCGGTGCCGAGATGCGCCAGATGACGCGGTCGTCGAGATCGGCGAACGGCGCCACATCCCGAAGCGCCCGCCACAATCGCGCTGAGGCTTCGCCTGCGACAGCCGCTGTCTCGCCGTCCGAAGCGAACTCGGTCAGCAATTTTTGGCGCCGGAACTCGACCGATGGCGCGGGGCCTTCGAGGCGAAGCGCGACAGCAGCCGCGACCCCGGATAGGGAGGGAAACGCCCTGGTCAGGGCCGCAGGGATATAGGCGGCGCCGGAAATCTCATGGGGCGACGATAATGCTCGGTTCAGACAGCGCACCGCCGCTGCGGTGTCCAGCCCGAAGAGCAGCACGGTCGAGGCGGCCTCCGGCTCCGGCAAAACCTTGACTGTCACTTCTTCGAGGGCGGCGAGCGTCCCGTAAGAGCCGGCCATCAGCTTGCAGAGGTCGTAGCCGGTGACGTTCTTCACCACCTTGCCGCCCGCCTTGAATACCTCCCCGCGGCCGCTGACCCCTCGGAACCCGAGTAAATGGTCGCGCGCGGCACCCGCCTTAATCCGACGAGGCCCCGAGAGATTGCAAGCGAGCGCTCCGCCCAAGGTTCCACGCCGGACCGCGGAGGCGGGCAGACCCAACAGCATCCCCCAATCCGGCGGTTCAAAGGCGAGCATTTGCCCTGTGTCAGCGAGGACCCGTTCGATTGTCTCGAGCGGGGTCGCCGCGCCGGCGGTCAGGACCAGTTCGCTCGGTTGATAGTCGCGGATTCCGGCCAGACGAGACAGATCAAGCGTGCGAGGCAGCTGAAGGGGTCGGCCGAGGCTGCATTTCGAGCCGCCGGCGACGAGTTCGAGCGGCTCCTCCGCGGAAACAGCGTCGCCGATCGCCTCGCTCAGTTCAGTAATTTCGGAGGGCGCGACGCGGCTCATCTCCTTGCGACGCGGTCAAAAACGCGGCAACTCTGGGAATGGCAAACGGCCCGCATGGACGTGGAGACGACCCAGCTCGGCGCAGCGGTGAAGCTGCGGAAACACTTTGCCGGGGTTCAGCAAACCGTCCGGATCGAAGGCACACTTCAGGCGCTGCTGATGCGCCAGGTCACGCTCGTCAAACATCGTTCCCATCAGGTCTCGCTTTTCGACCCCGACCCCGTGCTCGCCGGTTAGAACGCCGCCAACCTCAACACAGAGCCTAAGGATATCGGCACCCATCTCCTCGGCGCGTTCGACCTCGCCAGGTTTGTTGGCGTCATACAGAATAAGCGGGTGCAGGTTGCCGTCGCCGGCATGAAACACGTTCGCCACGGCTAGCCGGTAGCGCTCGGAAAGCGCCCTCATTCGGGCGAGGACTTCTGCCAAGCGGGCGCGCGGGATCGTACCGTCCATGCAATAATAATCAGGCGAAATCCGCCCGACCGCCGGAAAGGCGGCCTTGCGCCCGGACCAGAGGGCGAGCCGTTCCGCCTCGTCACCGCTGAGCCGCATCATCGTGGCGCCGTGATCTCAGGCGATCTCCTGCACCTTGGCAATAAGATGGTCAACCTCGGCCGGTACCCCATCCAGTTCAATTAGAAGCAGCGCCTCGACGTCGAGCGGGTATCCG
>JBJMQW010000345.1:0-14390 GCA_045802495.1 Allostellaceae bacterium | reverse complement strand
ATGTTCGCCTCGAGCCCGCCGTCTCGGAGCCCTAGCCGAGAAAACGCCGGAACGCGGCCTCAATCATGTCGGTGGGCAGGATGTGGCCGCCGCTGAACTCCCGGTAGTCCACATCGTAGCCCGCCTGCCGCAATGCGCGTGCAAGGTGGCGGCCGCAGCGCTCGATCGGAAGAACCGGGTCTTGCCGTCCATGGCAGATGAAGAACCGTGGGGCGTCCTCGGTTCTGGTCGGCGCGACGAAGCCCGGAGAAAATCCCAAGACATCGCTGACGAGCTCGCTATTGATGAGCCCGAGCGAGAGGGCATAAGAGCCCCCGTCGGAGAAGCCCGCAAATGCGATACGGCCCCAATCGACGGCACCGTGGTGGAAGACCTTGTCGAGGGCACGCTCGAGAAAGGCGACGTCTGGACCGTATTCGTGCTGAAGGACGTCCCATGTCGCGCCGCGAGAGTCGGGCGCAAGCACCATGACCGCCTGGCGTTCGGCGGCCTCTGCGATCATCGGTAGGACGTCAGTTGCCGATGCGCCGGCGCCATGAAACATGATGAGCAACGGACGGGGATTGTCAGGCAGAGCCGATTCTGGAATGTAGGCCAACCCGTCACGTCTGCTTCCGAGCCCAATCGGGTTGGTTCCTGACTTGCCGGCAACCCAGGCCTCGGCAGAGATTTGACTTCTCGGAACTGGCTTCCAGGTGAGAATTCCCTGCCGATGGGGATCGGTCGCCAAAGCTTCGCTTTGGCCCGCCTTGGCTCGAGAAGCGTCCCTCATCAGCCACGCCGCTGGCCTTCCTGAGCCGCCTCCTCGAGATCCTTGTCCGAGAGCAGGCGCACGTCTGGATCTGCGGTGGATCCGTCCGCCAGTCGAAAATGAAGCTTCTCCATATAAGGAGTCGCCTTCTTACGCCGGTAATCGGCAAATTCCTTGGCGTAGTAATTTCGGGCGTCGGCGACGCTCTTCCGACCGGTCACGATGTCGTGCATTAGGTTCAGAGCGAGAAAATTTGCCTGCTCGTCATGGCAGCGCGCCGAAACCTCTCCGGCCGTTCGCTCGACGACGACGCTGCCATCGAATGCTGCAAGCTCCGAGACCTTCTCGGGCGGGACCCTGTAATCGACGACCGACTCGACCGAATCGATATGCGGTGCGGGAAACTCGTGCCGGTAGAAGGTCCTGGTCGCAATGATACGCTTCCATGGGCCAGGATGGTGCCAGATCAGCTCAGAGTCCGCGACCTCATTGGGTTCGCCATATTGCTTGATCACGAGCTGGGCTGCTTCCTGCGACTCGTCGGGCCAGTTCTTTATGCACTCCGATCCGTTCATACTTTTCCTCCAATTGATCACAGCTTGGTCACCGGAACCGTCTCGCTGCGGCAGGGCACTCTGTCGGCAGGTTTAGACCCCGTGCGGCCTTCGATGCCGATGTGTTATTAACGCCGGGGATGGCAAGCCGCTCCTCTGAGCAGCTTCTCGGGTCACCAGACCAGAGGAACTCGGGCACCGCCAAGCAGTTCCCCTACTTAAACGCGACCGCTAGCTGGTTGAGCTGTTGAACCGCAGCTACTGCCGCGGCACTGGCATCGTATCCAGCGTCTGCCTGCATGTGCCCCGCTAGCACTCCCGATCGCCATAAGTGGGGGTCCCGCAGCGCATTCTGGAAACGCGAGATCGAGATGGCTCAATCGATACGGCGATCCGCAAGACAGCTCTGGGATGGAGCCCTCCCGCTCGCTGTGACCTATTGGGTTTGGGGAGTCGGAGGAAATGTGATCTTCGCTTTGATCCTTCGGCGCGCTTACGTTGCCGCACGGCAAGGCCGCGCAAGGCCGATGTGGCCTTGGCTGATCTATTCGCTCTCGCTCGCCTGGTTCGGACTGATCTTCCGTGCGATCTGGCGCTCGGCTGGGAGCTATCGCGGCCCAAAGATCTGGGGTGCGCTCGCACGGCTGGGGGTGCTGGCCGGCGCGTTGCGAATGACAGCAGAAGCAGGGGTTCTCCTCGCATTCGACGAAATCACAAGCGGTCGGAAAGTCGATGAAGGCGGCAGTGGGCGCGAACTCTCGCAGTGAAGAGGACGTGTCTTCGCCACAAACCGAAAGGGCTCGACGCATTGAGAGGCAGCGGCCATGAAGGACATGCGAATGGCCTGGACCGAGATCTTTCGGACGGAGGCACCCGGGAAGTCTGGGCTGTACACCGGCCCTTGAAAGGATAAGGACGTGCCTCTCATTGTCGAGTGGTCACCGTCCCGAACCTAGAAAGGAAGCTCAACCCAAGCAACAGGTCCCCAGTAACCGGTCCCACACTCGCAATTACGTCCGTCGCGACGTACGGCCCAACCTTTAGCTCTCTAATTAGAAACGAGAGCCTTTCAGTTTGGAACCATCCGCTAAAGAGTATATTTGGCTGCCGAGAAAATCGCTCTCTGAGACCGTTCCTGTGCGGAGGAGGGTAAGGAATACATCTGCCGGAATTAGGACATCAGAGGCGCCGCTATCCAAGACAAACCTGAGCGTCATCGCACCGTTTATGCGTACCGGTACGAGATACGTCCCACCTCGCTTCTCGAGTCCGATTCTTGCTGTGCTGCCTCAACTTCAGCTCTGGCGCTGCCGCTGTATAGATCCAAGCCCCCCACAAACAGGAAAGCGAGCAATAAACGAACAGAAATTGCTGTATGGTTTCCGCTCATGCTACTCGCCGCGCACAGCATGTTGTTCCCTGGCAGGCAACATCTCGTGGATGGCCGGCCCAAAGCAGCTCAAAACCGGCCATGACCGAAAAATAGCGCGCCGAGGTTAAGATATCGCCGGGAGGACCCCATGAAAATTCGCGACGTCCAGGTGTTTCAGATGCAATGGGCGCCCGAGGACAGGCCGGCGCAGCGCAGTGCCTGGGTCAGGATTCATTCCGACGACGGCTCGTTCGGCATTGGCGAAGCCTCGCCGATGCAGGGTGGGCTCGCCTCATTGGGGATCGTCAAGCACAATCTCGCACCGGCGCTGATCGGCGAGGATTCGCTCGACCATGCGGTGTTGCAGGATCGCCTGTTGCACAGCTTTGTGAAGCTCGGGCCGGAGGGGGCGCTGACCGGCGCGCTGGCAGCCATCGACATTGCGCTGTGGGATTTGAAGGGCAAGCTGTTGAGGCAGCCGATCTATAAGCTGTTGGGCGGGGCCTGGCGCACGCGATTGCCGTTCTACGCCTCGATCGGCGGCAATGGCGAGCGCACCCTCGACGAGGTCCTGCGCGTCGTCGAGCTGCGGCTGAAGGACAACCCGGCTGCCGTAAAGATCCGCTTCGACAACGACCGCACCAAGCCTGACCTCGACATTCCCGGCGACATAGCGAAGGCGCGGGCGGTGCGACGTCTGGTCGGCGATGGCTTGCCCCTGGCCTTCGACGCCAATAACGGCTACTCGATCGGCGGTGCGATCCGTGTCGGCCGGGTGCTCGAAGAGCTGGGCTATTGGTGGTTCGAAGAGCCGGTGCAGCACTATCATGTGAAGGCGATGGGCGAGGTTGCGCAAAAACTCGACATCACCGTCTCGGCGGGCGAGCAAACCTACACGCTCGCCGGGATCGCCGATCTGATCGCTGCCGGCGTGCGCATGGTGCAGCCGGACATCGTCAAGATGGGCGGCATTACCGGCCTCGTCCGCTGCATTGCGCTGGCAAACGCGCATGGCGTCGAGCTCGTGCCGCATCAAACGCAGCCGACAATCGGGCATATGGCGAATTTGCATGTGGCGGCCACTCAGCTGCATGCGACGAAGCCTTGCGAATTGAACGATCCCTCCCCTCGTATGCACGCCGTGTTCGAAAATCCCCCGCAGCCGGTCGACGGCCTCTTCCATCTGCCGTCCGAGCCCGGCCTCGGGCTGCGCGTGAACGAAGCGGAGCTCGCGAAACGCCGCGTGCCGGTCGCGTGAAGAGCCTGTGAAGAAATCACCTCCGAGGAGAACGCGATGGACGGAGTGGTCGTCGCGGTGAGCCGCAGCGCCAAGCACACAATGAGCAAGCCGAACGAGGACAGCGTCCGATTGCTGGCGGGGCGCGGCGTTGAAGGCGATGCGCATCTCGGCGAAACCGTCAAACATCGCTCGCGGGTAGCCCGCGACCCAGCTCAGCCGAATTTGCGGCAGGTTCATCTGATGCACGCCGAACTCCATGACGAGCTGCGGCAAGCCGGCTTTGCGATATCACCCGGTCAGATGGGCGAGAATATTACGACGGCGGGCGTCGATTTGCTCGGGCTGCCGGCCGGCGCCCGCTTGCGTCTCGGCGCCAGCGCTGTCGTCGAGGTGACCGGGCTGCGCAACCCCTGCGCTCAGCTTGACCGCATCCAGCCGGGTCTGATGGCGGCGACCCTGGCACGTGACGACCGTGGCAACCTCGTCCGCAAAGCCGGCATCATGGCGATCGTCCTTGCCGAGGGCGAGGTGCGGGCGGGCGATCAGATCGAAATCGAGCTGCCACCCGAACCGCGGCGCCCGCTCGCCCCAGTCTGACGATAACGCCGCGCACGGTTGCGCAGACCGTCGCGCCGTTGCCCACTGTCGGGAAGCGTGAGAATTTGGGCAAATGAACCGGCGGTCTGCCATCTTTGCGCTCGCTTTCTCGAGCGTCGGGCATTTCTTTGCGCATCTCCTGATGCTGCTCTACCCGACCGTGCTGCTTGTGCTCGAGGGACGGTGGGGAATGTCATACGGCGACCTCCTGTCCCTGTCGCTTGCGGGTTTCGTGCTGTTCGGGCTCGGCGCGCTGCCGGCGGGGTGGCTCGGCGACCGCTGGAGCGCCGAGGGCATGATGGTTGTCTTCTTCCTTGGCACCGGCGCCGCGACAATACTCACAGGCCTTGCAGACACGCCTGTGGCGCTGGCGCTCGGCCTCGCCGCCATTGGGCTGTTCGGCTCGATCTATCATCCGGTCGGCACGGCTTGGCTCGTGCGCAATGCCGTGCATCGCGGGCGCGCGCTCGGCGTCAACGGGATCGCCGGGAGCCTCGGCCTCGGCGCAGCCGCCTTTGTCGCCGGCGCATTGGCGCAAATGATCGGCTGGCGCGCCGCTTTCATCATCCCCGGGGCGGCGTGCGCCATCACCGGAGCGGCGCTTCTTTTCTGCATGCGGGGCGGCAGCGTCGTAACGACCCGGACCGACCGCCGGCCCGAGCCCGAGGCCTCACGCGACGACGTTGTGCGCACCTTTATTGTGCTGTCCTTCACGATGCTGGCCGACGGCACGATCTCGCAGGCGATCCCTGTGGCCTTGCCGAAAGCGTTCGCCGCCGGGCTGACCGGCCTCACCGACGGCGGAACGCTCGACGCCGGCGGGTTTGTCAGCCTAGTGTTTTTGGTTGCTGCGACCGCGCAATTGGCTGGCGGCTGGCTCGCCGACCGCTTCGCGATGAAGGCGGTATACATTCTCGCCTGGGTCGCTCAGGTCCCGCTCTTCATCCTCGCTGCGCAAGCGCGCGATGTGCCGTTGCTCGGCGCGATGATGGCGGTCAATTATCTGGCGGTGCTTGCGGTGCCGGCGGAGAATGCCTTGCTGGCGCGCTACACGCCCGCGAAATGGCGGGCCACGGCCTACGGCGCAAAATTTCTGCTGGCTCTCGGCGTCAGCACGATCGGCATCAAGCTCGTCGCAATCATCTATGACGGAACCGGCGGCTTTGCGCCACTGTGGGTGACCCTGGCCGGGTGTGCAGCGTTTGTCGCGGCCGCCGGATTGTTCCTGCCCGGCGGGTTAAGACGGGTTCCGCGGCTCGCGCCGCAACCGGCAGAATAGCGAGCCCGGCGAACTGCACTTCAGCCGGACGTCGGGTCAGGCGCGCACAATGCGATCGCGTCGCTAGTCCGGCAAGGCCGAAACCAAGTATAGCGTCTGCAAGGTCTGGCCCGGCTTGGCGTCTCCGAAGGCGCGCTGGAAGATCGCCGCTATCTCGCCGCTGCGGTAGATGCGGCTCAGCGCCCGATCGACGGCCAGGCGAAAGTCCTCCTCGCCACGCGGCAGCGCCAGCGCATAGGGCTCGATCGACAGGTAGTTCTCGGCCAGCATCAGTTTGCCGGGTGCCTTGCTGTCCTTGATCAGTGAGACAAGGATCGACCGATCGGCGAAATAGGCCGAGATCTTGCCGTCATCCAGCATCGCAAGGCCCTCCGCGTGGGTCTTGGCGGGGACGACATCGCTGGCAACCCCCGCCTCCTTCAGCGAGTTCCGCAACGCCGGCTCGGTCGTCGTGCCGGCAAGCACTCCGACCTTCTGACCAGACATTGCCTTGAGATCGTGCGGACCATCCGCGCGGATCATCAGGCTGGCGCCGTCGACGAAGGTTGGGATCGAGAAATCGACGAGCTCGCGCCGGGAGAGGGTGGCGCTGGTCGGCTCGCACAACAGATCGGCCTTTTGCTGCCGGATCGCGTCGAAGCGGCCGGCAGCTGTAACCGGGACGTAGGCCACGTTGAGCGAGGTCAAATGGAGCTGGTCCGCGAGCTTCTTGGCGACCTCCCGGCAGAGATCGACCATGAACCCGACCGGCTCGCCGATCTTGTCCTTGGAGGAAAACGGCGGTGCATCTTCGCGATAGGCAATGCGAATCGTCTTGTCCTGGCCGATGCGGTCGAGGGTGCCGGCGGACGCGGCGCCGAGGGCGGCCACAGCTGTCGTCAGCACCGCCACAGCGGTCACGATGCCCAATCGTCCTCCGCTTGATGAATTCATCTTTCCCCCTGACATCGTCACCCGTGTGTTGCGGCGGAACCTCTGCCATATGGGAGGGTCGCAGCGCACAAAAAATTCGGCCGGGCGCGAGGCCCGGCCGATCGAGGGTCATCCCGTCTCGGAAATCCGGCTTCGGATCAGTCGCGGCGCGTGCCCAGCAGCTGCATCAGCATCATGAACAGGTTGATGAAGTCGAGGTAGAGCCGAAGCGCGCCCATGATCGCCTTCTTGCCGGCAATCTCGGAGCTATCGACCTCGTAATACATCTCCTTGATCTGCTGGGTATCCCAGGCGGTGAGGCCGGTGAAGACGATGACGCCGATCACCGAAATCGCAAATTGCAGCGCCGAAGAGGCAAGGAAGATGTTGACCAGCGAGGCAATGACGATGCCGATCAGCCCCATGAACAGAAAGGAGCCGAATTGCGACAGATCACGCTGCGTGGTGTAGCCGTAGAGGCTCATTGCCGCGAAGGTGCCGGCCGTTATGAAGAACACCCGCGCGACGCTTGCCCCGGTAAAGACGAGGAACACCATCGCGAGCGACAGCCCCATCAATCCGGAATAGAGCCAGAAGACGAGCTGTAGCGTGCTCGCCTGCATGCGCTGCACACCAAAGCTCATCAGCATCACAAGGCCGAGCGGCGCGAGGATAACCAGCCAGATCAGCGGTGTGCGCGCGATCGACTCGTAGAAACCGGACAAGGCCGAGACATAAGCGACAATGCCGGTCAGTGCGAGCCCCGACGCCATATAGTTGTAGACGCGGAGCATATAGTCCCGCAGACCGACATCGATGCCGATCTGAGTGTCCGCCGACCGCACCGTCCAGCGGGGCTGCGAACCTAAAGCCATAGACCCCCTCCAAGGGTAACGAGAGCGAGGATCATTCCTCGCACGAGCGATATTGGCACAAAACGGGATCTTTTCAATAACCACGCCCGATCCACGCCCGGTCGGGAGCTTTCAATACCTATTCGTTGCGCAGATAGGGAGCCGGCTTGGCGCCGAGCGCTCGCCAGGTCTCGGCGGCGCCGAACGCCAGGGTCGACAAGGTCGCGAGCCCTACCGTCCACAACAGCGGGCCGGGGAGAAACACCCAATCGGTTTTCATCAGCCGAGTGACCAATGCATAAGCGACAAGTGTGCCGAGGGCTCCGGCCACCAGCGCAGAAAGCGCGCCAAGCGTCCCGTGCTCGAGCAGAAACGCGCGCATAATCGCCCCCCTTGTCGCGCCCAGCACCTTGAGGATGACGGCGTCGTAGATACGGCGGTGGCGCCCCGCAGCGACCACGCCGCCGAGAACGAGCACGCCGGCCGCCAGCGTAACGAGCCCAGTCAGCCGGACGGCCACCCCGATCATCGCGATCAGGCGGTGGACCGCGGCGAGCGCCTCGCGGACATGGATCGCGGAAATGTTGGGAAAACGTTCGGTTACCGCCCGTGCGAAGGAATCCTCCTCGGCTTCCGGCAAATATGCAACGGCCAGATGGGTCTGGGGCGCGTGTTCGAGCGTGCCCGGAGCAAAGACAAGCGTGAAGTTGATGCCGAGCCGTTCCCAATCGATGGCGCGGAGATTGGCAATCGTGGCGGTGATCTCGCGGCCGAGCAGGTTGACCGTCAACGTATCTCCAACCTTCAGCCCCATTCCCGCGGCCAAACCAGCGTCAAAAGAGACGAGCGGCGGGCCCATGTAATCCGGCGGCCACCAGCGGCCGGCGGCAATCCGCGAGCCTCGCGGCAAGTCGGTTGCGTAGGTCAGGCCGCGGTCGCTGCGCACGGCCCATTGCGCGTCGGGCGCAACCGCCGCCTCTTCTACAGGCACTCCGTTCAGCTTGGTTAGACGGCCGCGCAGCATCGGCACCTCATCGAAGCGGGCGCCCGGGGTTGCGCGGACGATCTCGGCGAAGTCCGCGAGCTGGTCCGGCTGAATATCTATGAGGAAATAGGCGGGCGCCTCGGCCGGAAGCCGGTCTTCGACTTCACGCGCGAGATTGGCTTGGACGAGCGCGACGGCGACAAGCACCGTGAGCCCGACGCCGAGCGACAGCACGATCTGACCGGTCAGCGCGCCCGGGCGATGCAAATTGGCGAGCGCCAACCGCAGAGACGGGCGGCGCGGCCGGCCGAGCCTCCTGGCGACAAGAACCATGGCTTCGCCCGCGCCGCGGAAGAGAGCGAATGCTGCGCCGGCTCCGCCTACAAACCACAAAGCGACGCTTCGGTCCTGCGCCGTTGCGACCGCGAGGGCGGCGAGCCCGAAAACCAGAACCACCGTCGCCGCGACTGCCGCCAGTGGAATCCGGCGGCGCGCGCGGTCGACGGTATCGCGAAACAATGCGCCGGCCGGCACCTGCCCGATCCCGGCAAGCGGCCAAAGTGAAAAGACCAGCGTCGTCAGCAGCCCGAACAGCGCAGCCAAAGCAAGCGGCCAGGGATAGACGGCGAGCCGCGGCGGCACCGGCAGCAGGCGCTGGAGAAGCGGAGACGCCACCGCCGGTGCCAGCGCCCCCAGCGCGAGCGCCACGGCGATAGCAACAAAGGCCAGGATCATGACCTCGACGAAGTAAGCCATGAAGACAAGCCGTGTCGAAGCCCCGAGGCATTTCAGCGTTGCGATCGTGGTCTTCTTTCCGCCGATGAACCCGCCAATGGCATTACCGATTCCGACGCCGCCGACCAGCAAGGCGGTCAGTCCGACAAGGCTCAGAAATAACGCAACCCGGTCGATCAGCCGCGCGAAAGACGGCGAGGATTCGGTAAAGCTGCGGATTTGCCACCCGGCCTCGGGGAAGACGGTTTGCGCCGTCTTGACCCAAGTCGCGGCGTCGATAGCGGGCGGCAGGCGTATTCGATAATGATAATTCACCAGCGCGCCCGGCCGGATTAAATCGGTTTCAGAAAGAGCATCGGAGGAAATGAGAACACGCGGGCCGAAGATGAGGCCGCTCGTTGCCGCGTCGGGCTCGCGCTCGATCGTGGCGCGCAGCTGGAGCAACGCGTCGCCCACTTTGATGTCGTCTCCGATCGCCAGACCGAGCCGGCCGAGAATCGCGGGGTCAACGGCCGCACCATATTGGCCATTATGACGGCCGAGCGTCGCCGCCAGATCTTGCTTGGGTGACAGGATCACCGTGCCGTATAGCGGATAGGCCGCATCGACCGCCTTGAGCTCGATGAGGCTGCGGCGGTCGCCGTCGGTCGTGCGCGCCATCGCGCGCATTGTGGCAATCTCCGACACAAAGCCGCTCTGCCCGAGAAATGCGCGCTCCGTCTCGTTTGCCCGGCGGTAGGCGAGGCGGGCTTCCGCATCCCCGCCGAGCAGGTCGCGCGCATTCGCCTTGATACCGCCCGTAACCGAGGCGGCGAGCGAGCCGATTGCGGCGATCGCAGTTACACCGAGGACGAGGCAGCCGAGAAAGATGCGCAAGCCATGGGTGCCGCCGCGCAGCTCCCGGCGGGCTAGCCGAACGGCGTAAAGGAATGACCGGAACCTCAACGGGCTCCCCGCATTTGCGCAACGCGCAATGGGGAGAGGCATCGATCCTCGACGATCCTGCCGTCCAACAACCGAACCTGCCTCTCACAGCGCTCCGCGATTTCGGGATCATGAGTGATCAATACTAGGGTCGTGGCGTGCGCTGCTTGGTGTTCGAACAGGTAATCGATCACGAGACGCCCGGTGCCGGCGTCCAGATTTCCGGTCGGCTCGTCGGCGAGCAGCAGCTGCGGCCGGGCAATGAAGGCCCGGGCGACCGCGACGCGTTGTTGTTCGCCTCCTGACAGCTGTCCGGGATAATGGCTCAGGCGATGACCAAGGCCGACCGCGGCGAGACCTTCGGCCGCATCCGCGAAAGCGTCGCGTCGGCCGTCGAGCTCGAGTGGGATCGCGACGTTTTCGAGAGCGGTCATCGTCGGGATCAGATGGAAGGATTGGAATACGATGCCGATCCGAGCTCGGCGCAGCCGGGCGAGCGCATCCTCACCGAGCGCTCCGAGGTCGTCGCCGTCAATCCGCACAAGCCCGGCGCTCGGCCGCTCCAGCCCTCCGAGCACCATCATCAAGGTCGACTTTCCTGAGCCCGACGGCCCGACGACGCTGACCGTTTCGCCGACACCGATCTCGAGCGAGACGCCGCGCAGAATGTTGACGGGGCCCGCGGCGCTGCCCAGTGTTAGATGGACATCTTGAAGCACAACGAGCGGGCCGCCGGAATGAAGCGAGGTGGTCATTTTCTCTCGGAACCTAGCCTCCGGCGGCGAAATTCTGGACGATATGGCGCGATCGTAGCGCTTTTCAACGCGATGCGACGGAGAGCGCGGACTCCTCGGCCCCCCGTCGCCGCGGCGATGGGGGCTGTACAGCTGATTGTCGGCGCGATCATGATGGTGATGGCGCTGACGAGCGCTGCCACGCCGGTGCTTGCGCGCGGTCCGATCATCCTCGATTTTGGCGACAGCCTGACCGCCGGCCTCGGGCTGCCGGCCAGCCAGGCTTTTCCGACGCGCCTGGAGGCGTGGCTCCACCAGCGCGGCATCGAGGCGCGGGTGATCAATGCGGGAATTTCCGGCGACACGACGTCGGGCGGGCTCGCCCGGCTCGACTGGGCTCTGACCGAGAAGCCCGATCTGGTGATCCTCGCGCTCGGCGCCAATGACGCGCTGCGCGGCATCGATCCTTCGACGGTGCGCGACAATCTCGACAAGATGATTGCGAAGATCCAGGCCAAGGGGGCCAAAGTGTTATTGCTTGGAATGCTCGCCCCGCCCAATTGGGGAGAGGAATACAAGCGTGCGTTCGACCGGATCTTCCCCGAGCTTGCTCGAGGGCATCATTTGCCGCTCTATCCATTCTTTCTAGAGGGTGTGGCGATGAAACCGGAATTCAATCAGCCCGATGGGCTCCATCCGAACGAGCGCGGCGTCGGCGTACTTGTCGACCGGATCGCCCCGGTCGTCGCCGGCCTTATCGGAGGCGCATCATGACCGCACGGTTCGCGGCCGCCGTCGCCGCCGGAGATCCGGCGGGCCTCGCCGAGCAGGCTATCGCCGCGCTGCCGCGGACCGATGGCGCTACTCTCGGCATCCTCTATACGACGGAGCCTGCCGCGCCGGTCTTGCCGGGACTCGTTCGCGCTCTGGCCGAGCATACGGGCATCCATTCTTGGATTGGCGGGGTAGGGCTCGGCGTTTGCTCGGCCGAGACGGAAATCTTCGATCAGCCGGCCGCTGTCGTGATGACGGCTGCCTTGCCGCCGGACGGCTTTCGCATCTTCTCGGCGACAGATGATCCTGGCTCGGATCTGCCGCGCCGCCATGTCGCCTGGATGGAGGCTTCTCAGCCGGTCTTGGCGCTCGTCCACGCCGATCCGCGTTGCCCGGACTTGCCAAAGGCCGCCATCGACGTCGCTGCAGCGAGCGGGGCATTCCTTGTCGGGGGGCTCGTATCGCATCGCTGCACGACCCCTCTCTTGGCGCAAGCAGCGCACGGTGACGGTCTGGGTGCGAACGGCATCGCCGGGATGATGTTGTCGCCGACAGTCGCGGTCGCCACCGGACTGACGCAGGGTTGCATGCCGATCGGTCCGGTCCACCGCATCGACGAAGCGCGAGACAATATCGTCATGGTAATTGACGGACGGCCCGCTTCCACTGTCTTCACTGAGGATATCGGGCCCGAGCTCGCCCGCGACATGCGGCGCGTCGGCGGCGTGATCTTCGCCGGACTGCCCGTCGCCGGATCGGACACCGGCGATTATCTCGTGCGTAATCTGCTCGCGATCGATCCCGGGCGGGGCTGGCTCGTGCTCGGCGCTGAGATCGCTCCTGGCGACGCGATTCTGTTCTGCCGCCGTGATCCGGAGAGCGCGCGGCGTGACATGGTCCGGATGGTTCGGCAGCTCGCTGGCCGGCTCGACGGACCCCCCAAGGCCGGCATCTATGTCAGCTGTGTCGCACGCGGCGCGGCGCTGTTTGGAGACGCCGCTGTGGAGGCCCAGCTGATCCGCGAGAATTTGGGGGAATTTCCTTTAATCGGGTTTTTCGCCAATGGCGAGATCTCGCGCGATCGCCTCTATGGGCATACGGGGGTCCTTACCCTCTTCACCTGAATGCGAGGCCTTCCGGTCGCGGACGATATGGGATGTTGCGTCTCTTTGTCGGCATCAGCTTTCCGCCGGAATTGAAGTTGCGGCTGTCATTGCTGTGCTCGGGGGTGCCCGGCGCTAAATGGGTCGACCCCGGCAATTTTCACCTGACCCTGCGTTTCATTGGCGAAATCGGTGAGGACGTCGCTGCCGATATCGATGACGCATTGTCGCGATTGCGGGCGCGCCGCTTTAATCTGCAGATCGCGGGGACCGGGGTGTTCGGCAGCGGCGACAAGCCGCGCAGCCTGTGGGCCGGCGTCGAGCGCAGCGCCGAGCTCGTCGCCCTGCGCGACAAGGTCGAGCAGGCGATGATTCGCGTCGGATTGCCGCCGGAGCCGCGCAAATTCGCTCCGCACGTCACTCTGGCGCGGCTCCGCGACCCCCCTATGGACAAGCTCCGCGACTTTCTCGCCGCCCATGCTCGATTCCGCGCCGAACCCCTCCCGGTCGCGGGGTTCAGCTTGGTGGCCAGCTTTCAGACCAAGGCCGGTTCAGTCTATGAGGACCAGGCCGATTATCCATTGTTGCATTGACCCCAACAACAAAAGGGAGGCGCGGCGCATGGCCTACTGGCTGTTGAAATCGGAACCGTCGAGCTATTCTTGGGAAAAGCTGGTTGCCGACGGCCGCACGCATTGGGATGGCGTGCGCAACGCACAAGCATTGAACAATCTACGGGCGATGAAGCTCGGCGACCGGGCATTCTTCTACCATTCGAACGAAGGCAAAGAGATCGTCGGTGTGGTCGAAGTCATCAAAACGTTCTATCCAGATCCAGCGGACAAGAGCGGCAAGCTCGGCATGGTGGACATCAAACCGGTAATACGCGCCGCCACGCCTGTCGGCCTGCCCGCAATGCGGGCTAATCCCGAGCTATCTGGTCTTTCGCTCCTGAAGCAATCGCGGCTGTCCGTCTGTCCCGTCACCGAGAACGAGTGGCGCAGGCTCTGTGAAATGGCAGATGTTCCTGCCTGAGGATCCTCCGCTGCTTTGGACCCTTGAGGGACTTTAAGGGACTTTAAGGCATTTCCTCATTTACGCTCTGTTACGGCGATTTACAAAATTTTACTGAGGGCTCTTTAACAGGGCGTCATCCTCTTGCAAGCAAGGCTACGCGAAACGCGATTTTCGTAGAGCGGCCTTCGTCCATGCTCGATCAGTTCATCGGAGAAGAAGCGAGTCTTCCACCCGGCGTCTATGTCGGCCCAGTTCGGCGTCATCTCGCGATCGTCGATCAGAGTCGACTGCATTGCGACTGTCTCAAATTGGCGCTCGCGCACCAGCCGCGGCGCTGGCGGATTACGGATGTGCCGACCGCCCGCGACCTTGCGCGTCTCGTGCAGCAGGGACAGGAGTTCGACGTCGTTCTCCTCGGTGGGTCGACCTGCGCGCATATCGACCTCGCCGACATAGCGCTGCTGGCGGCTGCGGCGCCGCGGACTCCGATACTTGTCGCTGCCGAATGCGATGATCCGCGGCGGGCGCACGCGATACTGAATGCCGGTGCGCGGGGCTT
>JBJMQW010000344.1:0-7967 GCA_045802495.1 Allostellaceae bacterium | reverse complement strand
GCTATCGATCTCGACCCGCGATTTGCGGCCGCGGAGGCCGCGCTCGCCCTGACTTATCTCAACGAGATTACGCTTTTTCGGTCGAGTGAGCGGAAGATGATCATTCCCCATGCGCTCTATCACGCCGGGCGAGCAGTCCAATTCGATGCGACCGATGCGACGGCTCATGCCGCAATGGCGCGAGCACTGTGGATCTCGGGGAGGCACGCCGAAAGTCTTGCGGAGGCGGATCTGGCGGTCGACCTGGATCCCAATTCCGCGGCAGCCCATGGCGCCCAAGGCGGCGCCCGTCTCTGGGGAGGGCAGCCTCGCGAAGCGATCGAGCCGCTACGGACAGCAATGCGTCTCAGCCCCTTCGATCCGCTCTTCCCATTATGGCTTCATTTTATGGCCAGAGCGTATTATTGGGCGCAAGACTACCCTGCCTCGATTGCCGCGGCGCGCAAGCTACTCCATTCGTTGCCGAACTTCCGACAGGTCTACAACACGTTAATCGCGGCGTTGGGGCAAACCGGCCAGGCCGATGAGGCGCGTACGGTGATGGCCGAAGGTCTCGAGCGGTTTGGGCCGGGTTTCCGACTCTATATGGCGCTGCCTTTGAACGAGCTTCTGGAACTGCGCTCGGAGGATCGCGATCATTTGATCGCCGGTTTTCGCGGGGCAGGGTTGGTCGACTGAAATTGCCGTCGTGGCTTTCGCGGGTGTTGTAGCGAAGCCGTCTCAGGGGGACCACGCTTGCACACAATTTTTATTCTGAATGGCCCCAATCTGAACCTGCTCGGGGTCCGCGAACCGTCGGTCTACGGCCATGACACCTTGGCCGATATCGAGGAGCGCTGTCTGGCGCGAGCTTCCGCGCTCGACCTGCAGATCGATTTCCGGCAGAGCAATCACGAGGGCCAGCTCGTCGACTGGATTCAGGAGGCGCGCGAATCGGCAGATGGGATCATCCTAAATGCGGGGGCTTTGACCCATACCTCGGTCGCGCTGCTCGATGCGCTGACTGCCGCCGGGTTGCCGGTGATTGAGGTGCACTTGTCGAACATTTTTCGACGCGAGAGCTTTCGCCATCGCTCATATGTCAGCCTCGCCGCGGACGGAGTGATCTGCGGTTTGGGACCGCAGGGCTACGAGCTCGCACTTGACGCCGTCGCGAGCCTGATCGAGGACAAAGCAGGCGAGGCCGCAGGGTGAAGATCGGCGGCCGCCGCCCGCCTTTTCCCGACGCCGAACTGATCCGCACATTGGCGGCGCTGCTGACCGAAACCGACTTGACAGAAATCGAATACGCGATCGGCGATCGCCGCATCCGCATCGCTCGCACCCCTGCCGCACCATCGGCGGTAGTCCCGGCCGTAGCTCCTTCTCCTCCCCCCACCGCCTCCACGCCGCGGGATAATCCCGGGGACGTAAGGGCTCCTATGGTCGGTACCGCCTATCTCGCGCCGCAACCGGGCGACCCGCCCTTCGTGCGCCTCGGCGATTCGGTGGTTGAAGGGCAGCCGCTGCTGATTATCGAGGCGATGAAGGTGATGAACCAGATCCGGGCGCACCGCTCGGGCCGCATCGCGCAGATCGTCGTTGCCGACGCCCAGCCGGTCGAGTATGGCGCTGTACTGATGACGATTGAGTAATCCCACACTGCACCCGTATGCAGTGTCCTCCAACTGTCGGCGGATACTAGATGATGGGCACGTTTGCTCATAGTGTGCGGGCGAGCTTGTATGTTTGATAAGGTTCTGATCGCCAACCGCGGGGAGATCGCGCTGCGCATCCACCGCGCTTGCCGCGAGATGGGAATCAAAACGGTCGCCGTGCACTCGACCGCCGATGCCAGCGCAATGAATGTGCGGCTGGCTGACGAGACGGTCTGTATCGGGCCGCCCGCCGCCCGAGACAGCTATCTTAATGTGGCGGCGATTCTTTCGGCCGCCGCGATCACAGGCGCCGACGCGATCCACCCCGGTCTCGGCTTTCTCGCCGAAAACGCCGATTTCGCCGCGACTGTCGAGGAGCACGGGTTCATCTTTATCGGCCCGCGCCCCGAGCACATCCGGCTGATGGGCAACAAGGTTGCGGCCAAGGAGGCCGCCCGCAGGCTGGGGATACCCACGGTTCCCGGCTCGAATGGACCCGTAAGCGATTGCTCGGAAGCCGATGCCGCGGCGCGCGAGATCGGCTATCCCGTGCTGATCAAGGCCAGCGCCGGCGGCGGCGGCCGCGGCATGAAGGTGGCCCGTGATACCGCCGAACTCGGCCGCCTGCTGCCATTGGCGCAAAATGAGGCGAAGTCATTCTTCGGCTGCGGCGAGGTCTACCTCGAACGGCATCTGGAGCGGCCGCGACACATCGAAATTCAGGTGCTCGGCGACGGGCAAGGGGACATCATTCAACTCGGCGAACGTGATTGCTCATTGCAGCGGTCGCACCAGAAGCTGCTCGAGGAGACCCCGTCTCCGGCCTTGAACTGCGGCGAGCGCGAGCGGCTCGGCAAACTCGCCGTCGCGGCGCTGCGCGAGCTCGGCTACAAGAACGCCGGTACCCTCGAATTCCTATATCAGGACGGCGAGTTCTTTTTCATCGAGATGAACACCCGTCTGCAGGTTGAGCACCCGATCACCGAGATGATCAGCGGCATCGACATCGTTCGCGAGCAGTTGCGGATCGCGGCCGGCGCTCCGCTCGGCTATCGCCAAACCGACGTTAATATTTGCGGACACGCCATCGAGTGCCGCATCAACGCCGAGGATTCTCGGACCTTCAAGCCCTCCCCTGGCCGGGTGACCGATTACCACGCCCCGGGCGGGCTTGGCGTGCGCGTCGACAGCGCGCTTTATCAGGGCTATGAGGTGCCGCCTTATTACGACAGCCTGGTTTCGAAGCTGATCGTTCATGGCAAGAGCCGCAACGAATGCTTGATGCGGCTGCGCCGGGCGCTCGATGAATATGTGATCGGCGGTATCGAGACGACGATCCCGCTGCATCAACGCCTCACTGAGGCGGCCGAGTTCATCGACGGTGATTACGACGTGCATTGGTTGGAACATTTCACCTCCAGATTGTCGTGAACGGGGCCGAGGCTTGGTTCGGCTGACCCCCGAACTTCTGCTCTCCGCCTACGCCGCCGGTGTCTTCCCCATGGCCGAATCGGCCGATAACCCCGAGCTGTTCTGGGTCGATCCGCGGCGCCGTGGAATTCTGCCGCTTGACGGGTTCCACGTGCCGCACAAGCTGCGCCGCGTTATCCGGCGCGGCGGCTTCGAGATCAGCTGCAACTGCGCGTTCGAGGACGTTATCCTCGGATGCGCGGAAGCCACCGAAAAGCGTCCCAACACCTGGATCAACGATGAGATCGTGCGGCTTTATTCGGCGCTCTTCGCCCGCGGCGCCGCGCACAGTGTCGAAGCGTGGCGAGACGGTGATTTGGTCGGCGGGCTCTATGGCGTCTCGCTCGGTGCCGCTTTCTTTGGCGAGAGCATGTTCAGCCGCGCCACTGATGCGAGCAAGGTCGCGCTCGTCCACCTCGTCGCGCGGTTGCGTCTCGGCGGGTACCGCTTGCTCGACACCCAGTTTCTGACGCCGCACCTGGCGCGCTTTGGCGGGATCGAAATCACCCGGGCACGATATCACCGCTTGCTCGCCGAGGCCCTTGCCTACCGCGCGTCCTTTCCGGCGGTGCTGCCCGAAGCGGCGCGCGCCGACCCGCTCGCGGCCTTGCAATCGAGCAGATTGACGTCATAGACCGGATGCTCGAGCGCCGATAAGGCGGGGCTCGATGCGAACATCCAACCGCTGAAAAGCCGCCTCGCCGTATCATCGCCGGGCCGCATTTCATCGATTTCCAGAAAGGCTGCGCTTTCCGGCGCTTCTTCGGGCGGGTTCTTTTCGCAATCCCGGACACGAATCGACAAAGTACCGAAATGGACCGACGCACCGACCGCCGCCTCGAATTTCGAAACGCGCGCGGTGATCTTGTCGAGCCCCTGGAGGAGCGCCACCGGCTCCGAGATGGTCTCGGCTGCGACGGCCGTCGACAGCATGGTCCCCAGCAGTGGGGCCGCGAGAAGGCTCTTCACTTGCGGTACGGGTTGACGATACTGCCGACGAGTTGAGCCAGCACCTCGCGCACCTGTTGCTCGTCGCAGCCCATCAGCACGGCGTCCTCCAGCGCCTCCTGAGCGAGTTCTCGCAATTCGGCGAGGTTCTCGTTCAGCACCTTGATCTTCTCGACGCAGGAGACGGGCTCGCCCTCGGGCGTGCGCCAGACCGGGAAATCGATCGCTTTGTTTTCGGACATATTGTCCCCTATTTAGGAGCGCCCTGCGGCGCCTCGCCCTCGCCCGGCTTTTTCTGCCCGCCCGGCTGCGAAAAGATCATTTGGCCGATCATGTTTTCAAGGCTGACTGGGGATTGGGTGTATTTGATCTGCCCGCCCGGCGGAAGCATCTGCTCCGAGCCGCCGGGGACGAGCGCGACGTACCTGTCGCCGAGCAGCCCCGACGAGACGATTTCGGCGACCGTATCCTCCGGCAGCTTATAGGCCGGATCGATGCTCATGCTCAGAGTGGCAAGGAAGGTCTTCGGATTGAGAGCCTCCGACACGATCGAACCCACCCTGACCCCGGCGATGCGGACATCGCTGCCGTCGCGAATCCCGTCAACACGGTCGAACTGCGCAGTCAGGCGGTATCCTTGCACCGCCCTAACCTGGCTCGTCGTATAGGCAAAGAACAAAAACAGCGCAGCGACGACCAGCACCACCGCGCCCATCACGGTCTCGATCACATTGCCGGTCATGGCCAGCACCGCTGTGTTAGTCGGGTGTCCAAGGCTCGTAGTCCCCAGTCGCACGAGAGCGGCGCCCGCCGCGCAGAACGGAGCCCGGCGGGCGATAAGCGCGGGACGTTCCGGTCATGTTCGGCTGGTGCGGCTTTTCCCATGGGTAGCGCGCACGATCCGCACGCGGCAGCTCATCGACCGTATGGTGAAGCCAAGCATGCCATTCGGGCGGCACCTTTGATCCCTCGGGCTCGCCATTATAGATGACCCAGCGCTTCTCGCGGCTAGCCCGCCCCCCGCCGCGCCGCAGCGGCCTTGCGCCGCGCTCTCGGTAATAGCGGTTGCCCAAATCATCGGTTCCGACAAGTTCGCCGCGCAACCATGTCAACAGACGCGTGCCGAGCGTCATCGCCTCCATCCTACCTTCGCTCTCGCGACGCAGCGATTTATCCCACGGCGGAGCCGGACGTAAAGGGCTACATCGGCGTTGCAATCGCGCAACATATGGTCAGGCGTCGTTTGCGATCGTCGGTCGGGACGCCCTCATGAGGCGGCAAACGATGAGCGGCAGCAATTTGAAGGGCCGCCGAGGCGCCGGGTTCGAGAGCCGCGTGCCGCAATCCTCTACAATCTTCAATTGCATCTGGAATTTCGCTTCGCTGCCTCTGCAGCAAATCAGCAGCGGGAAAACCCTCAAAAGTTGTGGGCTCGATGAGCACAAGCACGTGCTCTCGGAGGCGCACTTAAAAGCCATTCGACCAATCTTCTCCACGTCACGGCAGCGTTCCGGTCTCGTCGGGGTCAATGCTGGTCGAGCGGAAGTATGCAATGCGAATCGGGCAATCTTGTGGAAGCTGGAATCCCAAGCACGGCTCTGCGGGAGGGGGAAGGCCCGGCAATTTCGAAAAGGCGGATCTTTGCGCCAAAAAGGACACGCGATCTAGTGAGGTTCCGCACCTATAACACTATATATTGACATAGACGTTCACACTCGACATTTGAATGTCGAACTGGGACGAGGATGTCGGGCTAAGGGGGAAGGATGCACATCGCACGCCATTTCACGACGGCAGGGCGCGACCCGTACGCAACGGTACAGTTCCGGACCGCCGGCAGCGAAATCCGCAACCCCGACGGCTCTGTCGTCTTTCAGGCCGAGGGGATCGAGGTGCCGGCCGAGTGGAGCCAGGTCGCCTGCGACATCCTCGCGCAAAAATACTTCCGCAAAGCCGGTGTGCCTGCGCGTTTGGCGCCGGTTGCGGAACAGGGCCTTCCGCCCTGGCTGTGGCGGCGCACCGCCGACGAAGGGGGGCTCGCAGCGCTGGCCGAGAGCGCCCGCCATGGTGGGGAAACCAATGCCCGGCAGGTCTTCGACCGGATGGCGGGAACCTGGACCTATTGGGGCTGGAAGGGCGGGTATTTCGACGCGGAGGAGGACGCGTCCGCCTTCTTTGACGAGATCCGCCTGATGCTGGCTCGCCAGATCGGCGCGCCGAACTCGCCGCAATGGTTCAATACCGGCCTGCATTGGGCCTATGGCATCGATGGTCCGTCGCAAGGCCATTTCTACGTCGACTACGGGACCGGCGAGCTCAACGCCTCCGGCAGCGCTTACGAGCACCCGCAGCCGCACGCCTGCTTCATCCAATCGGTCGCTGACGACCTCGTCAACGAGGGCGGCATCATGGATCTCTGGGTGCGCGAGGCGCGGCTCTTCAAATATGGTTCCGGCTCGGGCTCCAATTTCTCGAAGATTCGCGGTGACGGCGAGCCGCTATCGGGCGGCGGGCGATCCTCGGGGCTGATGAGCTTTCTGCGCATCGGCGACCGCGCCGCCGGAGCCATCAAATCCGGCGGGACGACCCGGCGCGCGGCCAAGATGGTCATTGTCGACATCGACCATCCCGACATCGAAGCCTTTATCGACTGGAAAGTCATCGAGGAGCAAAAGGTCGCCGCGCTGGTCGCCGGCTCCAAGCTCACGGCCCGCCATTTGAAGCTGATCATGGCGGCTTGCCGGGAGAGCACTGATCCGGCGCAAAACCCGACGCTCAAGCGGGAAATTCGCGCCGCCCGCCGGTCGATGGTCCCGGAAAACTATATCCAGCGGGTCATCCAGTTCGCGCGCCAGGGCTACACCGAGATCGAGTTCCGCACCTACGACACGGATTGGGAATCCGAGGCTTATGTGACGGTTGCTGGCCAGAACTCGAACAATTCGGTTCGGGTCACGAACGACTTCCTCGACCGAGTTCGCAGCGATGGCGCGTGGGAGCTGACCCGGCGCACCGACGGCAAGACCGCCAAGACCCTCAGAGCGCGCGAATTGTGGGACCGGATCGGCTATGCGGCCTGGGCCTCGGCGGATCCCGGGCTGCAGTTCGACACGACGATCAACGATTGGCACACCTGCCCCGCGAGCGGCCAGATAAACGCCTCCAACCCGTGCTCGGAATACAATTTCCTCGACGACACGGCGTGCAATCTCGCCTCCCTCAACCTGATGGCGTTCCGCCGCGTGGATGGGAGCTTTGACGTCGCCGGTTTCGAGCATGCGGTGCGGCTGTGGACGATCGTGCTCGAGATATCGGTGCTGATGGCGCAGTTCCCGTCAAAGGAGATTGCGCGCCGCTCCTACGATTTCCGCACATTGGGGCTCGGCTACGCGAACCTCGGCGGCCTGCTGATGTCGATGGGCATTCCTTATGACAGCGCCGCGGGCCGTGCGCTCGGCGGCGCGATCACCGCGCTGATGACCGGGGCGAGTTACGCCACCTCTGCCGAGATGGCAGGTGACACCGGATTAAAACCGGGGGGCGCCTTCCCCGGTTTTGCCGAGAACCGCGAGGCAATGTTGCGGGTCATCCGCAACCATCGCCGCGCGGCCCACGGCGCCGGAACCGGATATGAGGGCCTGTCTGTCCTCCCGGTTCCGCTCGACGCGGCCAATTGCCCGGACCCCGAGCTTGCGGCGGCGGCCCGGCGCAGCTGGGACACGGCCTTGGCGCTCGGCGAGAAGCACGGCTTTCGCAACGCGCAGACGACCGTGATCGCCCCGACCGGCACCATCGGCCTCGTCATGGATTGCGACACGACCGGCATTGAGCCCGATTTCGCGCTCGTCAAGTTCAAGAAGCTCGCCGGCGGCGGCTATTTCAAGATCATCAACCGTGCGGTCCCGGAGGCAT
>JBJMQW010000343.1:0-3782 GCA_045802495.1 Allostellaceae bacterium | reverse complement strand
GCACGGCATCTTCAAAGGCTCACGCGTTGAGCAATTGTTCCGCGATGGGGCACTCGCGCCGATTCAGCCGCCGCAGTCGGATTTCTGTTTATTGAACATGAGCATGTTCGAGCTGGATCTCGATCCCGGCGACATGCTGCCGCCGCTCAAATCGATGTTAAGCTAATCACGTGTGAAGGAGGCTTCGATGGCCGAAAGGGTGCCGTTTCTCAATACAGCCTACAGCGCCTATCACCACCGCGAGCGGCCGGCGGAAGACGAGGAGCTGACCCGCGTCGGGCCGGGCACGCCATGCGGTGAATATATGCGGCGTTTTTGGCAGCCGGTCATTCTGTCCAGCGAATTGGGTGACCTCCCGCGGCGCCTGCGTATACTGGGCGAGGACCTCGTCGCCTTTCGCGACGGCAGCGGGGCGATCGGACTTTTGGAGCTGCATTGCCCGCATCGGGGCACGTCGCTGGAATTCGGCCTGATCGGGGAAAAGGGGATCCGCTGCTGCTATCACGGCTGGTTGTTCGACGTTGACGGCACGATCCTCGAAACCCCGGGAGAGCCGACCGACAGCACATTGAAGGACCGCCTTTTCCATGGCGCCTATCCGGTTCGTGAGTACCAGGGACTGGTGTTCGCCTATATGGGTCCGCCCGACGAGCAGCCGGATTTCCCGGTGCTCGACACCTATGACTTGCCCGGATACCAAATGGCGGCGCGCGCGCCGACCCTTTGGGACTGCAACTGGCTGCAGGTCAAGGACAACAGCATGGATCCGGCGCATCTCGCCTTCCTGCATACCCTGCCAGGCAGCGAGGGCTTCACCGAGGATCTTAACGCGCTGGGCGAGTGGGATTGGATGGAGACCCCGGTAGGCATGGTCTATATCGACACGCGCCGGCAAGGGGATCGCGTGTGGGTGCGCGTCGCCGACTTCATTCCGCCCAACATCCACCAATTCCCGCCGAACGCCGACCCGATGTCGAAGCGCAACAGCATCAACCGACCGGCCGCGACCACCTGGGCGGTACCGCTGGACGACACGCACATGATGCAGATCGGCTTCTACCGGGCGCCCCAAGGCCAGGAAATGCGGCGCGGCGCCGGCTTCGGGCAGGACGCAAGCCGGTCTTACGAAGCGCGGCAGCGCATTCCCGGGGACTATGATGCGCAGGTCAGCATCCATGGAGGCATCGCCCGGCACCGGCTCGAGCATCTCGCCTCGACAGACCGCGGGGTCACGATGTTGCGCAACATGGTCCGGCGCGGCATCCGTGCCGTCCAAAGCGGCAATGATCCTCGGCACAATGGCGTGCAGAAGGGCAAGGCCATTGCAACCTATGGCCACGACAGGGTGGTGTCGGGCATTCCACCGGCCGCGACCCCCGACGAGGACAAGCGCCTGCTGCGCGAGGTGGCGCGCGGCGTGGTTACAGAAATGATCGGCGGTGCCCGTGCGCTATAATCGGGAACGCGGGGGGAAATACCGAAACACCGGAGTGAGGAAAATACTATGGCTTTGACGCTGGAAGAGGCCAATCGCATCATTCGGGCTGCCTTGGCGAAAGCCCAGGAGCTCAACATCAAGATCAGCGCTGCCGTTTGCGACAGCGGCGGCCGTCTGATCGCGCTGCAGCGCATGGACAACGCGATCTGGGCGAGCGTCTATGGCAGCCAGGGCAAGGCCGTGGCCTCGGCTGCTTTCGGCCGCCCGAGCGGCGAGATGGCGGAAAGGGCCGATCAGCCGACGCCGCGCGGCATCGCGATAGCGGAAGGCGGCCATATGATCATGGGCCAGGGCGCCGTCCCGATCATCCGCAACGGCGTCGTCGAGGGGGCCTGCGGCGTCGGCGGCGGCACCTCACAACAGGACGAAGATTGCGCTCGCGCCGGCGTCGCGCAATTGTAGAGGGCAGCCGGTTTAAGCTGAGCTGACCTCGACCGGGGTGTCGTTGAAGCAGGCGCCTTCGGCGAGGTCGGCCTTGAGATCTGCGGAGACGAGGGCAGAGATCGTCTGACCGGTAGGGCTCGTCATGAGCCACGCGCCCTTCTCGCTGGCGACGACGCCGGGCCGCACGGCGTCGGTCACCTCGAGCCGCAGGATGACTTCGCCGCGGTCGTTCCACACTCGCACGTTGCTGCCGCGCTCGAGGCTTCTCGCTCTTGCATCCTTTGCGTTCATCAAAAGCGGCGGCGCGCTGCGGGAGCCGCCAAGGTCGCCAAGGGTCGAGGAGATGCGTTTGTCGGAGGCTGGAGAAATCAACATCAGCGGGTGAGAGCCGTCGCGCTCTCGCCATCCGGGCAGCAAGGCCGCCGCGCCCCACCTTTTGGCCAAAGTTTCCGATTTGAGTTCGATCTGGCCGGAAGGGGTGTCGGGAAAAATATTGTCGAAGAGAACCATTGGCTCGCCGTCAGGTGCCGGCATCGGCAGAGCCCGGCCGGTCGAGATCTGGCTCGGCCGAACGCCGCCGAGCCGGGCGTCGGTCATATCGACGGCATCGTCCATCAGCTCCTCGTCCGTCGCTGTAAAACAAGCCTCGGTGAAGCCGAAGCGGGCGGCGAGGCGCCGGAAGATCTCGGTGTTCGGCAGCGACTCGCCTACCGGCGGAATTACCGGCTCGGCGCGCTGCAGCCAGTGATGGCCGTATGACGGATAGAGATCGGCACATTCGAAATGAGTCGCCGCCGGCAGAACCACATCGCAGTGGCTCATGCTTTCGGTCATCGTCAGATCGATGCCGACCGCGAACACATCGTCGCGCCCAAGTCCGCGCCGCATGCGGTTCTGGTCGGGGTGCACGACGATCGGATTGTGATTGTAGATGAACAGCCCGCGCAGCGGGGGGTCGATATCGTCCTCCGCCAGATGTCGACCGACATCGTTGATGGTGAGTGTCCGAGTCCCCGCGGGGATCAGATCCGAACCCTGCAGCTTGGCCAAAGTCTTGGGGAAAGCATTGCCCGCACCGAGCACGATGCCGTTGCCCTTGCCCAGCTTGCCGAGCAATGCCGGCAACGCGATCGCCGCGCGAATGGCGCTGCCGCCATTGCGGCCGCGCTCCAGGCCATTGCCTGGAGCCAGCACGAGGGGATCGGCTTCGGCGAGCCACTGAGCGAAGGTCCGGATCTGGTTCTCTTCGAGGCCGCAAACCGCAGCCGCCCGGGCCACAGGCCATTCCCGGGCCAGCGTCATGAATTCCTCCGCTCCCAGCACATGGGCGGCGATGAACTCGACGTCTAGCGAGCCTGAGCGCTCGAGCTCCGCGGCAACTGACCAGGCCAGGAGTGTATCGGTGCCGGGCAGCAATTGCAGATGGAGATCCGCTTGTTCGGCAATCTTGGTGCGCAGCGGATCGACGACGACGAGCTTGCCGGCCGAGCGCTTTGCTTTGCGGATTTCGCGGACGAGGTGGAGATTGGCAACCGTCGCGTTGTTGCCCCAGACGACATTGAGCTTTGCGTGCCCGGCGAATTCGGGCGGGCAACCGGGAACGAGCCCGTAGGTTCCTGCCCAGGCCTCGCTGCGCACGCCGCCGCAGAGGGCGCGGCGGTAAAGCTGCGTCGCACCGAGGCGATTGAAGAAGCGCGAAGACATGCTGTCGCCGGCGAGAAAGCCGTGCGGGCCGGCATAGTTGAGCGGCATGACCGCCTGCGGACCCCACCGGCCGATGATTTCGGTGACGCGCTCGTGGATCTCGTCGAGCGCCAGCTCCCAGGAGATGCGTTCGAATTGG
The DNA here is from genome assembly GCA_045802495.1 of Allostellaceae bacterium. GTDB lineage: Bacteria > Pseudomonadota > Alphaproteobacteria > ATCC43930 > CGMCC-115725 > AP-15. The sequence goes on along the minus strand of JBJMQW010000343.1, from coordinate 57 downwards.
CCGGAGCCCTTGGGTCCGGCGCGACGCAGCGGGTGGAGAAGGCGCTGCGGACCGTGG
>JBJMQW010000342.1:0-10711 GCA_045802495.1 Allostellaceae bacterium | reverse complement strand
GCAGCGCACGCGCAAAAGCCGTCGGGAGCCACCGTGATTCTCGGAACAGACCACGACCAGCGCACGGCTGCACAGGCCGCGGGCGATTTGCAAATCCCAACTGCTCCAACCGACATCCGGAACGACGAAATACTTTTGCGGCACAAGAAAATCCATCAACCCGCAGATCAGCGCTTCCTTCTCGGTTCCGACATCACTCCAAAAAGAAAGGCAGAACGCCCTCGCCGGCCATGAGATGCGCGCGCGCTGCGCGGTCTCGGCCAAACCGATGTGGTCTTCCGCCCGCATTTCCCGGAGCCGCCATTTGCTCCGCTCCAGGCCGCGCAGCAGCGGACCGAGATAGATCAGCAGAGCAACCAGCGCGCGCGCCTTGAGACCGCTGAAGCGCTCCTCGATCGGCGCCTTGAGGGCGCCATTGATGCACATCACCCAGGTGACGAGCAGCGGAACCGTCAGCAGCCAGAGCCATCCGCCGCCCGCAATGCCGGCGACGGCCAGCGGCAGGGCGGCAATACTCCACTCGAAACTCAACGGCATAAAGGCGGTCAGCGAGGACGGCGGTTCGTACATCGTCTGAAACAGGCCGCGGCCGAATGTTCCGGAATAGATGATCGGACGGCGCGACAGCAGCAGCGAGGTGGAGAGGTCGCCGTAAATGCGGCCGAGCCACTTCGCCTGGCCAAACAGATTGAAGCGAAAGGGGTGTTTCGAATAGACGAGCGCCTCGGCTTTGCCGTAGCCGCGCTGCTGAGCGCAATAAGCAGCGACGGTGTTGCGGCGGAAATGCCAGACCATCGCGGCCGCGCTGAAGCCGATCGTGTAGCCTGCATCCTGGAACCGCCAGCAGATGTCGACATCGTCGCCGGCGGCGCGGTAGATTGGATCAAAGCCGCCGAGCTGCAGCAGCGCATCGCGGCGAAACGCCATGTTGCAGCCAGCGATGTGTTCAGCAACCTCGTCGCTGATCAGCACATGGGTCGGGCCGCCCGGCGACACCGCGACCGCCGCGGGCACCAGATTGTTTTCGGGCGGCGGGAAGTTGGGTCCGCCGCAGGCGGCGAGGCCGCTTGCCTCCAGTTTTGCGACAAGGTAGGTCAGCCAATCGGGGTCTGCGACGCAATCGCTGTCGGTGTAGGCGACGATCTCGCCGTTGGCGGCTTGGGCACCGACATTGCGGGCGACGCTCAGCCCCTTATTGGGCTGGTCGATGATCCGACAATAGCCATAGCTCCGGGCGATTTCGAGCGTTCGATCGTGCGAGCCGTCATTGACGACGATAACCTCGTAATCGGGGTAGCTGAGCTCTGCGAGCGAGGCGAGACACTGGTCGATTGTGCGCTCGGCATTGTAGGCGCAAACGACCACCGACACGCGCGGGTAGCGCTGCAGCGGCGGCGGCAGAGTTCCGTTATACTGGCGCACGATCTCGTCAAACGAGGGTTTGGGTTGGCGCGCCCGGTCGACGAGGCCGAACGCCCAATTCTCGACCAAATGTCCGCCGGTAAACCACTCGTCGGTCCAGGCGAAAACAAATGTTCCGGCTATTCCCGCCTCGAAGGCAGTGTGAATCTGCCAGGAGAGAACGCGGCGCTGCTCCTCCTCTCCCTCGCTGTATGAATCAACTCCGAATTCCGTCAGGACCAGTGGCTGATCGACGGCGACATTGTGCAGTCTCGCGATGTACCGACGAAAGGCGAGTTGATCGTGGAGATAAACGTTGAAGCAGACAAAATCGGTGAAGTCGACGGTGAGGTATTCGGTGGACGGATAGTTCGCATAACTGACCAGCGCGCCGGGGTGTTCTGCCTTAACGCAGGCTACGAGGCTCTTGAGAAAGCGGCGTACTGGCTCGGCGCCATGCCAGCGAACCATATCGGGGGGAATTTCGTTACCGACCAGGTAGGCAAAAATCGCGGGGTGGCAGCAACAGCCTCGTACACCGGCGGTCACAGCCTCGCGGATCTGCTGCTGCGTCGCCGGGCTGTCCAGAAAAGCGATATGCTGCGACCAGGGGAGCCCGACCAGCAGCTTTAAGCCGGCCTCTTGGGCTGCATCGAGCAGCCACACCGGGGGGACCGTAAACACGCGAACGGTGTTGATGCCGGCCTCGGCCATCAGCGCGAAATCGGCGTCGACCATCGCGCGCTCGGGGAATGGCGCGCCATGGCGACCCGTCGGGAAAGGGCCGTAGGTGACCCCTTTGACAAAGTGCTTCGTCTCCCCGACGAAGAAGAACTTCCCGTGCACGCGCACAGGGCCAGGCGGGTCGATCTTCGCTTCACGCGCCGGTGGGTGCAGTGTCCCAACCTCCTCGATTTCGATCACGGACATACCGGAAGCTCCAGGGACTTCTGTCGCGGCGGACCTGTGGGTGGCATTGCGCTCGCATAACGGGTGATCATATGATTCATTCCGATCGCTCCGGGACCTATGATTGAGAGGCAGCGGCACGACCGGCGCTGCTCGTGTGCCAGGCAAGAGCGGTCCGCACGATCGTTTCGAGATCGGACATCCGCGCGCGCCAGCCAAGAAGCTCGGCTGCGAGGCTGGGATCGGCGACGAGCGCCGGCGGGTCGCCAGGCCGACGTGCCGTATCGCGGCACCGGACTGGCCGCCCGCCAACGGCCTCGGCAACCCGAACCACCTCGCGTACTGAATGGCCGTGGCCGGTCCCGAGGTTCAGCGCCGCGCTTTGCTTTCCGGCGCCGAGATGTTCGAACGCTCGTAGGTGGGCGTCCGCAAGATCCTGGACATGAATGTAGTCGCGGATGGCGGTCCCGTCGGGGGTTGGATAATCCGTTCCGTAGACATCGAGGTGCGATCGGTCCCCCAGGGCAGTCTGCAGAACGAGCGGAACCAGATGCGTCTCCGGGTCGTGCATCTCGCCGATCTCGCCATCCGGATCCGCGCCGGCGGCATTGAAATAGCGCAGCGACACTGATCTCAGGCCATAAGCCTGGCCGTACCAATGAAGAGCCCGCTCGATCGCCAGCTTTGTCTCGCCATACGGATTGACCGGCTGCTGCGGCGCGGTCTCGCGAATCGGAGTACTGGCGGGCGTGCCATACGTCGCGCAGGTCGAGGAAAAGACGATTTGATCGACCCCAACGTCGCGCATCGCGCCGAGCAGAGAGAGAGAGCCGAGAAGATTGTTGCGATAATAGGTCGCCGGATCGCCAACCGATTCGCCGACATAGGCGTAAGCTGCAAAATGCATGACTGCTGATGCTCGATGTTGGTCGAGCGCTGCTGCCACGCCGGCGCGGTCTGCAATGTCGCCCTCAACAAGCGGTCCCCAGCGCACTGCCGCGCGATGGCCGCGTGACAGATTGTCATAGACTACCGGCTTGTATCCGGCTCGCGCCAACGCCTTGCACGCGTGACTGCCGATATACCCCGCCCCACCCGTCACCAAAACCGTCTTCGTCATTCCCATTGCCAGATCGGTAAATTGCGGTTGCTTGGGGAGCGTAGCATGCGCCATCCGGCTTTCTGAATTGGGATTCGAGGTTGGGTGCATGGCGGTTTGTTCGGAATACAGGCGAGTTCCGCGCCCCCTCGGCCTCGCCGGCGTCGTGCCGCTGCTGCGCGACATCTATGAGCCGCCCGCGATGGCGGTGGGGTGGCCTCTCTTAGCTCCCTCCTGTCGGCTTGATCAGCACCGGCTCCGCGGTCGCGGTTCCTGCAGGGGGAAAATCATCGGCGCGCGGCTTGAGCTGGCAGATTACGGGCCGAAGTGCTCGGCCAAATTGTCGAGCCTGATCTCGTAGGGTTCGCAGCGGCCGTGCCACGCCAGAAGCTCGCCCGGCGTGGCGCGGAGCGATTTCTCGGCGTCGAGGATGTAGGGCGTGGTGCACAGCTGGTCGGCTATTACCGCATTCACCTGCAGGTCATAATTGTTGAAGGCGAGAAATTCCGGCGGAATATTTCCGGTAGGCTTGACCGCGCTCGTGGTGAGCGCGTCCTTGATCGGGATGAACGGGGTGCATCCGCCTAAGAGGACCGGCACAACCGCCGCAAGCACGAACAATCTCATGTTGATCGACCGCTGGTTTCCGAGAAGCCAGTGTGCCCGGGCGAGAGCACGGGAGCAATATGGTTGGCTAGTGTGCCTCTGAACGGCGCCTATCCAGATCGACGCCCTCGTCTCCTTTTGACAACCTCCGCTCTCGGCACGCCTGCCGCTTTGAGCGCCGCCTCTTGGCGGGCTGCGAGCACGGCCTCGTCGAAATCGTCGATCAGCTCATGAAACAACCGATACCAGTTGATCTCGGCCTTCAAATGAAGAAAGACCGAGCCGAGCCCGATCGCGGCGCGGTCCATGAACACGAATTCGCGGGGCGGCCTGACGCCGCCAAGCCGGCGAATGTCGCGATGGACACTCTCGGCGACCGTTGCTCCGTTGGCGCCGCTTCCCTTTTCCTGGATCAGTCGCTCGCGATCTTCCAGCAATGGGCCGTAGACGAATTGTGCCCAGCGGTTCAGCACATCGATGATCTCACGCGACAGATTGCCGAAACCCCAACTCTCATAGGCATGAACGGCGAGATTGCGATCGCCGTGCTGCAGAGCATGGTAGAGATCGATGACGCCTCGTACAAAGGAGGCGCGGAAAATGCGAACGCAACCGAAATCGAGAAGATTGACGGTCCGATCCGACGCGACCGTGTAATTGCCGAGGTGCGGGTCGCCATGAATGACGCCGTAGTAATAAAATGGCACGTACCAGATCCGAAACATGCGCAACGCAATTTCGTTTCGCTCAGCGAGCGGCGCCGCAGCAATATCCAAGATCGGCGCACCGTCGAGCCAAGTCATTATCAGCAGCCGGCTTGTCGAAAGCTCCGGAATAGGCATCGGTACTGCCACGCCGGGTTCAGCGCGCAACATATTGCCGTAGAGCCGCATATGCGCGGCTTCGCGCTGGTAATCGAGTTCCTCGCGTAGCCGGTCGGAGATCTCGGCATGGATCTCTGCGGTCGTGACTGCCCGGTCATAACGCTCGTAGATGCTCATCGCGAGCTTCAGCTGGCGCAGATCGGCTTCCACTGCCGAGGCCATGTCGGGATATTGCAGCTTGCAGGCGAGCGCAGTCCCGTCGAGTGCGGTCGCCCGATGCACTTGCCCCAGTGAGGCGGCCCGCGCCGCGGTTCTATCGAAATGGCGAAATTTGCTCTGCCAATCGGCGCCGAGCTCGCCGGCCATTCGCCTTCTGACAAACGGCCAGCCCATTGCGGGCGCGTTGGCCTGCAGCTGCACCAGCTCCTGCACGTACTCCTTGGGCAATGCGTCCGGGATTGTGGCGAGCAGCTGCGCCACCTTCATCAGCGGTCCCTTGATGCCGCCGAGCACTGCCTTGAGTTCGGCGGCGTGACGGCCACGGTCGAGGTTGAAACCGAGATACCGCTCGCCCGCAAGCCGTGCCGCGAGCCCGCCCATGGCGCTCGACACCTGGGCGTAGCGCCGGACACGCCCGGTCAGGGAATTGTCGTCTGTCAATGGCCCGCGTGTCCGCAGCCCAAGCTCGCCGTGTTCGCCGTTCTCAATCTAATCGTTCCAGCTCGTCGATGAAGCCGGCTATGACCGAAAGGCCTTTCGACCAGAAGGACGGATCCGCAGCGTCGAGACCAAAGGGGGCGAGCAGCTCTCGATGGCGCAAGGTCCCGCCGGCCCGCAGCATTTCGAGGTACCTTTCGGCGAAGCCTTGGTGTGCATTCTCGTAGACCGCGTAGAGCGAGTTCACCAGGCAATCGCCGAAGGCATAGGCGTAGACATAAAACGGCGTATGGATGAAGTGAGGGATATACGACCAGTAATGCCGATACACTCCGTCCAATTGAAGCGCCGGACCAAGGCTCTCACGCTGAATCTTCAGCCAGATTTCGGCGAGCTCGTCTGGAGTCAGCTCGGCCTCGCGGCGCCGATCGTGCACGTTCTGCTCGAAGGTCACGAACGCGATCTGCCGCACCACCGTGTTCAGCATGTCCTCGACCTTGGCGGCGAGCATGATTCGGCGCCGCTGCGGATCGGGATCGGCGGCAAGCAGCTTGCGGAAGGTCAGCATCTCCCCAAACACCGACGCGGTCTCTGCGAGCGTCAACGGAGTGTCGGCCATCAAATAGCCCTGTCGGTTCGCAAGCAGCTGGTGGACGCCGTGACCCAGTTCGTGCGCGAGAGTCATCACGTCGCGCACTCGGCCTTGGTAATTGAGCAGCAGATAAGGGTGGGCACTCGGCACCGTCGGGTGGGCGAACGCGCCCGATGCCTTGCCGGGCCGCACTGGCGCGTCGATCCACCCGCCGGCAAAGAAGCGTCGGCCGACCGTCGCCATTTCGGCGGAGAAGGCATGGTATGCAGACAGCACCGTTTCCTTGGCCTCGGACCAGGGGATCGTACGTTCCTCCTGCTCGGGCAAAGGCGCATTGCGATCCCAGAAGGGCATGGTTTCCATCCCGAACCAGCGCGCCTTCAGCCGGTAATATCGATGCGATAGCCTCGGGTAGCTTGCACGTACCGCCGTGATCAGCGCGTCGACGACCTCGTCCTCGACAAAGTTTGCCAGGTTGCGCGATGAAATCGGACGCGCAAAGTGCCGCCAGCGATCCTCGATCTCCTTATCCTTGGCGAGCGTGTTTATAATCAAGCCGAAGGTCCGAACGTTTCTTCCCAAGACCTCGCCGATTGTGAGCGCCGCCTCGCGCCGGATATCCGCGTCACGGTCCGACAGAAGATCGAGCGCCTCTGGCTCCGTCAGCTCTTTTCCGCGGAACGGAAACCGCAGATCGGCAATGGTCTCATCAAAAAGCCGCACCCACGCGGCGCGACCCGCCACGGACTTTTCGTGCAACAGCTTTTCCAGCTCGTCGTTCAACTGATGTGGGCGAAAAGCGCGAACATCACGGAGCCACGGCCGATAGCGGGCGAGGACCGGATCGGTGAGCTTGGCCTCCAGATCAGCCTCTTCGAGCCGGTTGATCTCCAATGTGAAAAACAGCAATCCGGTTGAAATGGCGTTCGTCCGCTCCTGGAGGGTCTGATAAAAGCGGCCGATTTCTGGATTGCTCAGATCGCCGGCGTGGATGAGCGAGGCATAGCTCATGATGCGGCCGATCTTTTCCTGCAGACGCTCATAGGACGCGATCGCGGCACCGAGCTCGGCCCCCGAAAGGCCGGCGAGGCGGCCCTCGAAGGCGGCGCGAAAGGTCTCGGCATTTACAGTAAGGTCGGTCAGATCGCGGTGCAGGGCCTCGCTGTCACGGCCGGGATACAGGTCGGATAGATCCCATTCCGGCAACGCGTCTGGCGCAGCTTTTCTGTCGTCTGCCGCTAACTCCGCCACCGAACGCACTTGCATGACCTGGCCTCAATCCATTGTCCTGGTTGTGGATATGGGAGGAACCCCGAGATTTAACAGCCGGCGGCTTGCAGCCCGCTATTCCGCAATCGTCGCAAAACCCGTAAAGAGATGGCGGGGAGATGGGGGAAGCATGGACTACAGCAACTGCCGCAGCCTGCCGACGATGTTCTTTGACCAGGCCGGGCGGCTGGGCGAGAAGCCGTTCCTATGGGCCAAGCGGGACGGCAGCTATCGACCTCTTAGTTGGGCGGCGGTGGCGCGAGATGTGCGCCGCCTCGCGCGGAGCCTGCAATCGCTGGGTGTCGGGCGCGGCGATCGGGTCGGCTTGGTTTCGGAGAATCGGCCGGAATGGATCATCGCCGATCTCGCGATCATGAGCGCTGGGGCGATCACCGTCCCGACATATGTGACGCATACCATCGAAAATCACCGGCACGTCTTTGCCAATAGCGGGGCGCGCGCGGTGATCGTCTCCAAACCGGCGTTGTCGGCGCGGGTGCTGGCAGCGGCCAATCAGGTCGACGCAGTGCACGCGGTGATCGCGATCGAGCCGGCAATCGGGCAGGCGAGCACGGTCGATCTTCTTTCGTGGGACGAGATGCTGGTGCGCGGGTCCGGCGTTGCGGATGAAACCCCGGACTTGGTGCCGACGATTGAGCCGGACGACATCGCCTGCCTGATCTACACTTCGGGGACCGGAGGCACCCCGAAGGGTGTGATGACCAGCCATCGCAACATCTTGGCGAATTGCGGCGGCGCCCATCGGGTGCTGGAGATGCTCGGCCTCGGCGACGAAGTGTTCCTGAGCTTTTTGCCGCTCTCGCACTCCTACGAGCATACCGCCGGCGAGATGTTTCCAATCTCGATCGGGGCACAGATATACTTTGCCGAAAGTGCCGAGACGCTCAGCGCCAATATGCTCGAGGCGCGACCGACGATCATGACTGCAGTGCCGCGCCTCTACGAGACCATGCACCAGCGGATACGGCTCGGAGTGGAGCGCAAGGGCGGGGTCGCTCAGAAGCTCTTCGACCAGGCGGCGGCGATCGGGCGCAAGCGGCTCCTATCGCAACCCCCAAGCATCGGCGAGCGTCTTCTCGATCCCTTCCTCGACCGCCTCGTTCGCGCCAGGATGCGTGCCCGCTTCGGCGGCCGATTGAAAGCAATGGTCTCTGGCGGCGCCCCCCTCAATCCCGAGATCGGCCGCTTCTTTCTGGCGCTTGGGATCACCCTGTTGCAGGGCTACGGGCAGACCGAGGCGGGGCCCGTCATCAGCTGCAATCCGCCGAGACGTATCAAGATCGACACCGTCGGGCCTCCCGTCGATGGGGTGCGGGTGCGCGTCGCCGGTGACGGGGAGATCCTCGTCGCCGGCGACAATGTCATGAAGGGCTATTGGAACGATCCCGACGCGACGGCACGCGCCCTCGAAGACGGCTGGCTGCACACCGGCGACGTCGGAACCATCGACGCGGACGGCTATCTCCGGATCACCGACCGCAAGCGTGATTTCATCAAGACGTCCGGCGGCGAGATGATTTCGCCGGCGCGCGTCGAAGGTTATCTGACACTCGAGCCCGAAATTGCGCAGGTCATGGTTTTCGGTGACCGCCACCCCTACCTTGTGGCCGTCATCGTTCCGGACGCGGATTTCATCGCCGGCTACGGGCCGGCGGATTTGGCCACGCTTGCCGATGATGCCAACTTCGTCAAAGCGATCGGGGCTGTCGTTGCGCGGGTCAACCAGACGCTCTCGTCGAATGAGCGGGTACGGCGCTTTGTCATCGCGACCGAACCCTTTACGATTGCAAACGGCCAGATGACGCCGACGCTGAAGATCAAGCGCCATGTGATCCGCGAAGTTTATGGCGCGGCGCTCGACGGGCTCTACCAGGGCAAGGAAATCGCGGCTTGAGGGAGTGAGAGACGTGCGGCTCGAACGTAAAATTGGCCTCGTTACCGCGGCGGCTTCAGGGATGGGTCGCGCCGGAGCCATCCGTTTCGCCCGGGAAGGCGCAGCGGTTGGAGTTGTCGACATCGACCAAGCCGGTGTCGACGCGGTCGTCGGAGAGATTACCGCCGCGGGCGGTCGGGCGGTCGGGATCGTCGGCGATCTGCGCCAAGACGATTTCGCCCGCAGCATCGTGCGCCGCACGGCCAATGCGTTTGGCGGGCTCGACTTTGTGTGGAACCATGTCGGCCATCCGGGCCCAGCTTCGATCGAGGGGATCGAGATGGCCGATTTCGAGACCGCGATCGACCTCAACCTGCGCACCGTGCTGGTAACGACGGAGGCGGCGATCCCCGAAATCCGCGTCCGCGGCGGCGGCAGCCTGCTTTACACCGCGTCGACCTCCGGCATCCAGGGCTCCGCCTTCAGCCCGGTCTACTCGATGGCGAAGTTCGGCGTGGTCGGGTTCGTGCGCTCGCTCGCCAAACGGCTGGCGCCCGAAAAGATCCGGGTCAATGCGATCTGTCCGGGCCCAATCGACACGCCGATGCTGCGCGTGTTTGTCGCCCGGCCCGACCAGCAGCGTACGGCAGGCCAGGACAAGGAGGCGCTTGTCCAGCAGCGCGGCCGACAGAACCCGATGGGCCGCACCGGCAGGCCCGAGGAGATCGCCAATGCCGCGCTGTTCCTGATTTCCGACGAGGCGTCGTTTGTCTCCGGCGCTGCATTACCGGTCGATGGCGCCGCCACCGCATGAGCGCGGAAAATCCAGCTGCCAGTGGCAGGCGCAACCTGCGCGTGAATGGTGAGCGGCTGTGGGCGAGCCTGATGGAATTGGCGCGGATCGGCGCGACGGCGAAGGGCGGGGTATGCCGGCTGGCGGCGAGCGACCTCGACGGCGAGGCGCGCCGGTTATTCATCCGCTGGTGCGAGGAGGCCGGCTGCACAGTGCGGGTCGACAAGATCGGCAACATCTTTGCGCGCCGCGGCGGCCGCGACCCGAACCTGCCGCCGGTCATGACCGGCAGCCATCTCGACACCCAGCCGACCGGCGGCAAGTTCGACGGCGCCTACGGTGTTCTGGCGGGGCTCGAGCTGGTTCGCACGCTGAACGATCTCGGCTACGAGACCGCAGCGCCGATCGACATCGTCGCCTGGACCAACGAGGAGGGCTCGCGCTTCTCGCCGGCAATGATCGGCTCGGGGGTGTTCGCCGGGGTTTTCGATCTCGCTGACGGCCTGGCGCTGCCGGACAATGTCACCGGCGTCAAACTGGGGGCGGAGCTCGACCGGATCGGCTTCGCCGGCCCGGAACCCGTGGGCGGCCGGCCGGTCGCCGCCTATTTCGAGGCGCATATCGAGCAGGGCCCTATACTCGAAGCGGCACAAAAGCCGATCGGCGT
>JBJMQW010000341.1:0-11297 GCA_045802495.1 Allostellaceae bacterium | reverse complement strand
CTGCTACAGAATCGGCGCCGTCATCTGTTCCCTCCCTCGGGCGTCGCTCCGCTCGGGAGCTCGGTTCGACCTCCTGTCTGGTAGGCGCTCCGCGGCTACACCGGTTTGAACTCGGTGCCGTGTCGCAGCATGGCATGCATGATGATGGCGAGACGACGGGCAGTGCGATCCGCGCCTCTCGCATCGTGGACCGTTTGGCCCAACTTGAACAGTGAGCAGGGGTGGCGATCCGGTAAGTGATTGATTGCTGTGATACGGAGGGTCGATTTTCGGATCTCGTCCAATAGTGTAGTGGAACATTTGCGGTGATATTAGTGGATATTGCTTGATTTCTTTTTCAGACACGCGGACAACACACGGGATGTACGTCCGCGAGAAGACGGCCCGAGGCCACACCTATCTCTACCTCGTCGAGAGTGAGCGCGAGGGCGGCCGTGTCCGCCAGCGCATTATCCGCGCGCTCGGCCGCAAGGACGTGCTGCTGGCGAGCGGCGAACTGGAGCGTCTGGCGGCTTCACTGGTGCGGCATTGCGATCGTGCGATTATCCTGTCCGACATGGAGGCGGGCCGCATCGCCTGCACCCGCACTGGCGGTCCACTGCTGTTTGGGCGGCTCTGGGAACGGCTCGGGATTGCCGAAGTGCTGGGCCAGCTGCTCACGGATCGCGGTTTTGAGTTTGCCGTCGAGCGCGCCGTCTTCGCCAGCGTCCTGCATCGGCTGTTCGTATCGGGCTCGGATCGCAGCTGCGAGAAATGGGTGGCCGAGTACCGGATCGCCGGGATCGAGGAGCTGCAACTGCACCACTTTTACCGGGCGATGGCCTGGCTGGGCGAGGAGATCGCCCCGGCCGGCGCCGACGCGCTGGCGCCGCGCTGCATCAAGGACCTGATCGAGGAGCGCCTGTTCGAGCGCCGCCGGGATCTGTTCAGCGATCTTTCATTGGTCTTCATGGACACGACCAGCCTGTCGTTCTACGGCGCTGGCGGCGAGAGTCTGGGGGCTTACGGCCACTCGAAGGACCATCGCGCCGACCTGAAGCAGATGATCCTGGCTGTCGTCATCGACGGTGAGGGCCGGCCGATTTGCACCGAGATGCTGCCGGGCAACACGGCTGATGCCATTGTGCTGTTGCCGGTCGTCGACCGTCTGCGCGAGCGCTTTCATATCGGCCGGGTATGCGTCGTCGCCGACCGCGGCATGATCTCAGCCGCCACGATCACCGCGCTGGAAGAGCGCAAGCTGGAATACATTCTCGGCGCCCGCGAGCGCAGTACCGCCGTCGTCCGCCGTCTTGTGCTCGAGGACGAGCAGCCCCTGACGCCGCTGCTCGTCGATCGCGCGCGCGGCGAAACCCAGCTCTTCGTCAAGGAGGTCAAGCTTGGTGCGGCGCGCTACATCCTGTGCCGCAACGAGGCCGAGGCGGAACGCGAGCGCAACGAGCGGCAGGCGATCGTCGCCGGGCTCAGCAAACAGCTCGCGCGCGGCGACAAAGCGCTGATCGGCAATTCCGCCTACCGCCGCTACCTGCGCCGGACACCAAGCGGGGATGGCAAGCCCGGCCCGGCCTTCGAGATAGATCCCGGCAAACTGGCCGAGGAGGCGCGCTTCGACGGCGTCTTCGTGCTGCGCACCAACGCCCGGGTCACGCCACTGCAGGCGGTGTTGCGCTACCGCGATCTGCTGCAGGTCGAGGATCTGTTCCGCCGCGCCAAGGCGATCCTGCGCACCCGCCCGATCTATCATTCCAGCGACGCCGCTATCCGCGGCCATGTATTCTGCTCGTTCCTCGCCCTGACGCTGCAGAAGGAGCTGGCCGATCTGTGCCGCAGCCACGGCCTGGTGATCGAATGGGCCGACCTGCTACACGACCTCGATCGCCTGCAGGAGGCGACGATCGAAAAGGACGGCAGGGCCATCACCGCCCGCACTGCCGTCGCCGGCCAAGTCGGCAGCGTCTTCCAGGCCGCTGGCATCGCCCTGCCGCCCAATCTGCACGAGCGCGCCGCCTGACCTGACACACCGTCGGTAGACGATTGTAGTGCTAACACTGAAAGTCAGTGTCGTAACCTATTGCACCCGCCTCTCTTTTTCTGTGGCACTGTTGAAGTCGGGTCCTGGTTGAATCCCCGCCTCGAAAGCTTTTTGTCGATCCTCGATCGCGGTGCGGAAACACGGATACTCCAAGCCGAAGAATGGCTTGCCGGCACCAATGTTGCGTTCCGCAGGCAGGCCCTCGAGCAGGCAGGGTTATTCCCCGAAAATCTGGGTCGGATTGGTCGGGTTCTGTTGTCAAACGAAGAGTTGAGTGTCTCGACAAAGATACAGGAATTGGGATACGACGCTGAAATGAAGAGTTGAGTGTCTCGACAAAGATACAGGAATTGGGATACCACGCTGTCTATAATCCAAAAATTGTTGTGCATCATCGCGTCCATGCCGAGAGAACGAGCCAGGCGTGGCTGCGCCGACGCATATTTTGGCAGGTGATTTCCGATCTCGTCGCGCACGGGGCAGAAGCAGCAAGAGAAGATGCAAACCACGACGCCGATATACACCGGGTTCTCGATTTTCTTGATCATTTGGCGCCAAGAAATCGCGGCATGATTGGCCTCTTCATCGATCTCGACGATCCCCAGCTCTTTGAAAAGCAGGTGCAGGCTGTCGGCGCGCTTGCTCGGTTCCTCGCCGGCGATGCAGGCGATTGGCGGCGGATTCTCCCTATGGCATCTTATGATCGATGAGTTGCCGCGCCGGTCGGTTGTCATCCTTTCCACGACGCCGCCAATCCCGCGCGACTATGGTAACCGCAATCGGGTCTTCCAGACCTTGGCTTTGTTCAGGAAGCTCGATTTCGCGGTCTCGTTCCTGCTGTATCCACTCGACAAGGACTGGGAAGCCCAGATACCCACCTACTATAAGGAGCTGGTCAGCAGCTTCGATTTTTTTGCGGTGATTCCGAACAGCAGACCCCTGCATCAGCCGGCGCGTGAGTACCACCACGACATTGACGAGTGGTGGGACGATAACATAGGGCAATACCTCAACTGGCTGTTCTCTCGGCATCGCTTTGATGTCTTTTTGGTAAATTACACGTTTCTATCAAAAGCCTTCGATTACACGCCAAAGAGCATTTTTAAAATTCTTGATACCCACGATCTGTTTTCAGGGCGCCGAGAAGCGTTTGAGAAAAACGGCGTGGCGGCAGAATTTTTTTATACCAGTCAGCAGCAGGAAAGCATCGGATTTAATCGAAGCGACTTAATCTTTGCAATCAAGCAGTCGGAACAACAAGTTATCCAGCAAATGACCGAGAAACCGGTTGTTTGCCTGCCTTATTGGGACGACCGTATCGCGCCCCGGTCCGACGCAGCGCCCAACGCCATTGGCTATGACCATGAGCGTCCGCTCCGGCTGGGTTTTATCGGCGCCTACAATTCGGTGAACATAGTCAATTTGCGCCGATTTCTTGAAACTCTTGTCCCCTACGTGAAGCTTTACAATTTGCCGATCGAAATATTGATGGCCGGCAATGTCTGCCAAGGGATTGATCAGAGCTATGCCTTCTTACGAAAAATCGGGTTTGTCGAGGACATAGCCGAATTTTACAACAATATTGATATCATTATCGCGCCTCTCGAATTTTCGACCGGAATAAAAATCAAGGTCGGCGAGGCCCTGGCGAGGGGGATTCCGGTCTTGGCGACTCGCAACGCCTTTGACGGCTTTCGGCCATATCACGCGACCCAAAATCTTCCGGACCTTGCCGGTGTGTGTGAGGCGATCGTATCCGCCGCTTATGGCGAGTTGCCGTTGGCGGAGCTCGCCACCGCCGCCCAAAAGGCGGCGATCGCGGCCGCACGGACACAAGACAAAGCATTGGCGATTATTGGTGATCGAGTGGTCGCAGCCTTACGCCGCCTTCTGCTGATCGTAGACCGGCCGTTCTGGGGCCGAGAAACGTTTCTCGATGAAATGGTCAGCCAGTCGATCGAATTTCTTTCACAGATCACTCCCGTAATCGTGTGTTGCATTTCAGAGGATGCCGTCGTCCCCAAAAAGCTCCATGCAGAGGCCGACTACCTTCGGATCGCCGCTCTGGAAGATCTCTGGTCGATCGTTCGCGATCAGGTGCTTGCCCAATATTCTGTTATCGGAACCGTCGTGATCGCAGCCGCGGCGAAAACCGAGGAAAGTGTCCTTTGTCAGCTCAAAGCTCTCGGGGTCACGCCGTGGTCACTGTCGCTTGCCGGAGGGGGTATCAATACCCGGATCGTGCTGCGCAATACATTCGAAACGCAATCCCTATTAGCGCTGGCGCCACTGCGTTATCTGCCGACTGACTGGCCGGCGGACATTCGAGGCCGCAACTATGTCAGCCTGTTCGTTCCGGACACAGCTGATGAATGGGCTCAGCTCGCACGCAGTTATGTCGAGCGCGCCGCAGTCGAATTTGGGATCACCGTCCACACCGCACCCATCCCCATTCACCACGAAGCCGACCCGGTCTTTTTCAAAACGGTCGGCGATCTGATCGGCCAAAAGTGCATCCTTATTGTCCGTGACGCGTTTTCGCCGGCTTTCGTTTTGCAAATACTGAAATTCTGGAATATTCCTTTTCTATTGCTGAATTCCGACTTTATCTGTCCGGAATACCTCGCAGCACAGGGAATGCCTTCGCTCGAAGGTTCGGTGCGCGCATTTCTCGACGGCAAGCATTGGGCCCGAACGCAAGCCGGTCCTGACACTGGCTGGTCTGCAGTATTTCGGGAGTTCAGCGAGCCGCGTCGGGTTCCGGCGTTTCCGCTTTCTCGAAGGAAATTGACTGCCGAGGGGTTTGTGGCGGACTCTCGCGGCGCCGTGCGTGAGTGCCTTGAGCTTTGCGAAAGCGACCTCGCACAGGCGGAATAAGGCAGGCAGGATAAACATGCCACTGATCCGGCTGCTGCTCAACGTCTTGTGGATCGTCACCGGCGGCGTGTGGATGGCGGCGCTATGGCTGCTGGCGGCGGTCATAATGGTGATTACGATTGTCGGCATCCCCTGGGCGCGGGCGGCTGCCAATATTGCGCTCTACACTCTGCTGCCGTTCGGTCAGACAGCGGTCAATCGCGCCGAATATACAGGGCGTAACGATGTCGGGACCGGCCCGCTCGGCACTTTGGGTAATTTAATCTGGCTCGTCTTGGCGGGATGGTGGCTCGCTCTTGCGCACCTTATCGTCGCGCTCGGCCTGGCGATCACGATCATCGGCCTGCCCTTCGCCTGGGCCCACTTGAAGCTCGCCGACATTGCCCTGTGGCCGATCGGCAAGATGATCGTCCCGCTCGACAACCGGCAAACCGTTCGCTAGACGAGAGCAAGGGTTAGCCCAATTGCGCGAGCAGGTTTTTCGCCTGCTGCAGGTCCGCTGTCATATAACCGTCGGTGAAGCGGCGGTAGACTCGTTCCAACAAGTCATGAGCCTCCGCGGCGCGCTGCTGGCCGCGCCACAATCGCGCGAGGCTGGTGGCGGCTCGCAGCTCCCAAGCGAGAGCGTCCTGCCGGTGCGCACAGTCGAGCGCGCGCCCAAAATATGCTTCGGCTGCACCGGCAGCATTCGGCGCATTCTCCAGCAAGATCAATTCGCCCTTGATACGAAGCAGCTCGGCCAAGTACCAGAGCTCGTCGCGCGCGTCGCAGCGTACGAGCGCCTCAGCGACCGTTTCGAGCCCGAGCGCCGTCTCGCCAGCCTTGCCAAGGAACATCGCCAGCTCGCCAAGCAGCAGGAGAAAGCGCGGCAAAAACCGCGCCTCAGCGGCCTGTTCGAGCCCGGCGCGCAGCTCCCGCAGCCCGGCGCCGATATCGCCGCGCCTGGCCCTCACCAGACCGTTGAAGCAGCGCGCCCAAACATGCCAGAGGCGTATAGGGTGACGCTCGGTATGGTCGAGCAGCATCGCGCCGTAGCGCTCGGCAGCGGCGAGATCGCCCGCCCAATAGGTGATCGGGCATGCGCCCTGGCCCAGGACGCTGCAAAAGGACAGAGCCTGTCCGATGGCGTTCCCTTCCTCGATATTTTGCTCGACCACGCGAAGCGCCTGCTCGGCAAATCCTTGCAGCCACAGAATGCGGGCCTGGAAATAATGCGTCGACACCCGCATCTCGAACCGCACGCGGACGATCTGGGGTTGCCGCGCCAAGGCCGCGAGCTGGGCGAGTGCGCCGTCGATGTGACGGCGCGCCTCGCGTTGATCGCCGAAGTAATGCAGAGCCGTCGCGAGGAGGCGATCGGCCATCATCAAGTCGATCGCGTCGCCGGTCTGTGCGGCCAAATCGGCGAAGCGCCGGGCGAACTCGAGCGCGGTCCGAAGCTCGCCATTGTTGAATTGGTCGATGCACAAGCTCCAAAGGGCGCGCAGCCGGTACGCCGTGTCGCCGAGCCGTTCCGCGATCTCGAGCGTGGCTGCCCAGGCGGGGCCGGCCTCTCGGGCACGGCCGACGCCGTACATCAGCGACCAGCCGAGCGCCGCGGAAAGCTGCATGCGCGACCGCGCGGTCGTGGGCTCGCCGCCGTCGAGGACGGCCAGGGCACGCTCGACCCGCTCGCGGCACTCGCCCAACAGCGATAGCTGGGCCCATAGCGGCACAACCGCGACGGTCAGCGCCACGCCGATATGCGGGTCACCCTGCGGCGAAAATGCCCAATCGAGACCGGTGCGCACATTGTCGAGATGCCGGCCATAGATGGCCAGCCACTCGGCTTGCGGCCGCGACTCGCTTTCAGCCTCGGCATGGGCGAACACAGCACGATAATGTTCGGCATGCGCAGGGCGATTTGTTGGAGCTCGCCCGAGCTCTTCAGCTTCTCGAATGCGTAGAGGCGTGTCGTGTCGAGGAGGCGATACTGAGCAACCTCGCCGCGAGGATCGGCAGCGACCAGCGACTTGCCGACGAGGTTCGCGACGTGGTCGACGATTTCGGATGAACCGGTATCGGCGACGGCGACAGCGGCTTCCAGCGAGAAATCGCCGGCAAACACGCTGAGCCGGCGCAAAACCGCGCGCTCTTCTTCCGGAAGAAGCTGATAGCTCCAGTCGAGCGTCGCGGAGAGCGTCTGGTGCCGGGGCAGAGCAGTTCGCCGGCCGCTTGTGAGAAGCCGGAAACGATCGTCGAGATGCGCCGCCAAGTCTCGCACACCGAAGACGCCGACCCGCGCCGCCGCCAGCTCGAGCGCCAGCGGAATGCCATCGAGCCTGCGACAGATCTCCAGAACGGCCGGCACGTCCGCATCGGCAACGCCGAACCCATCTACTGCCGCCATGGCGCGCTCGACGAACAGCTGCACCGCCGAGTAGCGTAGGGCATCGCCGGGGGTGAGACCGACCGTCTCCGACGGCAGCTCCAGCGCGGCCAAACGATGTAAGGCTTCGCCCTCCGCCCGCAACGGTTCGCGGCTCGTGGTCAATATGCTGACGCCCGGCGCCGCCTTCAGCACCGCCTCGGCCAGCGCCGCCGCTGCCCCGACAACGTGTTCACAGCTGTCGAGCACAATCAGCGCAGCTTTGTCGCGCAGCCACGCGACCAGGCCGGTCAGGGAATTGGCTCCCGATGGATGCAAACCCAGTGCGCCCTCGAGGGCGCTGGGCACCAGGCCGGGATCGGATAAGGAGGCGAGCCCAACAAACCACGCCCCGTCGCGGTATGACCCGCGTGCGATCTCCGCGACCGCACGCGCCACGGTTGTCTTGCCGATCCCGCCGGGACCGACGATGGTCAGGAAACGCCGCCGGGCCAGCTGCGCCGCCAGCGCGGCGATGATCTCGTCGCGGCCGATGATGCGCGTGAGCGGCGCCGGTAAATTGTTGCCTGCGTCCACGCCATCGGAGGGGGCGGCCACGTGCGGCGCGTGCTCCCGCGTAACGGGTGCGACAAAGGCGTACCCTCGGCCGGGGTTGTTGGTGACGTAGCGCCTGCCGTTACGGCCATCGCCGAGCGCTTTGCGCAGTGCCGCGACATGGACCCGCAGGGCGCCCTCGTCGACGACCGTATCGGGCCAGGTGCGGGCGATCAGCTGCTCCTTTGGGATCGTCTCGCCGGCCCGTTCGACCAGCGTGACCAGAATGTCGAACGCGCGGCTGCCGAGGCGCAGCGGCTTTCCGTCGTTGAGCAGTATCCGTTGCGCGGGAAGCAGCCGGAACGAGCCGAAGACCAACGTCGCGTCATCCACGGTTGGACCGTCCTCCCAGATCCGCAGATTCATACAGCGACCGGAGAACTTTGCAACGCAGCAAAGTTTCTATGGGTCTCCTTCACGTCGGGCTTGGCGAACGCCGCGGGTTAGCAGCTGCAAAACCGTGCTTCACACAATTTCACAACCATTAACTCGGCCGGCGCGCGCGGTGACGCCAGATTGGGGACGTCGATCCGATGGAGGCAGACGATGAAGGTACCTTCGTTCGCAACGATCTTCGGTCAAAAGACGACCCCGCCCATTGCAGCGAAAACGCCGTTGTGGAAGGCGTTGGCTCTTTCCGCCGGTGTCGTCCTCGGAATTCTGTCGGATCCGGCCTGTGCGGGGCCGGCGAGCGGGGGCGATACCGTGCGGGACCTCTACGACGCTCTGCTCAGCACGATGAAGAGCGGCCGGACCCTGGGGCAAAGCGGGCGTTTCGCGCAGCTGGCTCCGGTCATTCGCCGGAGCTTCGATATCGCCTCGATGGCGCGCTTGTCGGTCGGCCAGCTGTGGGCCGGCCTGAATGAAGCGCAGCGCCAGCAGGTCGGCGAGAGCTATGGCCGCTATATCGCGGCGATCTATGCCGACCGCTTTGACAGCTATGCCGGACAGAAGCTGGAGGTGACCGACGAACATCCCGGCCCGTCCGGGACCATGGTCAAGAGCCGGATCATCAAAGCCAATGGCGAGCCGGTCAAGGTCGACTACATGATGCGCCGCAGTGGCGAGAGCTGGCTGATCTCCGACATTTATCTCGACGGCGCTATCAGCGAGGTCGCCACCCGCCGCTCCGAATTCTCCGCGATCATCAGAGCCGACGGCATAGACGGCCTGATCGCCGCGCTCAATCGCAAGGCCGATATCCTGACCGGAACCACCGCAAGGGCCTTTTAACAGGCAAGTAATTTAACGCGTAAGCAATCACAGGAGAGCGTTTATGCCGATCGAAGCGGCCCAGCCGAATCTGGAGCTTCACACCCAGCAATTCGTCGACGGTCTGGCGGGCGCGCCGCCGATATACACTTTGTCGGCGGCGGACGCGCGGTCCGTTTTGACCCGGGCCCAGTCGGCGCCGGTCGGCAAGCCGAGCGCGCAGATCGAAGACGTCACCTTTCCGGTCGGTCCCACCGGCTCGGTGCCGGTCAGGATCGTCCGGCCGGCCGGGGCGGTCGGAATCCTGCCGGTGGTAGTATATTTTCACGGCGGCGGCTGGATCCTCGGCGACCGGGACACGCACGACCGGCTCGTGCGAGAGATCGCGGTGGGCGTCAAGGCGGCGGTGGTGTTTGTCGATTACTCGCGTTCCCCGGAAGCCCGCTACCCCGTCGCCATCGAGCAGGCCTACGCGGCGACCTGCTACGTGGTCGATCACGGCGCAAGCCTGCGCATCGATCACTCACGGCTCGCGGTTGCGGGCGACAGCGTCGGCGGCAACATGACAGCCGCGGTGACCTTGATGGCCAAGCAACGGCGTGGCCCCAAGATTGCCTTCCAGGTGCTGTTCTATCCGGTAACCGATGCCGACTTCGATACGGCTTCGTATGCTACCTTTGCGGATGGGCCGTGGTTGACGAAGCGCGCCATGGAATGGTTCTGGGATACCTACCTGCCTGATCGCGGCGCCCGCAAGCAACCCACCGCGACACCGCTCAACGCCTCGCTCGACCAGCTCACAGGCCTGCCCGAAGCGCTTGTTATCGTCGATGAGAACGATGTGCTCCGCGACGAGGGCGAAGCCTACGCCCGCAAGCTGTCGAATGCGGGCGTGCGGGTCACCTCGAACCGGTATAACGGCACGATCCACGATTTCGTCATGCTGAATGCGCTCGCCGACACGCCGGCCGCGCGCGGCGCCATCGCGCAAGCCGTATGTGCCCTCAAGACAACGATCGGCTGAGCATTTCGAAACCGGTGGTCATTCTCCGGTCAGCTCGCGGCGTACGATTGCGGCACCCTCGGCCAAGGCCTTGAGCTTGGCGAAGGCAATCTCGCGCGGGATGTACTTCATGCCGCAATCCGGGGCCGGGACCAGCCTCTCGGACGGGACATGCTCGAGCGCCCGGCGGATCCGGCCGGCGACTATTTCCGGCGTTTCGGCCTCGGGGTCCCCCATGCTGATGACGCCGAAGATTACCTTCTTGTCGCCGAGATGGTCGAGGTCACGGAGATCGAGATTGGGCTGGGCCGCCTCGATCGAGACCTGCTCGGCGACCGTTCCGGTCAGCTCGGACAGGAACGAATAGCGGTTCGGCTTGTCGCGGGCGACATAGGCATAGCCGAAGCAGAGATGCAGCGCGGTCGGCCCGGTTATGCCGTCGAGAGCCCGGTTGATCGCCGGCAAGGCCAGGCGCCGGGCTTCCTCGGGACGCGCCTGCATCCAGGGCTCGTCGAGCTGGATCACATCCGCGCCCGCCGCTTACAGATCGCGGATCTCGGCGTTGACCGCCGCGGCGTAGTCCGTCACCAGCTCTTCCTCGTCTTTGTAGAACTCGTTCTTCGCCTGGCGCGACATCGTGAACGGTCCGGGCAGCGTGATCTTGATCGTGCGATCGGTGTTGCGGCGCAGAAACGCGACATCGCGAACCTCGACCGGGCGCAGCCGGCGGATCGGGCCGACGATGCGCGGCACGACGACGGTGCCGCTCGAACGCCCGCGCACGGTCGCGGGATTGTCGAGATCAATCCCCGAAAGCGCCGTCGCAAGCCGGTTCGAATAGCTTTCGCGGCGGATCTCGCCGTCGGTGATGATGTCGATGCCGGCGCGTTCCATGTCGCGGATCGCCAGCACCGTCGCATCGTCTTGCGCCTGTTCGAGCCACGGCTCGGGTACCCGCCACAGCTCCTGCGCGCGCACCCGCACCGGCGGCAGATGGATCAGCTTGTCGCGGTCGACCAGCCAATCCGGTTGCGGATAGCTGCCGACAACGGTGGTCGGGATTAGAGTTTCTGCCATTGATGCTCCTTCAGTCCTCTCCGCGGTTTTCGCGGGGCCCCGCACTCGGAAAGCCTAAGCTCCGCGTAGCCGACAGTCGAGGTAAACGCGGCGGGTTTTCATCCGCTTCGGCGGGCAGCATAGTGGGACTTTCG
>JBJMQW010000340.1:0-3431 GCA_045802495.1 Allostellaceae bacterium | reverse complement strand
CCGCACGCTCGCCGAGGAGGACGTGAAGCGCTTCGCATTGGCGAACGCACCCGCCTATCAGCACCCGCGCTTCGTCTGGTTCCTCGACGAGCTGCCGCTCGCGTCGACCAACAAGGTCGACCGCGCGGCCTTGCGCCGCTTGGCTGAGCAACGAGTCGCTGCTGCGGCTAGTACCTCTGCACAGTGATTATGACTCTTTGGACGTATTGGGGTAAGCGCGACCCATCTTGCTGCGGGCTTTGTCGGTTGTGAACATCCAATTGATGCGAGCGCCGGTCGCGTTTCGTTGCCGCTCCCATGCGCCGATCTCGCACTTGAGTTCCTCTGGATAGTCGATTCGACGGTCGAGGCATTGGCCGCGCAGCACCCCGATCTCGATCTCGACCATGTTGAGCCAGCTGGCGTGCTTGGGGGTATAGTGGAACTCGAGGCGGCGCAGGATGCGCCGGGCTTCGGCCGGATCGAACGTCTGGTAGAGGGCGCCGGCCGAGTGGCTCGACAAGTTGTCCTGCACGACCCGGATCGTGTCGGCGTTTGGATAGTGAACATCGACGAGTTCGCGCATGCATTGGGCGTAATCCTCGGCGGTGCGCCGCTTGGTGACCTTGACCTTGCGCCAAGGCCGATTGGCGTCGAGAAAGACAAAGAGATTGACGGTGCCGTTACGGCGATACTCGTAATCGTATCGTTCAAGCTGGCCTGGCGCGGCCGGGATGGGCTGGCGCACCTCGCCGATCAGCTGGACCGGGCTCTCGTCGAAGCAGACCACCGGCCGCTGGGAATCAGGTGTTTCGGCGTAAAGGTCGAGCACGTCTTCCATGCGGGCGACATATTCGCCATCGACCCGGGGGATGCACCACATGTCCTTGCGCCAGGGCTTGAGGTGGTTTTCGGCCAGTCGCCGGCGAACCGTCTCATGCGACAGGCTCTCGTGGTCGGTGAGCTTGACCATCTCGCCAGCCAACAGCTCCAATGTCCAGCGGGCGCGCCCCGCAGGAGGCTTGGCGCAGGCGGTTGCCACCAGAAGGGCTTCTTGCTTGCCGGTGAGCTTGCGCTCCGCTCCAGGACGTGGCTCTTCGGTGAGCGCCCGTTCGAGATTGCCCTCCACGAAGCGCCGCTTGGTGCGATAGACGGTCGAGCCTCCCACCACCACGGTGCGAGCAATCTGCTCATCGCTACTGCCGACATCGGCGGCCAACAGGATCTGGGCTCGCTTGAGCTTGCGGGCGGCATGCTTGCCTGCGCTCAACATCGCAGTGAGCTCATCGCGTTCGGCTTGGCTCAGCTCGACCCGATAACGTACATTCATCTCGGCCTCCTGGTTGGAAGCCCAGACGAATCGACAGATGAATCAAAAATCGGGCGTGTCCCGCCGCTCCAGCCGGCAACCTTTCACGGAAAAGCAAGGCGAGTATCTAGCCTTCATCTATGTCTATTCGCACATGTTCCAGCGCCCACCCGCCGAAACCGACATGCAACGCTACTTCCGCGTCAGCCCGCCCTCCGTTCACCAAATGGTCCTCACCCTCGAGCGCGTCGGCCTGATTCGCCGTCAGCCCGGTGTCGCCCGAAGCATCGAACTCCTCGTCCCCCCAGAAGAACTCCCCATTCTCAAATGGCTCAAAATGAACCAGTCAAATCCTCTGTGACGAGGTACTAGCCCGGATATCTCACGCCATGTTTGCACAATGATTTGGTTTGGCGCGAGGGGGGTGCTGGTTTCGTGCGGACGCACTGTCCCCTGGCGCCGGAGGACGCGAGAGCGGGTGGGACTTTTTGCGGGGCTGCGGCGGCAGCAGATAGCAGATAAAGGGTCCTCGGTGGGCCTTTGGGTGATGCCGCGGGTTTGAGGCGTTGCGGCGCCGCGTGTCAGACGGGAGAGCCACGCGCGCTGGCCGCGGCATTGAGACTGACGGCGGCGCTGCTCCAGGCAAGGGCTGCGGGACAGCCTGACGCCATCGCGATCTTGATGCGGCGGACACTTATGCGCACGGTCGCGCCGATCTTGAGCAGCTTGAGGCGAATGGTGCCGCAGCTTGCGTCGATAAATGGCGTGTGCGTCAGCCCGATCCGGCGCAGCGCGCACAGCAGCACGTAGGCCATCGAGGCGAACCATAGCCGCAGCTGGTTGGCGCGCATCGTGGCGGTCGAGGTGCGGTCGGCATAGAGGTCGAGCTGGCACTCCTTGATCCGGTTCTCCATATCGCCGCGGGCGCAGTAGAGCTTCTCGTAGAGGTATCTTGGCTTGCATTCGCCGCGCTGGAGCGAGGTGACGACGAAGCGCGGGTTGGCTTCGCCGCCGGTAAACTCCGCCTTGGCGATGACCCGTCGTTCGCGGCTCCAGCTGCTGCGCGTTCTCCATCTGAACTCCTTGAAGGAGCGCGCCGGCTTGCCGCTTCGCCGGCTCTTCGCCTCGGCCCGCGCAAGCTCGTCGCCGATCTCGGCAACCAGCCGTCCATTCTGCTGCATGCCGAACAGGAAGTGCACGCCGTTCGCCTCGCACCACGCCATCAGATCGTCGCGTGCAAAGCCGCTGTCGGCGCGCAGCAGAATGCGCACGTTCGGCCAGCGCCGACGGATTTGCGCAACAATGCCCGCCACCTCCTTCACGGCGCCGTCCGCCGCATCTTTGCTCGCCCTCCGCAGCTTGGCGGCCAAAAGATGGCGCCCGCAGAAGATGTAAAGCGGCAGATAGCAGTAGCAGTCGTAATAGCCGTGGAAGAACCGCCCCTCCTGCTCCCCGTGCACCGGATCATCGGTCGCATCAAGGTCGAGAATGATCTCGTTCGGCGCGCGATCGTGCGCGTCCACAAAGAGATCGACCAGAAGCCGCTTGATCGCCAGCGGATTGTGGCTGATCTTGTGATACCGCGTCGGCTGCAACCGGCTCAGCTCCAGCCGGTTCAGCGTCGACTTGCCGGCAACCGGAGCGCAATCCTCACGCCGCGCCGCCAGCTTGCCCGCCAGCACCGCCATCATCGGATCATGGCGCAAGTCATCGTGGTCATTGAGGTCCTCATAGCCGAGCGCGATGCCGAACACCCGCTGCCCGACAAGCGTCACAACCTCATGCTCGATCCGATCCGACCGCCGCCGGTCGTTAAAACATTCAGCAAACCGCTCCATCATCCCGATCGCACGATCGGTCGCCCCGAGAAGCAGCGCTCCGGCATCCGACGTGATCGCGCCACCGTCGAAACCCGCAATAACCTCGCGCCCTTCGACGGGTGCAAATCCGAACAAATCCAGGTTACACTCTGTTCGCATCGGGGCGCTCCTCGAATCCTCGGAAAGTCGTTGCAGCACAACAACTTTCACTGATTCGGCGCCCCGATGCACTTAGTTGCGTGAGATATCCGGGCTAGGAGTCCATAGACTTGCTTGTGCCCCCTTTGCTTCCGTAGTTCGTGTCCGAGGGTGCGGCCATGTAT
>JBJMQW010000339.1:0-3481 GCA_045802495.1 Allostellaceae bacterium | reverse complement strand
TCGCCGGTGGCACCGCGCACCATCTCGCGCCGGGCAGTGCTGCGGATCGGTGGCTGCCATCCCAGAAGCGCGACCGCATCCCCGAGTCGGTAGGCGAGGCCCGCCACCCAAGCGGGAACGGAAAGCGCCTTCGCCGGCGGCCAGCGCATCCACCGGCGGAACAGGCCGACGACCTCCTGATACGTCATGCGCTTCGGGCCCACGACGTCGAGAACCACCCGCGCGGGGGAATCGGGCCGTACAAAAAAGGCAATGGCATCGACGACATCGTCAAGGTGTACGATCTGCAGCGGCGCCGTCTCGGGAATCGTCGGTATGAAGGTCAGGGCTGCGAGGCCGCGTAAGAGCGCGCTGCCGCCGTACGCTGCGCGCCCGACCACGACCGACGGCCGCAGGATCACCCAGTCGAGGTCGAGGGCCATGAGGGCCTTGTCGCCGGCAAGCTTGCTGCGGGAAAAAGCGGTCGGCGTCTGGCGATCGACGCCCACCGCAGAGAGATGGACGACGCGCCGGATTCCGCGGCGTTCACAGGCGCTGAACAGCGCCGACACGCCCCTTTCGTGAACGCCCGAGGTGGAACTCCCAGGGGCATCCTGCAGGACGCCCGCGCAGTTCACGACGGCGTCGATGCCGGCAAGGTGGGGTTCCCAAGCGGCGGGGTCCGTCATCTTGGCAATGTCGAGACGGAACTGTTCCGTCACTCCGAGCGCGGGCAGACCTGATCGCCGCCCCACCGCAATAATCTGATGGCCGTCCGAGGAGAGCCGCGCTACGGCGGCCGACCCGATGAGTCCGCTTGCCCCCAACATCAGGATGCGCACGCTTCTCTCCCGATGACCGAAACTCTACGGCCTGCCGCGCCATCAGTGCGCGCCAGACATAAACGCGTTCGCAGTCCTGCCGTTTCATGGATCGGCGCTCCGGAAGAACATGCCACCCACCCGCGTTGCGTGTTCCCCGATCAACATCATCACAGACGTCGCCATCGAGCCGAACGGTATCGGCGCGGCGATTTCCGTTCGCTCAAACGGAGCGTCACCGCAGCCGGCACGCCGATGTCAACCAAGCCGCGCCCCCGTGCCGGGCTCGATGTTGATTGACCGCATCCGAACCTGTTGTCGCCGGCCGGGAACTCACCGAGCCCGAGCTCGGCGCCCACTTGGAGCGGCGCGACTATGCCTCGCCTGAGATTGCGGGCCGGCCGGAGAGGATGACTGCACACATCCTAACACACGTTTCCCGACCAGGACTGGTGATCCTCGCCCGCATTAATGATGTGCATCCCTCGTCTCGATTCTCACCGGCACCAAGCCGGACTGCGGGAGCTTGGCATGCGCTTGGCACGGTCTCTCGAGCACACAGCCGCTTATCCTGGCATGTGCCCTCGGGAAAGGGGTAACGAGCCTTGCTGCGCGACACCAATCCGCACCATCATCCTCCGAGGACATTTCCCCAGCCATCGAACCGGTGACCCTCCCATTCTACGGTTCCCTCTGGTTTATACCGTGCCGTTTTCCGAAACCGTTCCTGATGCTCGCCAGTCCAAGGAACGATCTCGTCGTTTAGGGCGTCGTGCAAAATGGCGGGCTGAGACGGATCGAACTGGCTCATCGGCCTCAAACCCTGGGGCGGCTTCATTTCCCGCTCCTTGCTGATCGCGTGTGCCGCGCGAGAACCGGACCGCCCGATACCCTTGGTGCCACCCGCGCACAGAGCAGACCCCGCTGGCGCCAAAACTTGCCTGGGCAAGGCTTGGATTATTGGAAGGCGCCTACTTCAGTTTCTCGGCCATGCTGAGGTGCTCCCTGAGGTGCGGGAGGGTCTTTGCGGCCCATTGCTTGAGGTCGGGATTGTCGCCGTTCTGCGCATAGGCTTGGAATAATGCCACCGCCTCCTGATGGGCCTGCTTTTGCGTCTGGTCGTAACTGCTGTCGAAGTCCTTGCCTGACAGCTTGGCCAAATCATCGAGCTTGCGCTTGTGTTCATCGTCCAGCGCCGTCGGCGGCTGCTCTTTCACCTTGCCCGTTTGCACCAGTTCCTTGAGCTCCTTCGTGGTCTGCTCGTGGTCTTTTACCATTTTTTCGGCGAATGGCTTGGTGTCGGAATCTGGGTCCTTCTTCAGCGCCAGCTGGGACGATTGGATCTCGAACATGTCGCTGACGGCCACTTTCCTGACGAACTCGGCGGTCGACACGTTCGAGCCCGCTGCTCCTGTCGTTCCAGCCGGGCCAGGCGATTGGGCCAAGCTTGGTGCGCTCAGCACGCATACCGCCGCGATAAGAGTCGCTCTGTTCATGAGATGCTCCGAGGTGATCAGGCCGCACAACCGCAGCCTCTTCTTACGTCAATCCTCAGGGCGCACCGCGGTTCCTCCGACCGCCACTCGACGAAGCAGGTGGGCAGGAATGTTGTTGCTCGCGAGGCGCTCCCATAATCGAAAGATACTCGGGGGCGGCACGCCGGGCCCGGCAACTACGCGCGCTGCGCCTCGCGTTGCTTGGGTCAGCTGCCCGCAATGCGGAATGCATCGACGGCCCTGCGGAGCAGCGGCCGGACAGGATTAGCTCAGCGCGTGATTGCGAACCTTATGCGCTGCTCTTGGTCCAGCGCCTCAGAGAAGCGTCTGAGGGCTGGATGGATCGCGGTCGTTGCCTCACGCACGGCTGCGAGGCGCACGCGCAGCACCGCCATGCGGCCGACGGGAGTAAGCGCCGTGTCGGCGGGACAGGCACGGGCGAGCGTTTCGGCGGCCTTTAGCGAAGACGTGACGAACTCATAGAACGCGACGCGCTGCGGCTCCGAGAGACGCACGCCGCGCTCGATTTCGCTCGTCGGCCAACCGCGCAGCGCCGCGACGAGGCCTTCACAGATGCCAGACCAGCGGTTCGCTCCGGCGGCCGCCTCGTTTTTGCCGCGCTGACGGTCGCGCCACTCTCTCTGTTCGGCTGGCCCCCCGTCCACTCGCGCCTGCCCGTTGGAAGGCGTCAGATCGCGCAAGAGGCGCGCTTTCTGCTCGTCGTCGAGCACTGCGTAGAAGCTTTGCAACGCCGGCTCGACGGCGGCGAACGCTGAGCTTGCGGCATCAACTGATTGCTCGACCGCATCGAGCCGTACCCAAGCAGGAGCTGACACTTCCTTTGGACAGTCGGCCGAGAGCTTTTCGGCCGCAGCCGCGGCGGCGCTCCGGAGCTCCTCCAGTGCGCCGCGCTGACGGTCGTCAGGCGCAGCGATGCGCGCGATGTCGTCAAATGGCCAGCTCTGGAACTGGGCCGCCTGCTGCAGCGAGCCCGTCTATCACGGCCGTGAAGGGACCGCCGCCAACGGTGGCGTTGGCGGCCTTCGCCGATTCATCGGCCCGAGGGCTCCGCCCCTCGGTGCGGGTCTCTCTGCTTTGGGCGTGGCTGGGCCGGCGGTTATCGTCACCAAACCGGGCGGAATAGTCTTGCGCGTGCTGGTGCCGCGACCGCGATTTTCGGGCCTC
>JBJMQW010000338.1:0-4159 GCA_045802495.1 Allostellaceae bacterium | reverse complement strand
TGGGCTATGGTTGTCCCAAAGAAACCATTGGCGAAGAGATTGACGCTGGCGCAACCGCTTCTCGAGAATGGCGTGATGCATCCCCGTTGAAATGGATTGAGGTTGAACTGGTTTAGCGACAGCCGTATCGGCAATGAGGTGTCCAAATAATTGTCGATCACCTTTACCGTTATCTTGTCATTTTGGGTCGGCGTATAGCTTGCTAGAATATTACCGGTCGTGGTCGTGAACGAGCTGTTCGGTTGGAACCCGTCGCCGCGTACATTACTTGCGAAAAGCGAATATTCGTAATCGCCGATCTGATCACCGGCCGTGAAGTACCCATTGAAGTAGTTGAAGCTGCCAAAATCGCCGCCGAACTCGACGCCGCGGATCTCGCCGCCGGACCGCGTGTGGAAATTGATCGCGCCGCCCGTCGCGTAGTTGCCGAACATCGCGGAAGAGGGCCCGCGGTAAACATCGATCCTGCTATAGGCGTGGGGATCAGTAAGATCGGTGCGCGACAGTCCGTCCGGCTGCGTTACCGGGAAGCCGTCCTCGAAGACTTGAATGTTGCGAATGCCGAAGCCGACACGGGCATTCGATCCTCGGATCGAGATCCCGACGTCGCGCGGCCCGTTGCCTTGTTTCACCGAGACCCCGGGGCTTTGCCGCAATATCTCGCCGATCGAGAAGGCGGGCTCGTTGTCGAAGCGATCCCGGCTGATGGTAGTGACCGGCTGGCCGTTGGGGTTCTTCTCGACGTCGAAGGGAGGCGGCCGCAAAAAAAGCGAACCTTCCGCAGTGACGCTGACTGGAGGCAGCGTGATTGTTGATTGATCCGACGCGGCCGGGGTGGGCCGCGTTTCTCCACCCTGAGCAAGGGCGACAATTGCCCAAGTGGCGGAAATCGCCGTTAGGACGCCGCCGCCCAAACGAGTCGAAGACATATGAGGAAATTCCCCTCTGACGGAGGTCGGAGTGACCGACCACCAGAGATGACAGGGCGGCTCTAGGCCGCGGTGGCACGCATCTCAGAGTGGGATGGCGGGGCGCGAGGCTGCGCGAAGACGGATGGCGGAGCACGAGGCTCGGGTATCGAATATCGCAGGTGGGAGACCCAGCTGATATTCGCCGGAGCAGTGAAATCGGGTGGGCTGGGAACAACGGCGTAGGCCGTGTGGCATAGAATTTGGCAAATCGGGCAGAGCGGCGCGTGCCGGTGCTGCGGGGCGCCCTTCCCGTCGAGCTGGGTGTGCTCCGAGCAGACCGGGGCATCGGCGATCGGATCGAGAGGACTCGCGGCAAGCGCCGACACTGCCCAAACCGGCGCAGCGATCTGGATCAGCACGCCGATCAGGGCAGCCCATACGAATTTATGGCACCCGCGATGAACCATCTTCAGAGGCGCCTTGCCGAGCGGGCGTGACGCTATCACCCCACTCGACAGGGAGCAATCCCGGCGCGGAAGACTCACCCGGCCGCGTCGCCCTCGAGGCTACGGGTCTATCCGCAACGCGGCCGCCACTGCGATCAACGTCGCATCGGCGCCGCGGCTGCCGACGATCGACAGCCCCACCGGCACCCCGTCGACCGCAGCCCCGGGGATGCCGACCTGCGGCACCCCGGTCAGACCGCCATGGGCGCACAGGCACAGGATGCGATCGCGCTGGGCGCTGGCAACCGAAAGCGGCTCGCCGCGCTTGGGCGCCGGAAACGGCGTCGTCGGCAGGCAGAGGATGGTGCCGGGCGGCAGCAGGTGGCGCATCCGTCCGCACGCCTCGTGCCGCACCAGCCGCGCCCATTGGCGCTCGCTCTCGGGGATTTGCGATCCGGTAAAGATGTTTCGCGCGACGCTGTAGGCAAAGCGCGGGTTCTCCCGTTCGATCCAGTCCTTGAAGGTCAGCCACGCCTCGGAAGGCTGCAAGGTGCGCTGCGCCCGTGCCCATTGCACGATACCCGCCGGAGCCATGATTTCTTCCCGCACATTGCCGATCAGTTGCCGCAACCGCTCGACCGTCGGCTGCAATGCGGCGCCGACCTCCGGGTCGGCGAAGGCGAAGGCGTCGACTGCAATGATCATACGGCTCGGCAACGCCGAGGGGATCTCCTCGTCCAGCATCACCTTCGCTACCTTAGTAAAGGTGGCGGCGTCGCGTGCAAACCAGCCGGTCGTGTCCGAGCTCGGCGCTTGCTGCATCATGCCCGACACCGGGAGCCGGCCGTGTGTCGGCCTGATGCCAAAAAGGCCGCAAAAGCTCGATGGGACCCGCACCGAGCCGCCGGTGTCGGTACCGAGCGCGGTGTCGCACAGCCCCGCGGCCACGGCCGCCGCCGAACCGGATGAGGAGCCGCCCGGCACCCGGTCCGGCGCCCGCGGGTTGACCGGGGTGCCGTAGAAGGCATTTTCGCCGACGATGCCGAGCGAGACCTCGTCGGTGATGGTCTTGCCGATCAGGGTCGCGCCGGCATCGAGCAGCCGCTGCACGGCCCAGGCGTGGCGGGTCGGCACCGGGTTCGACCGCGCCCAATCGGGGTTGCCGCCGCCGGTCGAATGACCGGCGACATCGAACAGATCCTTGGCCGCAAAGGTCAGACCCGACAGCGGGCCGTCCGGCCGTCCTTCGATATGGACGCGCGGGCCGGGAATAAAGGCGTTGACGTCATCAGGCATGTCGGGCCCCGAGATGCGAGCCGGAGATCACCGATCCGGCTGGAGAAGCACTGCATGGACAACGAGAAGATCTTCTCGTGCAAGGAGGGCGCGACCGGGCCCTGAAGCCCGCATCAGCGCGTCTGCACGCCAGACTTGACGTCGGGCGGCCCGGCTTCCTTAGCCTGCTTGCTGATCCTGGGAGAAGTCCCGGGCTCCTTGGCGACGAACGCCCAAAAGCTGTCGTCCATGGCTCGCGACCTGCTCATGAGGTAGGGAAAATGGCCATAGGCCAGGGACAGCTGCCCGTCCGCCTCCTCCGTAGCCGTGCCTTCTATCGCGAAGCGGTATAACGCTGAAACTAGCCCCGTCCGGTCGGCTCCCGACTTGCAATGGACGAGAAGCGGCTTTGGCGCATCGCGCACTATCCCGAGCAAATCGGCGATCTGCTGGTTGCTCACTACCCGATGCGCGGAAAGACCGTAGTCGTAATGCGCGACACCGAGCGCCTTCGACACCGCGACCTCGTCGTCGTACCACGGCTCTCCGGGATGGGCGCCCCGCAGGTTGAGGATCGCCTTTATTCGGTGCTCGCGGATCGCCGTCTGCAGCTCGGCTTTGGAAAGCTGCGCAGACCGGTAAAACGCCCCTTCTTCTACCGTATGAAAATTACCCTGGTATTGAACCGCGCCCCAATAGCCGCCGATCGAGCCGGCCGTTAGCCCGACGAACATGACCCCGGCTATGAGCGTCCGGGTGAGCCTTTTTGAGACGCGGCGCGCGAATCGATCCTCCATCGGATGAGCAGACCTCACGTCAATTCGGAATGCATGTCGGATGTATGCGCTTCAATTCCCTTCTTATCCCTCAGTGGTTCCGGGCCATGCTGCTCCGCTGCTGCGGCGCAGTCGGCGGGAAGCGCCTAGCAGCAGCGTGGCGGGCCGTCA
The DNA here is from genome assembly GCA_045802495.1 of Allostellaceae bacterium. GTDB lineage: Bacteria > Pseudomonadota > Alphaproteobacteria > ATCC43930 > CGMCC-115725 > AP-15. The sequence continues at coordinate 580 of JBJMQW010000338.1, read as the reverse complement.
AGGCTCCACCCGGCGTGACGGAGCAGGGCGTCGACTGGAATTACTTGGGGCGGGTCGAAGGCGGAAACAGTTCGTCGGGATCGTTGACCCACACGAACGGTATCGCGTGCTGGTCCGCGCACTCCACGGCGAAGCGAAATTCCGTCTCTACTGAATTGCCCGGCTTGCTTTCCTCGATTGCTGTTCCGCTCATCGGACAGCGCCAGCTGGCCAGGACCCGATCGGGTTCGCCGGGGCTCTGATAGACTCTGAATTCGATGTAGCGGGCGCCGCCCGCTTCTTCCCTGCCTTCGATGACCGCCACCAAATCCGTCTCCTTCGCACGAAGCGGGGATATATTAATCGTGAAAACGGCGTTCACGAGTCCGACGGGAAGTCAAATCTGGCGGCTGACCCTCGGCCTGTCTCTCCGCGAACCGTATCGGTACTCATGGGTATGGCGCTGCCGGTGGGTATCGAACCTGCGCCTCGGGAGTGAGCAGCCTCACACTCGAACAGCCGCATTTCGTGCGAAGGTATCCGGGCGGAGGATGAGGATATGAAAACCGCCGATTTATACCAAGGCGCGGCTGATGCAATG
>JBJMQW010000337.1:0-10754 GCA_045802495.1 Allostellaceae bacterium | reverse complement strand
CCGTTTCTGCCATTTGATCCATGGATCCCGGCGAAGGCCGGGACCTTTGCATAACCCGCCGGTCGTCTTGGATCGAGGCTGTGCATCCTTCGAGACGCTCGCTTCGCGGGCTCCTCAGGATGAGGTTTTTATTAATCCCATCATAGACATATCCTCATCCTGAGGAGCGTCCGAAGGGCGCGTCTCGAAGGACGCAAGACCGTCATGCAACTACTCAAATTCGATTTCTTCACACGCTCTAGGGAGTCCGACCGATGAAGCTCGCCGAGGTTCGACGCAACGCGTTCGCGATGCCGCTCAATGATCTGGCCTACCCTCCCGGGCCATACAAATTCTACAATCGCGAATTTATCGTGATCACCTATCGCACCGACATCGACCTGCTGCGGGAGGTCGTGCCCGAGCCGCTGGAAGTGACCGCGGACACGGTGGCATACAAATTTATTCGCATGCCGGATTCGACCGGCTTTGGCGACTACACCGAGACCGGCCAAGTCATTCCTGTGCGGTTTAAGACGAGGGACGGCGCGGTGCAGGAAGGCGGCTACGTCCACGCCATGTACCTCGACGACAATGCACCGATCGCCGGAGGGCGGGAGATCTGGGGCTTCCCAAAAAAGCTGGCGAGCCCGAAGATGGCGCATGAAGGCGACGCTATAGTGTGCACCTTGCACTACGGTTCGGTGCTGTGCGTCTCGGCGACAATGGGCTTCAAGCATCGCGAGCTCGACAAGGCACCGCTCGCAAAAGCATTGGCCCGGCCGAACTTCATGATCAAGATCATCCCGCATGTCGACTGCACGCCGCGGATCTGCGAACTGGTGCGCTATTACATGGAAGACATCACGATAAAGGGTGCGTGGGGTGGTCCAGGCGCCATCCAGCTGTTCGACCACGCGCTCTGTGACGTCGCCCGATTGCCGGTGCGCGAGGTGGTCTCGGCAGTGCACTATGTCACCGATTTGACGCTCGGTCTCGGCGAAGTCGTCTTCGATTACCTCAGTGAAACGTGAATTTGCTCCGAAAGGAATTGCTATGCCCCGTTTCGATGGAAAGATCGCCATCATAACCGGTGCAGCGAGCGGCATCGGCAAGGCGATCGCGCTGCGCTTTGCCGAGTCGGGCGGCACACCGGTCATCGCGGATCTCAATATCGACGCCGCGGAGGCGACAGCGCGGGAGATCAAGTCAAAGGGCTTGGAGGCATTTGCGGTCGGAATGAACGTCGCAGACGAAGCGTCGGTCGAAAAGAGCGTCGCCGACACGATGGCGAAATACGGCCGCATAGACGTGCTGGTCAGCAATGCCGGCATTCAGATCGTCAAGCCTGTCGTGGAGTTTCCGTTCGCCGACTGGAAGCGCCTTCTGGCGATCCACCTCGATGGTGCCTTTTTGACCACCAAGGCCTGCCTCAAACATATGTACGCGGCCAGATCCGGCAGCATCATCTACACGGGATCGGTCCATTCCAAAGAGGCGTCGGTCCTAAAAGCGCCGTACGTCACCGCCAAGCACGGGCTGTTGGGACTGTGCCGGGTCGTCGCCAAGGAGGGAGCCGAGTACAATGTGCGAGCCAATGTCGTCTGCCCCGGATTTGTGCGCACGCCGCTGGTCGACAAGCAGATCCCCGAACAGGCCAAGGCGCTCGGCATCAGCGAGGAGGACGTCGTCAAGCACGTCATGCTCAAGGACACTGTCGACGGCGAGTTCACCACCACCGAGGACGTCGCCGAGGCGGTGTTGTTCCTGGCCGGGTTCGAGACCAACGCGCTGACTGGCCAGTCACTGGTAGTCAGCCACGGGTGGTTTATGGAGTAGCAACGTCGGCCGCCATCAGCCCGTGCCGCGCTGCGACCCTGTCGCTTGCCTCTTGCGGCGTGATCGCGGCAAGTTCCCGATCCGGCAATCGAGAGGAAAACCATGACCGAACCGGTCGGCTTGGCGCGCGGTCTTACCAACTACGGCGACCCCGATTTCGCGCTCTATCTGCGGCGCTCCTTCGCCCGCTCGATGGGCTATTCGACCGATCTCCTGGCGCGGCCGGTGATCGGGATTGCCGACACTTTTTCCGGCTTCAACAATTGCCACCGGCATTTCCCCGAGCTGATCGAGGCGGTCAAACGCGGCGTTCTGGCGATGGGCGGGCTGCCGCTGAGCTTCCCGACAATCTCGCTCGGCGAAGTGTTCCTGAACCCCACGAGCCTGATGTTCCGCAACCTGATGGCGATGGACACGGAAGAGATGATCCGCGCCCAGCCGATGGATGCGGTGGTGCTGGTCGGCGGCTGCGACAAGACAGTGCCGGCCCAGCTGATGGGGGCGATTTCGGCCAACCGCCCGGCGATCCAGCTCGTTGCCGGTCCGATGCTCACCGCGCGGTGGCATGGCGAGCGGCTGGGCGCCTGCACCGATTGCCGGCGCTTCTGGGCCAAATACCGCGCCGGGGAGATTGATGGCGAGCAGATCCGGGAGGTGGAGGGCAACCTCGCGACGACCGCCGGGACGTGCGCGGTCATGGGAACGGCGAGCACGATGGCCTCGATCGCCGAGGCGCTCGGCATGATTTTGCCTGGCAGTGCGGCGATCCCCGCAGTCCATGCCGACCGGCTGCGCGCCGCCGAGGCGACCGGCCGCGCGGCAATGCAGCTCGCCGGCGCCAAGCTGACACCAGACCGGATCGTCACGCCGCAAGCGGTCGAGAACGCGCTGCGCGTGCTGATGGGGATAGGCGGCTCGACCAATGCGGTCCTGCACCTGACCGCGATCGCCGGGCGGGCCGGCGTCGATATCGATCTCGACCGGCTGAACGCGATCAGCGACACCACCCCGGTCCTGGTCGATCTGAAGCCGACCGGCCCGCATTATATGGAGGATCTGTTTGCCGCCGGCGGCATCGGCGCCGTGCTACGCGAGCTGAAGCCCCTGCTGCACCTCGATTGTATGACGGTCGCCGGCGAGACCTTGGCAGAACGTCTCGCCGCGGCGGAAGGTCCTGTCGACCGTGCCGTCGTCAAACCCCTCGATGATCCGCTGCAGCCGAAAGGCGGCCTCGTCGCGCTGTTCGGTTCGCTGGCCCCAAAGGGCGCGATCTTCAAACGCTCCGCCGCCGACCCGAAGCTGTTCGAGAAGGAGGGCCGCGCCGTCGTCTTCACCTCCCTCGACGACCTGTCGGCGCGCATCGACGATCCCGGGCTCGATGTAACCCCGGACGATTTCCTGGTGCTGCAGCACGCCGGCCCGCTCAGCCCCTCCGGCATGCCCGAGGCGGGGTATCTGCCGATCCCGGGCAAATTAGCGCATGCCGGGGTCAAGGACATGGTGCGCATCTCCGATGCGCGGATGAGCGGCACGGCCTACGGTTCGATCGTCTTGCACGTGACCCCCGACGCGGCGAGTGGCGGCCCGCTCGCCAAGGTCAGGAACGGCGACCGGATCCGCCTCTCGGTCGCCGGCCGCCGGCTCGATCTGATGGTTCCACCGGAGGAGCTGGCGCGCCGCCCGGCCGCCCCCCCTCCCCTGCCCCGGCGCGGCTACGCCCTCCTCTACCGGCGCGAGATCCTGCAGGCCGACCGCGGCTGCGATTTCAACTTCTTGCGCAAGCACCCGCTCGCTTCGCTGGAGTAAGTCAGCCGACGGCGCATTGCTGGAGGCGACACAGAAGCTGCTGACGGTCCAAATTGCGTCCGATCAGCACCAGCCGGTTCTTGACCGGCCCGACGCGATCACTCTCGTCGAGTGTGAACCTCTGGCCGACCAGATGAAATATGTATGGTTTTTTGCTTTCGTCGACGCTGATCAGACCTTTCGCTCGGAACACGTTCTGCGGCAGCCATTCGAGGAAATGCTGGAACTTTTCGGCTGCAAAGAGCCGGTCGGTTTCGAACGAAAACGCCTCAAAACCATCATCCACGAGATGCGCGTGATTGCAGTCGGCATGATCAGCCGAAGAGAACCGGTCGGACTGGAACTCGCCGACACCGAGGATCAATGGGAGCGCAACCCGGCACTGCGTCGTGCGAAGGATCCGCACCCCCTTCTTGACGCGCCGGATCTTCTCCTCGATCGACCGGAGTCGATCGCCGCTCGCCAGATCGCATTTGTTGAGCAAAATCGTGTCGGCATAGGCAAGCTGATTGTGGGCTGCTGTGCTCGCGAACAGGTCGAGGCTGAAATTGTCGGCGTCCGCAAGCGTGACGATTGAATCGAGTCGAACAAGGTCACGAAACTCGGACCGCAGGAAGGTCAGCGCAATAGGCAAGGGATCGGCGACGCCGGTGCTTTCGACGATCAGGTAATCGACTTTGCTGTCGCGATGCAGCACGGTAAACACAGCCTCGACGAGGTCGTTATTGACCGAGCAACAGATGCAACCGTTGCTCAATTCGACCATCTCGTCATTCGTGGCGATGATCAGCCCGCTGTCGATCCCGATCTCGCCGATTTCGTTGACGATGACCCCAACCTTGAGGCCTTGCTGGTTCGCCAGAATATGGTTCACCAGGGTCGTCTTGCCGCTGCCGAGAAAGCCGGCGATGATTGTGACCGGCCGCCGCCGCTGCTCCTCAGTGACGCTCATCGGCAGAAAAGGTATAGGTGGTACCGACCGCCGATTGGCTCACCCCGTCACCGAATGCGTTCGCTAACGCATGCAGAGCGCGCCAGCCGGTGCAATGGCCGGCGATGATATATTTAATACCGAACGGCCGAAGCCCTTCAATGGTGTCGGGAATGATTGCTTCCATTACGCCGCCCAGGTGCAGTCCTCCCATGACACAGTGGATTGGAAGACCGGGAAACAGGTCGCGCACATGCGTGCAGACATTGACGATGCCGGCGTGAGAGCAGGAGCTGAAAACGATCAGCCCGAGATTGCGAACATGGACGACGAGCATGCGCTCGTCCATCAGTAATGGGTCCGGCTGCCACGGGGCGTCGGGAGCAGTGCGGCAGAGGTGATCGACGCGGCCTTTTTCAAAGGAGCTTACCCGCGGGATTTCGCCGCTATAGTAGAAATGTCCATCGAGCAGCAGCCGCTCCTCGGGGCTGCTCACAACGGCCGCGCCATGCTCTTCCAGCTCCGCGATGTCCGGGACTTTAGCAGCTGGAATGACGCCGCCATTCCCTAGCCGAATGCCGCGCTCATTGAACATCCCGGGATTGACATGGACGGTCACGCTGCCGCTCTGCTGACGGATTGCATCGATCGCTGCCGGCAGCGCCGCCATGTGATCCCAGTGCCCATGGGTCACGGCAATGCATTCGACTTCGCCCATCGGAATCCCGAGATTGACGCAATTGCGGATAAAAATCGCCCCTTCCGGCCCGGTGTCGAACAACAAATTATGCCGAACCTCGCCGATCTGTGACACCAAACGCAAGCCGTAGCCGAGATTGCCGCACAATAGCGTCTCGCCCGACAATGCCTTCGCCCCGGCGCGCACGACATTGGCAAACTCGGAGACCGCGAACAATGTCTTGCTGACGTAATTGTCGCTGACGTCGTCGGTCAGCACATCGGCGGTAAGGAGATCAACTGGATTGAGAGAGCTACTAATCTCGGTCATTCCTATACCCTGAAAGGGCTTCGGCCAGCCGCGTTGAAACTCTCCGAAGCGTCTGAGAACACTCACCTCGTCACGATGTGAATGCAACCCTTAAGCCGTCCGCATCGCCATTGGCAAAGTCATGCTGCACTGCCCGCGGCGGCCCCGTCGCCTCTTTCGAGGCCGCCTCCATGATACTGTGGTAGCACCAAAAGAATTGCCATATTTGCATCTTATCCTCTGGTCCTTGCCTGCAAGATCAGGGATTTTCGAAATGCGAGTACTCCAGCCGGACAAGCGAGATGGCGCGAGCGCGTAGGACGCGGCTCGCGCGGATGGCGGCGCAGGCTGGGCGCTTCGATTCGGCTCAAGCTACCGAGCGCGCCTCGCTGGTTGCTCGGGCCGCGGCCTGCACACTTATCCGCGAAAAGCTGGCGCAAGCCGGGATCGATCCGGAACAAGTCGGCGCGTTGCGCCTGGCTCCCCCAATTAGTCCTCTCCTGGGCGGAGAAGCCCAAGACGCGTTTGTCCTATCCGACGGCGACGGTTTGGCGGGAGTGTTCGCCGACAAGATCGGGCAGATAGCGCGACGCTATGAGGATGGGAGCAATCCCGATTTTGCCAATGCGTCCTTGGCGGAGTTGCTTGCCTGGTGTATCTCGCGCGGAACCTAACCTCTTCGTCGCAGGCAGGCTCGGGCCGGCGAATTGTCGACCTGCGGGCCGCGACCAAGAGTGACGGCAAACGGGCGTAGACGACTGTAGCGAGGGCTCGAATGACCGAGTGGATCTTGCGCGGCGGGGATGTGATCGACGGCACCGGCCGCCCGCGGCAGCGCGCCGATGTCGCCATCGGTGCCGACCGCATTACGGCCATCGGCGAGATCGACCGCGTCGCGGGGGCGCAGGAAGTCGATGTGTCGGGCAAAATCGTCGCTCCCGGTTTTATTGATGTGCACACCCACGACGATCGCGCCCTTTTCGCGACGCCGGCGATGATGGCCAAGGCGAGCCAGGGCGTGACGACGGTGGTTACGGGCAATTGCGGGATCAGCCTGGCGCCGCTCATGCTCGACGGCGCGCCCCCGCCGCCCCTCGATCTGCTTGGCGATACCGCGGACTATAATTACGAGCGCTTTGCCGATTATCTGGCGGCGCTCGACAAGGCGCCGGCCGCGCTCAACGCTGCCTGCCTCGTCGGCCACTCGACGTTGCGCGTCGGTGTGATGAGCGCCCTCGACCGGCCGGCCGACAACAGTGAGCTCGAGTTGATGGGCGAGCGGCTGCAAGAGGCGCTGGACGCGGGCGCGATCGGGATGTCGAGCGGTCTCGCCTACGCCCCGGCGTCCCACGCGCCGGCCGCCGAAATCGAGGCGCTCGCCACTATGCTGCGACCCGCCGGCGCACTTTATACGACCCATATGCGCAACGAAGGCGGCGCCGTCATCGACAGCCTCGAAGAGAGCTTTGCCGCGGGGCGCGCCGCCGGGGTCCCGGTGGTGATCTCGCACCACAAGACGATCGGCCGCGAGAATTTCGGACGCACCGCCGCTACTCTGCCGGTGATCGCAGCCGCCATCGAGCAGCAGGAGATCGGCCTCGACGCCTATCCCTATATCGCCTCCTCGACGGTGCTCAGCGCCGCCCAGGCAGAAAGGGCTCTGAAGGTCCTCGTCACCTGGTCGAAAAGAGCGCCCGAACAGGCCGGCCGCGAGCTCTCCGCAATTGCCGCGGATTGGGAGGTCAGCACGCAGCAGGCCGTCGACCGGCTGCAGCCGGCCGGCGCGGTTTATTGGATGATGGACGAGGCCGATGTTCAGCGCGTGTTGCGGTTCGAGCACACGATGATTGGCTCGGACGGCCTGCCGCACGATCTGCATCCGCATCCGCGGCTATGGGGCGCCTTTCCGCGTGTCCTCGGCCATTATTGCAGAGAGCTGAGGCTGTTTGGCCTAGAGGAGGCGGTGCGTCGCATGACCGGCCTCTCAGCCAGTCGGTTCGGGCTCGCAGGTCGCGGCATTCTCGCCGCCGGCGCTTATGCCGACATCACCGTCTTCGATGCCGCGACCGTGGGGGACCGCGCCACCTTCGAGATGCCCACGACCCCCGCGGCCGGCATCGAGCATGTATTCGTTAACGGCCGCCCGGTCTGGGCCGAAGGCAAACCCACCGGCGAACACCCGGGTCGCGCCCTTCGCCGCCAGCAACTGCAGGCCGAGGCAAGCTGATCGCATTGGTGAACCACTGTCTCTCTCCGAGGGTTGCCGTCGCGTCGACGAAGCCGTCCAGCACCGCTACACCAGCTCGTCACGTCGGGCCATAAACGGCTTCACGCGGGCATGAGTTTTGTCGACAGGAGCGATGTGGTCGAGGAACTGTTCGATCGATTTTCGCCAGGTGAAGCGCATCGCGTGCGAGCGGCAAATCTCGCGCGGGATCGTCAGCGCCGCCATCGCGGCGGCGCGCAGATCCCAGTCGAGCACGCCAGCCCCGCTGCTCCCAATCACATCCAAGGGACCGGCAACCGGCAATGCAGCGACCGGAACCCCGCATGCCAGCGCCTCGAGCACCACCAGTCCGAATGTCTCCGTCCGGCTCGGTAAGACAAAAACATCCGCCGACGCATAACACCCGACCAGCGCCTCGCCTTCCTGGCGTCCGACAAAATGTGCTGCCGGATAGCGTCGCCTCATCTCCGCCATCAAGTGTCCATCGCCGACGACCAGCTTGGAGCCGGGAAGATCCAACTCCAGAAAAGTCGGCAGGCACTTCTCGGCCGCCACTCGCCCAACGTAAAGAAATAAGGGGCGCGGAAGCTGGACGGCGACCGAACAGCCGGGGCGAAACAGCGCGGTGTCGACGCCGCGCGACCAAATGGCCACCCTTTCGAAACCTCTGGTCGTCAGTTCACGTCGAATTCCCTCGGCGGCGACCATGACCACGCTCGATGGCCGGTGAAACCGGCGCAACGCCCCGTAGGTCCATGACGGCGGGACACCGAAACGGGCCCGCAGATATTCGGGATATTTCGTGTGATAGGCCGTCGTAAAACGGAGGTCGCGGCTGATGCAATAGGCCCGCGCGGCATGACCGAGCGGTCCTTCGGTCGCGATGTGAAGCGCGTCGGGCGCCAGCGCGTCCAGCCGCCGTGCAAGGCGGGGCCGCGCACCGATCGCCAAATGCACCTCAGGATCCGTCGGACACGGCACCGTGCGAAACAGATTCGGGGTCAGCGCGACTGCTTCATGCCCCGCCGCGGTCAATCCCTCCTGCAGCGCTGCAAGGGTGCGTGCGACACCATTTACCTGTGGCCTCCACGCATCGCTGACGATGGCCAATTTCACCGATTTGCGCCGGCCAGAACCGGAATCTCGCCTTCTTCGACATCATGATCCGGGGGTTCGCTGACCCTGAACGGGTCGAGCGTCCATTGCTCTATCCAATTGACGAGCTCGAGGCGTCCGTCGAAATGCTCGACCAGAGCCGAGCAGCTTTCTACCCAATCCCCGTCATTGCAATACAGCACCCCGCCAAGGTTTCGGATTTCAGGGTGATGGATGTGCCCGCAGACGACACCGTCGAAACCGCGACGGCGCGCTTCGTCCGCAATCGCGTCCGCGAAGGAGACGATATACTGCATTGCGTTCTTTACGCGCCGCTTCAGATAGGCGGACAGAGACCAGTATTGATAGCCGAGACGACGCCTTGCCGTGTTCAAATAGCGATTGAGCCAAAGTGTAAAATCGTATGCGCCGTCGCCGAGCATCGCCAGCCAGCGAGCGTGCTTGACAACGGCATCAAACGCATCGCCGTGCAAGACAAGAAGCTGACGGCCGTCGGCGGTCACATGGATCGCTTCATCCGCCACCTCCACGCCGCCGAACTGCAGCATCGTGTAGTCGCGCAGCCATTCGTCGTGGTTGCCCGGCACATAGACGACCCGGGTTCCCTTACGGACTTTGCGGAGGACTTTCTGGACTACGTCATTGTGGGCCTGCGGCCAGTACCACGACTTTTTGAGGCGCCAACCGTCGATGATGTCGCCGACCAGATAAATCGTGGACGCATCGTTGTAGCGCAGAAAGTCGACCAGAAAATCGGCTTTGCACCCCCTGGTGCCGAGATGCACATCCGAGATCCAGATTGTTCGGAATTGGCGTGCCTGGCTCACCGCAGTGCTCCGCTGCCGGGCGCGTCATAGGCCCAGACCTGGGCTGGAAGCAAATTCAGCCAAACGCGGCATACTTCTCGGCCGGCAATCCCGAGCGCTTCCATGGGCAATGGCGACGAAAACGCATTGGTCATCTGCAGAAACTGTCCGCGCGGCCGCAAAAGATCGAGGCAAGGGCCAACGATCGCCCGTTGCGCCTCGAGCGGAAACCATTTGATCGGAAGGCTCGAAACAACCGTTGAAAGCTGCTCCACCCGACCGCCGAGATATTCGCCGATGCGCGTGGCGTCGCCTTCGATAACCGTCATCCTCGGAAATTCGCGGCGCAAGACCGCAGCGAGACGCGGCTCACTTTCGACCGCAATGATGCGCTCGGGCGGACAGCCGGCCCGGATCAGGCCGCGGGTCAGGCTGCCGGTTCCGGCGCCGAGCTCTAATACAGGGCCCGGCCGATCGAGGGATGCGCAGCGCGCCAGCGCGTCGGCGAATCGCATCCCGCTCGGATTTGTAGCAGCTATTCGCAGTGGCTTTTGCAGCCACAGGCCAAAGAAGACCGTCAAATCCGCGGCCACTCAGTCACCCCCTTCTTAACCCGGCCACCACCGAGTCTATCAATAGTATGTTACAGTTTTTCGATCCCTAAATCTGGCAACGGTTTCGCAAAATCGTCATTTGCGCGTGGTAAAATAGTCCTATCGAGCGAGAGGAGCGCGTTTTTGATGGCCAAAAAAACGGGGCATCGTTCGGCGAAGCGGAAACTGTTCGGGAAAACGTTCGCGCGCTTTGTGAGCGATAGCCATCTGCGGCGCCGGCGACCCCTTAACGCCCTGAGGAGGATGCCGCTGCTGTATAGATTTGCGCCGCATCACGCGATCGAGCCACCGGACCCGGATCATGCTCGCCATCTTTGCGATTGATCGCGTCGGGCCGGCTGCAGTGCGCGCTTGCGCCTCTGGCGTCGAGGTGTGCGTCGCGGCACCCGACGAGGCGACTGCCGCGGTCTTTCGCGCCGCACTGACCGAGACCGCCAGGCGCCGAGGG
>JBJMQW010000336.1:0-8521 GCA_045802495.1 Allostellaceae bacterium | reverse complement strand
GCCCAGTATTTGGCGCCACCGAGGCCGCGCGAAGTCTCGGTCACCTGGAACTTGGTGCCCGCCGCGGCGACGATCAGGTCGCATTCGAGGACGATGCCGAGCGCCAGACCCATGGCATAGCCGTGCGCCGCGGCAATCACCGGCTTCCAATTGACCGACCGCGTCAGCAGGTCGCCGGAATTGGCGCCCCAACCCTGCGGCCCGCCATGCTCGAGAAATTCCTCGCGCCGGCGCAATTGGCGCTGATGCACATCGGCGCCGCTGGAAAAGGCTCGGCCATTGCCGCAGATCACCGCCACCTGCGCGTCGGGGTCGAGATCGAAGCGGCGGAGCGCATCCGCCAGATGCCGCACCAGATCGTCGTTGAAGGCGTTGAGGCGCTGCGGTCGGTTCAAGCTCAATGTCGCGATCTGATCCTTGCAGGCATATTCGATCAGGCTCGTTCCATCAGTGTCGGCCATCAATCTCTCTCCGGGGCTGTCTATCGAGCCATAGTCTTCGAAACGCGATCGAGGCTCAATCCGCCGCACGCATCTTGACGTAGGAGCCCGGAGCGTCCTCGATGGGCACGAGCCGGCCGTCGCCGGGACGGCGCGCCGGCGCCTCGCCCCCGGCATATTGCGCGATCCAGCGCTCCCATGCGGGCCACCAGGAATCGGAGTGACTGGTTGCGGTGGCGAACCACTCATCGGCCGTCGGCGGATTTTTTTCATTCTCCCAGTGGCCGTATTTGCCGCCCGGCGGATTGACGACGCCTGCGATGTGGCCCGATGCGGAAAGCACGAATTTGACGGGCCCGGCATAGAGCTGGGTCGCGGCATAGGTCGACCGCCACGGCGCGATATGGTCCTCGCGGGTGGACAGCAGGAAGGATGGTATCTTGACCTTCCGCAGATCGATCGGCACCCCGTCGAGGCTGATGCCGCCCGCCTTCACCAACAGGTTCTCCTGGTACATGTTGCGCAGGTAGAAGCTGTGCATAGCCGCGGGCATGCGCGTCGAATCGGCATTCCAGTACAACAGGTCGAACGGGAAGGGCGATTTTCCCAAAAGGTAGTTGTTGACGACAAAGGACCAGATCAGATCATTGGCGCGCAGCATGTTGAAGGTTGTCGCCATGTCGCGGCCTTCGAGATAGCCCTTCGCGTTCATGCGCTCTTCAAGGGCGGCAAGCTGCTCCTCATCGATGAATACGGACAGCTCTCCGGCTTCGGAAAAATCCACCATCGTCACAAGATAGGTGGCGCTCTTGATCCGGCTGTCGCGCTTGACCGCCATATAGGCGAGGGTCGAGGCGAGCAGAGTGCCGCCAAGGCAGTAGCCGATCACATTGGCGTCGCGTTCTCCGGTCGCCTGCTCGATCGCGTCGAGAGCGGCGAGCGGTCCCTCCAGCATGTAGTCGGTGAAGGTTTTGGCGGCGAGCCGTTCGTCGGGGTTGATCCAGGAGATGACAAACACTGTATGGCCCTGCGACACCGCCCAGCGAATGAAGGAGTTACCGGGCCGCAGGTCGAGGATGTAAAATTTGTTGATCCATGGCGGGATAATGAGGAGCGGCCGGCGCTTTATCTTGTCGGTCGTCGGCTCGTACTGGATCAGCTGCATCAAATCATTCTGATAGACGACCTTGCCGGGGGTGACCGCGATGTTCTCGCCGATTCGAAACGCCGCCATATCGGTCATCTTGATCGCCAGGCGCCCCTTGCCGCGTTCGAGATCGTCCAGCAGGTTTTTCAATCCGTTCAGCAGGTTTTCGCCACGGCTTTCGATGGTCGCCCGCAATACTTCGGGGTTGGTCATCACGAAATTCGATGGCGCGATCGCATCGACGAATTGGCGGGTATAGAAATCGACTTTGCGTGCAGTGCGCTCGTCGATGCCTTCAACATCGCGAACCGCCCCCTGCAGCCAGCGCGCCGTCAGCAGATAGCTCTGCTTGAGGTAGTCGAAGAGCGCGTTGTCGGTCCACGCCGCATCACGGAAGCGACGGTCGCCCGCCGAGGGTTCGATCAACGCTTCGGCATCCCCGCCGAGAAACCGCTGCGCGGTGCGCTGCCACAAGGTCAGATAATCGTTCCACAGCGACAGTTGCGCCTGCACCAGCCGCGAGGGGTCCGCCATCATCCTCGCGGTCATTTCAAGAAAGGCAGCTCCAATCCCCAAGGGGTTCGCCAATCCCACCCCGTCTTTTGGCGTTTGTCGCTCCAGAAACTCGGTGACCAGACGCTGGCTCTTCTCCGCGATTCCGGCCATCTGCCGCGATAGCTCGGCGGGATCGAGCAGCGGCTCGCCCGTCTGACCATTGCCGGCCCATTCTCTGCCGACGGCGTTCTCTGTTGTCCTCTTGTTGGCCGACCTTGCTCGGCTGCGGGGTTTTCCGGCCGGCTTGTCCCTCCCGATATTGCTATTCGTTTCCTTCATCGCCTTCCTCGATGGCGCCGGCCGGTTGCGGCTGGCGGCGACTATCGTTGCGATCAAATGTGGTGACGAAACCTTTCGGATCTAATACATCAGCGCCGATTTGTGCCGCTCGCGAGCGCGTTCCGAAACCCTCCCGGTCGGCACGGGGGCTAATTCGTCGGGAATGCGGTTATGGTCATCGGCAAATCCCCGTTCTCCCCCCGCGGCGGCGAGAGGAGGGCAAGACGCCGGGCGCTGCGGGTGGCAATTCTTGCGGCGTTGCTCGGGTTCGGTGCATGCAGTCCGGTCGACACTTGGCGCGACCTGACGGGCGCCAACCGCAACGATCCGGATCCGGATACGACGCCGAACACGCAAAACCTGGCTGCCGGAGAGGCAGCCGATTACCCGAATCTCGCAACCGTGCCGCCGCCCCCGACGCGCGCCATGACGGCGGCCGAGCGGGACAAGCTGACCCAGAGCTTGATCTCCGATCGGGCTAACGCCCGGTACACCGCCGAGCAGCTTCGGGCCGGCTTCCCGGGGTTGGCGGCAGCGCCGCCGCCGCCACCCGGATCAGCCGCCGAGACCGAGAATGTCCGGTCCGCGGCGACTCTCACCGGTCCAACGCCCGCGGCAACCCCGCCCTCTGCCCAGGGGCTGCCGGTTGCAGCGCCCGTACCTGCCGGGGCGGCGGCATTGGCCACCCCTGCTCCCGGGCGCGCCGCGGCATCGCCGGTCGCCGCCGCACCGGCTGCGCTTGTGGCGCCGACCGCTGAGGCGTCCTCGACATTGGCCCGGGCCGCGGAGCCGCCTGATCAAACAAAGGCCGGCGGGACAAAATCTGCCGGACCCGGACAAGGTCTTCGCAAGCAGGGAGAGCCGCCCGAGCCGGGACCGATGGAATCAAGCCTCGAAATACCGCAGGCCCGCGCGACACCGCAACCGGAGCAAATTCAATCGGCGCCGCCGACCCCGCAACTTCCCCCGACGCCGACCGTTGCAGCGCGCCCTTTGCCGGGTGGTCTGGCTGCCGGTGGGGCTCTTGCACCGATGTCGTCGCCCGTGACACCGAGTTCCGCGGGATTCGAGCCGCCGCCGGCACCGCCGGAGCTCCCACCGCCGCCGCCCACGCGCTCCGCAGCTGCGGATCCCGGCAAGGCGGCCGCAAAGCCGGCGGCCCCGGTCGATACCCCCGTCGCCGAGATCAAATTCGGTGCCGATGCCACCGCTCTTACCGACGGCGACAAGAAAACCCTCGAAACGGTCGTGCCGTTGTTCCGCGAGAAGCCCGGAAAGGTCCGCATCGTCGGCTACGCCGGCGCCGGAGGCGACGCGGTCGAGCGGCTGAACAGCTACCGCACCGCACTCGACCATGCTCATTTGGTGGCGACTGCCTTGACGCAGGCGGGCATCCCCTCCGACAAGATCCAGGTCGAAGCGGCGCCGGCGGGCGCCAATTCGGGCGAGAGTCGCGCCGAGGTTCTCCTCGAACGCTGAGCTGATCTCTTCTGGGGGTGGTCGACAAACCTGCTGCGACTTGGCCGCCGCGCGGGCTTTGGAGCCGTTTGCGGCTAGTTTCGCCGGAAGGCTCTCGAAAAATTAGCGCCCGCGGGCTACAAGAGACCGCGTCGTTGCACGCATATCGCATTTCGTACATCGTATCCGGGTCGCCGTCGTGAAATCGCCGTTGAAGATCGCCATCGCTGGTCTCGGCACCGTCGGCGCGGGCACACTGCAGTTGTTGGATCGCCAAGCCGATTTGCTGGCGCAGCGCGCCGGGCGCCGGCTTATTGTCGCCGCGGTGTCCGCCCGCGATCGCCGCCGCGACCGCGGCGTCGATTTGTCCGCCGTGCGCTGGTACGAGGATGCGGCCGCAATGGCAGCCGATCCGGAGGTCGACGTCGTCGTCGAGCTGATCGGCGGTTCCGACGGCATCGCCAGACAGGTGCTCGATATTGCTCTCGATAACGGCAAGCACGTCGTTACCGCCAACAAGGCGCTGATGGCGCATGACGGAACGCGGCTGGCGGCGCAGGCCGAGAAAAAAGGTGTGATCCTGGCTTTCGAAGCCTCGGTTGCCGGCGGAATACCGGTCATCAAGGGGCTGCGCGAGGGCCTTGCCGGGAACCGCCTCCAAAGGGTTTACGGCATCCTCAACGGCACCTCGAATTACATTCTGACGACAATGCGCGAGAGCGGGCATGAATTCGCCGAGGTGCTCGCTGAAGCGCAGAAGCTGGGTTACGCCGAGACCGACCCGAGCTTCGACATCGACGGCATCGACGCGGCGCACAAGCTCGCAATCCTGGCGAGCCTCGCATTCGGGCGCCCGGTCGATCTCGCCGGCGTCTATGCCGAGGGCATCCGGCACGTCTCGCGGCTCGACATAGATTTTGCCGAGGAGCTCGGCTACCGCATCAAGCTGCTTGGCATCGCGCGGCTGACCGAGGACGGCCTCGAGCAGCGCGTCCACCCCTGCATGGTGCCGCGGGCGACGCCGATCGCGGCAGTGGAGGGGGTCTACAACGCGGTTGTCGCGGAGGGTGATTTCGTCGGCCGGATGGTCTTTCAAGGACGCGGCGCCGGCGCCTTTCCGACCGCCTCGGCGGTGGCCGCAGATCTCGTCGACATCGCCGCAGGCCGTCATCCGGCGCCGTTCGGGATCCCCACCGCCGAGCTGCACCAGCTTCCCGGCGTCGCCATAGAGCGCCATCAGAGCGCTTATTACATACGATTGATGGTGGTCGATCAGCCCGGCGTGATCGCCGATGTCGCCGCCGCCTTGCGCGACGAGCAGGTGTCGATGGAATCGATGATTCAGCGCGGCCGCGCTCCCGGCGAGGCCGTACCGGTCGTGCTGACCACCCATATCACGGTCGAAGCGGCGATGCGCCGAGCGCTCAAGAAGATCGAATCCCTCGACACTGTGCTCGAGCCGCCGCACATGATCCGCATCGAGGATTTCTGAGCTTATTTCAGCGAGAAATAGCTAATTCGGTCCCCGCGGAAAGTTCCGACGTAGATGTCTTCGCCGTTCTGCAACGCTACCGTCGCATCGCCGAACTCGGGATTGCCGGCCTCACTCACCAAGGGTTCGAGCTTCATCGCCGCGGTATCCCATTTGACGATGCGCCACGGCTGGGTGCAGCGCGTCTGATGACTCTCAAAGCAGCCGAAGACATTCTTTGCCGCGGTATCCTGCCCCGCAAGCAGCAGCTTGCCGTCCGGCGCCCAGCGCAGATTGTCGGCCAGAAAGCCCGCGGACAGTGTTTCCGGTTTGGCCGATGCGCCACCCTCCCGGGGCAGGCGGACCACTGCCTTGTTGCCCCAAGCGGCGAAATAGATCCACTCGCCGTCGCGCGAGACCTCGATGCCGTTGTCGCCCGACATCTGGCTACCGCTCACCAGCGCGAAGCCTTCGTGCGGATGCCATTGGTACACCGCGCCGGTGACTTCGCCTGCAGCCAATTTGTCCGAGGATTTCGGGTCGCCCGGATCGAACATGTCGGTGACCACCATGCCGCCATCCGGCAACGGCGCCACCGAGTTCGGCCAGGTGTGGCCCGGCATCACGGCGCAGCCGATCCAGGCGACGGTGGGCTCGGGTCCTTTGGCCTCGAGACTGAAGATCTCGACTGCTTCGCGGCCGCCGTGGTTGACGACGTACAGCGTGTCGACGCCGCCGCTCCCGTGACGCAAATTGAGACCGTGTGTCGAGAATTTGGCGAGGTCGGGAGGGCCGGGACAATCCCCGTAGGTCGCTTTGTCGAGCTGCATCCGGGGGTCCCCATCCGGGAACAGCACTTTCGACGATTTGTCCCGGGTGTTGATAAGGTAGAGGTGGCCGGCCGGCGTGCCGCCGCCGGCAAACCCGCTGGCCACGATCCAATCGGTTCCGGGAATCTGGACCAAATCCTCGGAGTTCATCGGGCCGCAGACAAAATGAAGCTTCCCGACGGGATTGCAGGGCTCGGCCGCGGTTGCCGAGGAGTTGCCGCCGATCGTGACCACACCCGCCGCAAGCAGGCGCAAGAAGATGATCGTCTTCATCTCGTTTCTCCCTCGATTGTCTTATCGGGCATCATGCGAACCCGGCTCTACGCTTGTTGTTCCAGGCCGGTGGGAACTTTCGCCCGGCCCGAGCGCTCCGCCTTTTCACGCTTCGGGCTGCCCGCCGAGCTAACCACTGTGGGCCAATGCGTTCGATTATCGGTTTCGCGCTAACAATCGTGACCGCTCACCAATGGCAAGGAGGAACGCCATGCCTGAGACCTCGAAGATGGATCGCAATCTCGCATTGGAGGCCGTGCGGGTGACCGAGGCGGCCGCGCTGTCGGCCTCACGCCTGATGGGCCGCGGTGACGAAAAGGCCGCCGACCAGGCCGCGGTCGACGCGATGCGCGAGGCGTTGAACAGCCTCTCGATCGCCGGCACGGTCGTCATCGGCGAAGGAGAGCGGGACGAAGCGCCGATGCTCTTCATCGGCGAGAAGGTGGGCAGCGGCAACGGCCCGCCGATCGACATCGCGCTCGATCCGCTTGAAGGGACGACGATTACCGCCAAGGGCGGCGCCAACGCACTCGCCGTGATCGCGATGGCCGATGCCGGAGGGTTCTTGAACGCCCCCGATGTTTACATGGACAAGATCGCGGTCGGCGGCGGATTGCCGAACGATCTCGTCGACCTTGACGAGCCGCCCTCGGTCAACCTGAAGAATCTGGCGCGAGCCAAGAAGGCAGAAGTCGCCGATCTCGTCGTCTGCATCCTCGATCGGCCGCGGCATGCCGAACTGATCGCCAAAGTCCGCGAAGCCGGCGCGCGGATCGCCCTGATCTCCGACGGCGATGTCAGCGGCGTCATCGCGACCTCCGAGCCGGAGACCGGCATCGATATGTATGTCGGCTCGGGCGGCGCGCCGGAAGGCGTCTTGGCGGCCGCGGCGCTGCGCTGCATCGGCGGCCAGATGCAAGGGCGGTTATTGTTCCGCAACGACGACGAGCGGGGCCGTGCCCATCGCATCGGCATCACCGACCTCGACCGCAAATACAAACTGCTCGACCTTGCCTCCGGTGATGTGATGTTCGCGGCGACCGGGGTGACGAACGGGACGATGCTGCGCGGCGTGCGCCGCTTTCCCGGCGGCGCCTCGACCCACTCGGTCGTCATGCGCTCGAAATCGGGCACTATCCGTTACGTTGAGGCGCGCCACGACTTCACCCGCAAGCAGAGCTTCGCGCCCTTCGCCCGCTGACCCAACTTTCCGTGATTCTTCTCAAATCGCCCTCTCTCGTCATTCCCGCGAAAGCGGGAATCCAGGGGACACAAGCGCCTAAGCAGTGACCCTGGACCCCCGCTTTCGCGGGGGTGACGATAGGAGCATCGCGGAAATGGGTTAGGCTGAAATATGGACAACGGCGCGGGGGGCGCCATCACATTCGGGGAAGCGGTGCTGGGGGTTGAGCGGTCGGTTTGCGGGCGCCGCTGGCGCCTGCGCGATGGGGATGCGCGCGCTGGCGAGGCGATGGCCCAGCGGCTCGGGCTGCCTGAGATCGTTGGCCGTCTCTTGGTGCAGCGGGGGATCGATCTCGACGACGCTTCGGGGTTCCTCGCGCCGCGCTTGCGCGAGCTGCTCCCGGATCCGTCGCATCTGATCGACATGGAGGTGGCGGCGGCGCGGTTGGTCTCCGCGGTGCGCGGCGGCGAGACGATCGGCATCTTTGGCGATTACGATGTCGACGGCGCGCCGTCTGCGGCGCTGCTGGCGCGGTTCTTCGCCGCCGTCGGCGGAACCAGCCGAACCTATGTACCGGACCGGCTGCGTGAGGGCTACGGCCCAAATGTTCCGGCCCTGCTGCGGCTGCGCGAAGAGGGCGTCCGCGTCATCGTGACCGTCGATTGCGGGACAACGGCGCATCTGCCGCTGGCGGAAGCCGCCCGGGCGGGACTCGATATCATCGTCGTCGATCATCATGTCGCCGAACCGCTGCTGCCGCAGGCAACCGCGATCGTCAATCCGAACCGCCTCGACGAGACGAGCCCGCATGGGGCGATGGCGGCGGTCGGCGTCGCCTTTCTTCTCGCCGTCGCGGTCAACCGGGCGCTGCGGCAGGGCGGCTGG
>JBJMQW010000335.1:0-4256 GCA_045802495.1 Allostellaceae bacterium | reverse complement strand
CGCGACGGCGTCGAGCACCCCCTTCTCGCGCAGCATGCGCGACACCAGCGCGACGGTGACGGTGCGGGTTTCCGGGTCGGGAAGCGCGGTGAAATGGCCGGTGTCGACCCCCGATCCACGAATTAGAGCAATCCGGTTCGCGTCGATCCCGAGCTTTGACAGCTCGGCGCGGTCTTCCGGGTTCTGCGCGATGACCCACCGCCGGGTTCCTTGCGTCGCGAAGCGAACGCCTGTGGCCAGCAACGGCTGGCGGAGGGCTGCGCCAAACCGCTTATCCGAGAATCCCGAGCCTAGCCCCATGATCGAGTCGATGACGACTGGGGCATTCGGCGAACCTCCGAAGGCCAAGCGACGGGCGATGCCGCCGAACAGCACCGGCTTCAACGCGATATGGTGAACCAGGTCGGGGCGCTCGGTCCGGTAGAGTTGCGCGATCTGGAAGATCGCCCGGGCCGCCCCGAGGAGGCCGTCGCCGCGCCGGCGCCAGGCTAAGGGACGCAGCGCGAAGCCCTCGTCGAGGATCTGCCCGCCATGCGCCCGCACCCTGGTTGCCACGACCACAGTAAAGCCGGAGTCGCGCGCGGCTCGGGCGATGGGCAGGCGATGCGAGCAAAAATACCAGTCCTCGGTTACAAGAAAGAAAAGCTTCGGCCGACCCGCCTGGCTCGGCACGGTGGGCGGTGACGGTGCGGTAACCGGCGGTATGAAATCGGGAATCGCCACTTTGGAAGGCAAGAGTTGGACAGGCGTTACCCCTCTAGCGCATTTCCGCTCGGAGAGCTTGAGCAAATGAATCGCGTCTGCCTCGGAGGGTGAGGTTGGCTCGCATCCTTGTGACCGGAGCAGCCGGGTTTATCGGTCGAGCGTTATGCTGCGGCTTGCGTGATCGCGGCCATACGGTACTGGGGCGAACCCGGAAGCCGGTGGACCCCGTTCCGGGGGTTCAGTTCCGCGCGATCGGCTCGATCGACCATCAAACCGACTGGTCCAGCCATCTCGACCGCGTCGAAATCGTCGTCCACCTCGCCAGTCGCGCTCACCGGGCGGCGAGGAACGCGGCGGCAGAGAATGAGCCAGCAGCTGCCGCGACGCTGATGCATGCCGCCGGTGCGGCGGGCGTGCGGCGGCTCCTTCACGTCAGCTCCATCAAGGCAATGGGCGAATCGACTGCGCCCGGGGCGCCATTTAGCGCCACCGATCCACCGCTCCCCCGGGATCATTACGGCAAGAACAAGCTAGAGACCGAACTCCGGCTGCGGGACGTGGCCCGGCAAACCGGGGTCGAGCTTGTCATTCTGCGGCCCCCGCTTGTCTATGGACCCGGGGTCAAGGGCAATTTTCGGGCGCTGCTCCGCCTTGCCGGGAGCGGGCTGCCGCTCCCCTTCGCGGGGATAGACAACCGGCGCAGCCTGATCTTCTTGGATAACCTGGTGGATCTCGCGGCGGTTGCCTGCATTGACGCCCGCGCTGCCGGCCGCGTGCTGCTCGCCCGAGACCTGGCCGATTGGTCCACTCCGGAGTTGGTCCGGCGGCTCGCCGCCGCGCTCGACCGACCGGCCCGGCTCTTCGCGGTACCGCCTTCGGCCGTCGCCGCGCTCCGACGAGTTCCGGGGCTGGGACCGCTGACCGCGCGCCTGACGGCTTCGCTACAAGTCGATGACGGCGAGACGCGCGCAACGCTCGGCTGGCTGCCGCCGGTCCGGTCCGAAATCGGCATGGCCGAGACCGCGCGGGCTTTTTGCGAGGCATCTTGACGAGAACCCCGCAGCGTGTTGCGGCGTTCTCCGTTCGAGACGCTTGGAAGGGATTGCCGATGCCGGCCATCACCGAAGACACCGCAGCGATCCGGGACGCGGTCGCCTATGTGATCGAGCTGTATCGCGAGTTGACCGAGGAGAACGGCGCGCCCGCGCTTGGTACGCAGAATCAGTCCGTCGATTTCATCCTCGCCGATCCGGAACTGCGCGACGCAATAGCCCGTTGGGCGCGGCTTGCCGAGACCGAAGAGGCGACGACCGAACCTCCCCGGCGCTTGCCTTGCGACGACGCCTACCGGCGTATCCGAGCCTATCTGGAATCCACTATGGAGCAGCCGGTCTTCAGCCGGCCCGGCCAGGAGCCGGGTGACCGGCGCTGATTTTCCGCCGTTGCCGCGCTATATCAGGGTGCAGCACTATCCCGCGAGGAGGCGGCCGTGCCAAGCTTTGACATTGTTTCGAGGATCGACCTTCCCGAGGTCGACAACGCCGTTGCCGGAATGACGCGCGAGATCGCTACGCGCTTCGACTTCAAGGGCAGCAAATGCACGATCGGGCGGCAGGAAAGTATTTTGGCATTGGTCGCCGATGACGAGTTGAAGCTGAAGCAAATGCACGAGCTTTTGAAAGTGCATCTGACGCGGCGCAAGGTTGACCCGGCCGCGCTTGAGTACAAACCACCGGAGAAGGCCTCGGGAAATACGCTGAAGCAAACTATTGTGCTGCGTCAAGGCGTCGACCCGAACCTGGCGAAACAGTTGATCCGCGAACTCAAGGACAGCAAGCTCAAGGTGCAGGTCTCGATCCAAGGCGATGAACTGCGAGTCAGCGGCAAAAAGCGCGACGATCTGCAGGCGGCGATCGCCGTCGCCCGCGGCCTGAAGATCGATCAGCCGCTCCAATATCTCAATTTTCGCGACTAGCCGGTTCTGCCATCGCCCTTGATCGCGCGCCCCGGCCCCGCTATTACCGTAACGGCTTCGTCCCCTTCGTCTAGAGGCCCAGGACACCGCCCTCTCACGGCGGCAACACCGGTTCGAATCCGGTAGGGGACGCCAATAACCTCAATGGCTTAGACGGACGATACGGCAGACTTCTCACAAATTTCTCACAAAGACGTGGTTGGACGGGACTGGAAAATGCGCGGTTCGGCGCCCTGCTCCCGCGCCCAACAGGCAAGCTCGGTGACGCGCGGAATGCCGCGCGTTCCTACCTCATAGTGCTGAATCGCCCGGAGCGTCAGCCTAAGGGCGGCCATTGAGGTGATCTCCCCGATACTCGACCGGCCCACCGGTTCCTCGGATCACACGCGACAGGTCGGCAACAAAATCGGAATCGCTCGACGTGCCGGTGCGAACGTCAGCGTTGGGCTCGCAGAGATCGAAAATCGCGGGAACGCTCATCTCCCCATCCCCACCGATCGTTGATTCGGGCCGGCTGCTGCTTTACGCGACTCAAGATACCCCAGCGGACCATGCCGGCGCTGCCGCAGCCAAAAGGGTCGGTGAGGCGATCTTCGCCGTCCTCTCCACAGACCGTCACCACGACGAACGAACGCCCCATCTTGCTTTTCTTATGGCGATTCTACTGTGGATATACTGTGATGTGCAGTAAATTCCGATGCCGTCCAATGGTGTTGACACCATCCCGCGCGAGGGAGGGAAGCACGACCCGTCATTATTCAACCAAAGACTTTTTCCGGCAGGTGCCGAATGCCCTGCTCAGTCGCTACTTTCAGGTGCGCGGGTTGTTCGGCGATCTGGATTTTTCGGCCATGAAGGAGACCCAGCCCGACGAGTTGTTCTCGGCGTGGTTGACCTCGCCTGACGTTCGGCACAACGTCATGGACGCGGAGTTTCAGGACATTTTCGAGCTGAGCTGCGAGAAGGGGTTTCGCGCGATCCTCGACGAGGCAGCGTGGCACCTGGCGACCGATGAGGCTGCACGCACGGCATTCGTCGAAAAGCTCGCGGGGTTGTCCAACCATTTCGAACGGGCGATGGTCACGTTTCTCGACCACAATCAATTCTGGAAAGGGGCGACTCGCTTCTATCACGCCGATACGTTGCCTTATTGGCGCAAGCGCAAACGCCTGGCCCACCAGCGCGCGGCGGTGGACCATGCCAGCCTTGCCGAGCTTGCCGGCCTGATCCGGAATTATTTTCATCACACCGAGGGGCGGGGCAACAACTGCGTGGTGGAACCGTTCCGCCGTGGTGAACGAGATTACTTCTTCGCCTACCCGGAGGACTACTCGCAGCAGAGCATCGAATGGGTAGATGGGAAGTTCGATCGTCGGCCGCATAATCCGGCCTTCGAGGTAATCTACGTCTATTCACAGAAGGAGGGATCGCTCGACCTTAATTTCCGCGGCTCATATAAACCCATCGAGCCTTTGCAAGGCATGTTCGCGACAGCGATCCTCAAGCTGCCCGAACTGCCACCCGACCCCAAGGATGAACGCGTATACGACCTCAATCCGCTGCGTCACAGAAGTTT
>JBJMQW010000334.1:0-29722 GCA_045802495.1 Allostellaceae bacterium | reverse complement strand
CGCGTGAGCTGGAACGGGCATGCCGGGTTAACCGCGAGAGGAGTGGCATCGCGCGTACGCACACCATTGGAGCTGAGAAGGCCCCAATAGTCGGCGTGTGACGTTCCGGCGGTTTCCCACGTCACAATGGTTGGCGTATCCGGCCGACGGACCGCCGCTTCTCCAAGCTCGAGGACATCGGTCTCGGTCAGAAATTTGAAAACCTTGACATCGCCCAGATCGACCCGGATCGCGTTCCCGAGGGACGAGTGGAGGAAAAACCCGCTATAAATGGGGTTCAGCGGATGGACCGAATTGATGTAGGTCGACAGCCGTGATGCCGATTGCGAGTCACCGCTTGGGATCACTGTCTGCACCGTTAAGCCGGGTAGTAGGTTGACGCCTGACGGATTGAGGATTGCCTGCCCGGCCTGGCTGAAGATGTCGTAGGAGAGGGAGTCATCGGTGATCGTCCCGCCGACCGTGACGTCCAGGGTCGCATAGCGGCCCGCCGGGCTCCACGTCCGCAGGTAATTAACGCCGACCATCTGCGCACTCACGCCGATCCAGGCATAGCCTTGCGCGAGCAAATAGTTGCGCGTTTGGAACCAGTCGAGTTCCGCATCAAGCCCACCGGTAACGTTGTACCATTCGAGAATGACGATACCATTGAATGTCGAGGGAGAAATTGGCCTTCTGACGACCAGTCGGGTCTTGTATTGATTGCCGGTGCTGATGGCCGCTCCGGTGGCACCTGCTGGAGTGGTGTATTGGTTGGCGCTGCCTTGCATAAAATATTCCTGCTCGACGTACCCGTACTGCGCGAGATTTATGTCCGTCGCGAAGAACGGATAGTCGCGTGACGGATCGCCAAGCGGCACTGTCGACGGGATTGGACCAGTGATGATTGGGTTTGGGACCGCAGCTCCGGCTGTGACCGCAAAAGACAACATGGTGGCGATAAGCGCGGCGTTCAGCCACGCTGCCGTGCGTTTTGCTGCCCAAAAATACTTGCTCCTGCCATAGGCATCCATTTTTTCCTCCTTGGTTATTGGCACACCGTCTGGCATGCTGATAGTTGGTGGCCGTCTACTGCTCAGGGAACATGTTTGCGTCCCGGAGGGATTCCAAGGAGCGCCCAAGAGATGGGCCCCCGGACGGGGGCCCACACCCTACTGACCGTCGAAACCAATCGGCTCGTAGAGATACTGCAGGGCCGTTGCGGTATCGGCGCCTGCTGCGGCGCCATTGCTGCCGACCCGCAGCATGCGCGTATCGTGGGCATTGCAGGTCCAGTTGGCGGCGAGGTTGACATCACCTGAGCCCAAA
The DNA here is from genome assembly GCA_045802495.1 of Allostellaceae bacterium. Taxonomy (GTDB): domain Bacteria; phylum Pseudomonadota; class Alphaproteobacteria; order ATCC43930; family CGMCC-115725; genus AP-15. The sequence goes on along the minus strand of JBJMQW010000334.1, from coordinate 28,414 downwards.
TAACGCGCCGCCTCCGGGAACTTGCACAGCGGCATCGTTCGACCGTTCGTAGCCGTCGCAACAATCCCCTCCGGAGCGACACCTTGGGTCACCCATTTGTGCAAGGCCTGCAGGGTGTCGAAACTGTTCGGGGCAACCCCGCCTCCGCAATGCCCCATGCCCGGCACCATGAAAAGACGCGCACTGTCCTGCGTTGAACTATAGCCGCCGTGCAGAGACGCCAGCTGCTCGTAATACCAGGTCGTACGGAAGGGTGAGATCCGAGGATCGCTACCACCATGGTAGAGGATGACCTTGCCGCCCTTCTTCAAGAAGTTCGCGAGCTTGAACGGATTATCCGAATTGCCCGCGCCACGTCTCTCACGCAATAGCGCCAAGGTAGCGTCGGGTACTACGTTACCGGCGGCCGACACCGTCTCGGGCCAGTCATTATTGACGTCAAATGCCTGGTTCTGCTCGACATAGGCTTTGAGACCCACATCGACGCCTGTCCAATTAGCCGGCCCGACGCCCACAGCACCCCAAGGTTCGGCCGCGGTCGGATCGAGCGGCGGGGTGCTGAGCTCGTTGGCAGTTATGAAGCCGGCCGTGCTCAGATCGCTGATCGACGAGCCGGGATAAACCGGCGCGCCGAACTGATCGGTCACCCGCGTGACCCAGCTCCTCAGCCCGCCCGCCTGGGCGGCGGTCAAGACGCTGGGCACCAGCGAGGAGAGATTGAACGAGCACGCGGCCGGGTTTTGGATGAGTCCATCCATCACGCCATCAAGCGCGTCGCACCTCGCCATTACCGCCGCGTCGACCTGCGCCAAGGTCGAAGCCGGGATATAGGTGCCGGCCGGAATGAAGGCCTTTGCATTTTTAAAGTTCCCGGTACTGGAGTAGTCGGCCGCCATCGCGGGGGCGCCGGCGACCAGGCCGTCGTAGTCGACGGGATAACGCGTACCTTCCATCAGGGCCTGCCGGCCGCCGGTCGAGCACCCATCGAAATAGGCAACGTCGATCGGCTGACTGTAATAGGCCGCGACATATTGTTTTGTCGCGACCGTCACCTGGTGAACTGCGCGATAGTAGAAGTCGATGATCGCCGGCATGTTGACCTCGCCGGTCTCGCTGACTGCCCAGGTAAGCAGGGCCGTCGTCGGGTCTTGCTCGTGGCCGGTGTCGGTGTTGACGACCGCGTAGCCGAGGCCTAGCGCTGCACCGCTGTCCACGGGGTTGACCGAGGTCGCGGTAATCGACCCGCAGTTTGAGCCGCAGCCGACGAACAGGAAATGACCGTTCCACTGAACCGGCAATCGGAGCCGGAACTGGGCGGAGCCCGGGCCGTAGCCCTCGCCGTTGGTGGTGACCGCACCGATTACCTCACAATATTGAGGCGTTGTGCCGGCCGCCGAAATAACCGTGGCTGAGGCGACGGTCAGGTTGGGGACGTTTAACGCGGACGCCACACAACTCGGCGCTGCGTTTGTCGGGGCAAAGCCGAGATTCGCGGCGCACTGGCCCTGCAAGTTGCCGGTAACGAAGTCAGGCCCGAAGGTGTGCGTAGGCGCAGGTGCATTGCCATGGCACTGCAGGCTTCCGCCGACCGAAACGAGGCTTATGTCAGAAGGTGCATTCGAGTTGTTGCCCTGGATCTGCACAAAGCCGCGGACATTGCCAAGCGCAGCCTGGCAGCCCCCTCCATTATCGATGCACTCGAAATCTCCACCGATTTTAATACCGGGGCCGACAAACCCGCTCGGTTGCACACATTGCCGAATCTGGACGCTGCCGGTCACCGTCACTCCGCCCCGGATGAGCGTGGCCGCGCAGTGACTGGCCTGAACATTGCCGTCTATCGTCGTCGACTGCTGCGTTGCATCGACCGTAAGACTGGCACTTTCCAGAATTCGCACGTCCCCCCTGACAGTTGCGTCCGACAGCGTGCAAGACGCACTGTTGGGCACGACGACGTTGCCATTAATCGTTCCGGTCAGGGTGCTGGTGCAGATCGTGTTAGCAGCGTGGGCCGCCGAGACGCCGGCAAACGCTGCCGGGACGGCCAAGCCCAGCGCTAAAGCCAAACTCCTCATAGCCATTCCTCCCCTGTAGCGCCTCGGGCGCGTTCGCCAAGCGGTCGGCGCCACGATCTGCGAGCCGCCCGTCGATTGAGTGAATCCAACTTCTGTAGGGTGCAGGGTGGCGGGTGAGCTGCAAGGAAGCTGCGATAAAATCTTCCTAAATTTTAGGAAATGCGCCAAAATCTGCCTTCAAATAACCTTAACCACAGGCAGAGCCCCGCTTCGCCGCCAGCGGGGCGGCCGGGGGAGATTGCGCTATGGAGGCGCTCGCGCCGTCCGAGGTGTTTCTGTTCGAAGATTTCAGGCTCGACCAGCGCGGCGGGGGCTTGTTCCGACGCGACGGTAACGATGGGTTCGCGCCGGTGGCAATCGGTTCGCGCGGGCTCGACATTCTCAGTGTGCTGATCAAGAGGGCGGGTGAGATCGTCTCAAAGGACGAAATCGTCGCCGCAGTGTGGCCCGGGTCGATAGTCGAGGACAGCAACCTGACCGTCCAGGTCGCAGCGCTTCGCCGGGTGCTCGATCAGGGGCGGCCAAACGGCAGCTGCATTCAGACCGTGCCCAGGCGCGGCTATCGCTTTGCCAGGGCCCTGACGCACGCTGGCGCAGAGGCGCCGTCGGTGCTCTCACCATTGCAGCCGGAAGCCATTGCCGATCCACCGACCCCGGCGTCAATCTCGAAGCCTCTTGTTGCGCCGCGCTTGTCGATTGTGGTGCTGCCCTTCGCCAATTTCAGTAATGACCCTGCCCAGCAATATTTTTCCGATGGATTTACCGACGATCTCACGACCGATCTGTCACGAATCACGGACATGTTCGTGATCGCGCGCAATACCGCGTTCACCTACCGGAACAAGTCGGCCGACGCTAAGCAGATCGGCCGCGAGCTGGGCGTGCGATATGTGTTGGAAGGTAGCGTCCAGCGGTCAGGCAACAAGGTCCGCATCAATTCTCAGCTGATCGATGCCGAGACCAACGCGCATTTGTGGGCCGAGCGGTTCGACCGGGACGCAGACGATCTGTTCGCTCTGCAAAACGAGATCACAACCAGGATCGCAGTCGCGGTCGAGCAAGAGTTGGTCGCGGTGGAAGCCGCTCGCCCAAGCGAGCGTCCCGACGTTCTGGAATATATTCTTCGCGCCCGCGCCGCATATACGAAGCCGGTATCACATCGTCGAAATTCGGAGGGCATCAGCCTGTTGGAGCTGGCGTTGGCGCTCGACCCGCGCTCCGTCGAGGCGCAGAGCATGATGGCGAGCGCGCTTGCCGGCCGCGTGCTCAATGGTTTGACCGCCTCGGCGGCTGCCGATCTCGAACGCGCGAAAGGGCTGAGCGAGCAAGCCTTGGCAGCATCGCCCAGCAGCCCGTATGCGCATTTCGCCAACGGCCAAGTGCTGCGCGCGCAGCGGCGGTGCACGGAGGCCATTCCCGAATACGAGACCGTGTTGGCGTCTGACCGCAACCGGGTTTACGCATTCTTCGCCCTCGGCCAGTGCAAGCTTCAGACAGGGTCGATCGAGGAGACCATACCGCTCATCGAGCAAGCCATCCGGCTCAGCCCGCGTGATCCCGAGCACGGGGTCTGGTACAAACACATCGGGTATGTGCATTTGCTGCAATCGCGCACCGACGAGGCAATCGCCTGGCTCGAGAAGGCGCGCAACAATACTCCGAAACATCCGACGATCCGCGGCGATCTCGCCGCCGCCTACGCCCTCGTCGGCGAGACCGAGCGCGCCGCCGCCGAGCTTGCCGAAGCCCGCAGGCTCAGCCTCGACGACCGTTATTCGAGCATCGTCCGCTTGAAGGCCGCTAGAAATTTCGCGGCGCTGATGCCGAAGATCCGCGCCTTGTTCGAAGCCACGTATTTTGAGGGGCTGCGCAAGGCCGGAATACAAGAGGAATGATGAGCCCGCCGAGGGCCACGATATTTGAATTCCTCCAGAGCGAGCTGGAATTGTCGTCGACACGGGCAAGCCACGCGCCACGGTCTCCGAGATCCGCGAGGCTGCCGCGAATCCGGCGACCGATATTCTGATCCGCAACCCTATGCTGCGCTCGGCACCGGCTCGCCGGCTCGATCGGCCCTGACGCTTTGACGCGCTTGCTCCGATCGCGCCAGCTTGACGAGCTCAGCGCTGCGCCGCCACCGCGCCGCGCAGCCGCGGGTCGAGGATGTCGCGGATGCCGTCGCCCAGCAGATTGAAAGCAAGGACGGTGATCGTGATCGCGAGGCCGGGAAACAGGACCAGCCACCATGGCGGCACGAGGCCGGCGTTCAGCGAATCCGCCAGCATGTTGCCCCAGGTCGGGGTAGGCGGCGGGATGCCGACTCCGAGAAATCCCAGCGCCGCCTCGATGATGATCGCGACACCGAGATGGGTCGTGGCAAGGATCAGGTAGGGCGCCATGCATTGCGGCAAGATGTGCCGCAGCATAATGCGCAGATGCGAGGCGCCGAGACCGCGCGCCGCCTCGACATAGGACAATTCCTTCAACGACAGCACTACCGCCCGAATGACCCGCCCGCCAAACGGGATGCGGGTGATCGCAATCGCGACGATGACGGTTGCGAAACCGGCGCCGAGCGCCATGGCTATGGCCATCGCCAGGATCAGGTCCGGAAACGACTGCAGGAACTCGATGATGCGCTGGCTGAAGATGTCGAAGCGCCCGCCAAAATAGCCGCTGGCCAGCCCCCATAAGGCGCCGAGGGTGGTTCCGAACAACACGGCGCCGAGGGCCACGGTCAGGGACGAGCGGCTGCCGTAGATAACTCGGCTCAGCACGTCCCGGCCAATCTGGTCTGTGCCAAAATAATGCCGCTCGCTCGGCGGTTTGGACATTGCCCGAAAGTCGGACTTCAGCGGCTCATAGGGCGCCAGAACCGGCGCGGCGACGGCCATTACAATTATCGCCGCGGCAACACAACCCCAGAAGGCGGATAAGGGCGAGCGCCTGACGAACCTGCGCACGCTGTCCCGGGCGCGCCGCAGCCGGGACGCCTCGACCGTCGGCGCGGGCTGGTCTAGCGGATAGGCGGTCTCGGGCTCTGTAACCGTCATCGATAGCGGATCCTCGGGTCCAGCCAGGCGATCGTAAGGTCGACCAATATGTTGAGTAGCACGAAGACCACCGCGTAGACGAAAACGAGGTTCTGCATCACGAAGACGTCGCGTTCGCTGACCGCCGTGAACATTGCGTAACCGAGCCCGGGGGTTCCGAAAGCGCGTTCGACCGGGATCGACCCCGCCAGAACGAAACCGAGAAGGATGCCCGACAGGGTAATGACGGGCAGCAATGCATTTGGCAGCGCGTGAAAGGTGATCACCGGACGCCGGCTCAGACCTTTGGCGCGGGCAGTGCGGACGTAGTCCTCCCGAATGACCTCCAAGAGGCTCGATCGGGCCATGCGCGCGATGTAGGCGGCCTGGCCTAGCCCAAGAACCACCGCGGGCCCGATCACCACCTGCAGATTGCCCCACGGATCCTCCAGCAGGCGCGGCGCGGTCAACGGCGCGCGGTAGCCGAACATGAACAGGGCCGCGAGCACGATCAGCATCCCCAGCCAGAAGCCCGGGATTGCCAGAAACAGAATGCTGAGAAAACGCGAGACATTGTCGCCGATGCTATTGGGACGCAACGCGCTGACAATCGCCACCGGTATTCCGACCAACCACGACAGGATCACAGACAAAAGGGCGATTTCGGCGGTCAGTGGTCCCCGCCGCAGCATCATTTCGCCGACGCTCTCGGCGCGAAAGAAGGATCGACCAAAATTCCCGCGAGCAATGTCTCCGACCCACCGCAGATACTGCACGAAGAGCGGATCACTGAGCCCGAGATCCGCCATGTAACGGGCGCGCTCGGCTTCGCTAAGCTTCGTATACCCTTCCGGGCCGAAGATGGCGACCAGCGGATCTCCGGGGAGGATGCGTAATACAGTAAAGACGATGATAGAGACGCCGATTACGGTCAGCGCCCCGAAAGCCAGCCGGCGAATAATGTAGCTGTACATATCAGCGGCGCGGCGGCTGTCGACGAATGGCGGCCTTCCTGCGCATGTTCATTCCACGTCCGGATGCTGGCGATCGCAAAAATGCAACGAGCAAGTTCAGTTCGCCGCCGGCCGTGCCGGATTGACGTGCGCGGCGCGAATGCTTTCGCGCCGCAGCCGCCCTTCCGGTTCAAATCGTTTACGGAGAAACGTCGTGGCCAAGTCGATCCCGACAAGGACAGGCGGCGTGGGTGCACCGGCTGGGCCGATCCAACGCAGCAGCATCGCGAGGATGAGCGCCAGCAGGAAAGCGACGATAGGGCCCAGCACCGCAGCCGCGGCGACAATCAAGAACTGCGCCCAGAGGGACAAATCCTGCACGACGTGCGTCCAGCCCAAGCCCGAAATTCTCACGTTTTTAGCGAATAGTTTGCAGATTGTCGATCGGCGCGGATTGGTGCCTTTTCTGATCAATCATCTCTCCGCTCGTTTCCGTGCGCCGAAGGGCCAGGTCAACGTCGCGATCCTTCGTTCTGCGCAGCGAGCGGGGCAGACCAGCGCGAGCGACGAAGTGCTTGCCGTTCGCGGACAAACCCGGATGATCCCGGGGCTCCCGCCGCTCCACGGCGAACCCGGCGGACTCCTCGGCGAACAGCGGCGATTTGGCCATGCGTTCGACAATTTCTTCACGTGGCGGTCTGGTTCAGAGCCGGCTGATCTTGATCGGAGCCGGACTGTTGCTCAGCCTCGGCATGGGAATTCGCCAAAGCCTTGGCCTCTTCCTAACTCCGGTAACGCACGACCTCGCGCTGACGGCAGCAGACTTCACCCTCGCCATCGCCATTCAGAACATCGTCTGGGGCCTTTCGCAGGCTCCGGTCGGCGCCCTCGCCGACCGCTTCGGTCTGAGGGTTACGATGGTCGCCGGCGCGGGAATTTATGTCATCGGGCTGGCCGTCATGGCGAATGCCGAGGGCGCGGCGGCGTTGCTGGCTTCCGGCGTACTGATCGGGGTGGCCCTTTCCTGCACTGCATCCTCATTGGCGATGACCGCTACCGCACGCGCGGTTTCGGAGGAGCGCAGGAGCAAGGTCCTGGGCATCGTGGCGGCGGCCGGCTCGCTCGGGACATTGTTGATTCCGCTGACGACCCAGACCTTGCTCGCGAACCACGCGTGGCAAATTGGCGCTCTTTTTTTCCTGGCCCTTACGATCGCGATGCTTCCCGCCGCGTTTTGGGCCGGCGGGGCCGACCGCCTGGCGCGAGCCGGTGGGGCGAAAACCACAATGCGCGAGACGATCGGCCACGCCGCGCGACACCGTCCATTTCTTGTCATGTCCGGCGCCTATCTCGTCTGCGGTCTCAATCTCGTCTTCCTGACCACGCATCTGCCGACCTATCTGGCGATCTGCGGGCAAGACCCGATGTTGAGCGCCGAGGCACTCGCGGTGATCGGAGGAATGAACTGTATTGGGTCGCTAACCGCCGGCTGGCTCGGCGCGAGATACCCGAAGCACATCCTGCTGGGGCTTCTCTATATTCTGCGCGCGCTGGTTTTCACCGCCTACTTCGTGATGCCGCCGACGCCGGCCAGCACTCTGGTCTTTGCGGCGGCGATGGGCATGTTGTGGCTCAGCGTCGCCCCGCTGGTCAGCGGACTCGTCGCGGAAATGTTCGGCACGCGCTATATGGCAACCTTGCTCGGCATCTCCTTTGTCATGCACCAGGTCGGATCGTCGCTAGGCGCGTGGGGCGGGGGGCTGATCTACGACGCCACGGGATCCTACGACCGGGCCTGGCAAATCGGTGTCCTGATCGGCTTCGGCGCCGGCGTCGTCCAGATTCTGGCGGGCGGCCCGTCGCGGCGGCGCGGTGTACAGATCGAGCCAGCCCTCGCCGCCCCCTAGCCCGCGACAGCCGAAGCCCTCACCGCGGCAGGAGGCTCGACCCCATCAGGAACTCATCGATGGCGCGGGCGCACTGACGGCCCTCCCGGATCGCCCAGACGACCAGCGACTGGCCGCGCCGCATGTCGCCGGCGGCGAACAGGTTGGGGACCGACGTGCGATAATTAATCGTATCGGCCCGAACATTGCCTCGGGGATCGAGCTCGACGCCGGACTGCTCCACCATGCCGGGCCGGCGGGGGCCTAGAAACCCCATCGCTAAAAGGACGAGATCGGCCCTCAGGGTGAAAGCGCTGTCCGGAAGCTCGTGCATCACGAAGCGGCCGTCAGGAGTCTTGAGCCAGTCGACCCGCACGCATTCGAGCGCCGTCACGCGCCCGTCCTCGCCGAGCGCGCGCTTGGTCAGCACAGCCCAATCGCGCTCGCAACCCTCCTCCTGCGATGAGGAGGTACGCATTTTGAGGGGCCAGTCAGGCCAGGTCAGCGCCTTGTTCTCGCGTTCGGGCGGCTGCGGCAGGATTTCGAGCTGAGTGATCGACGCCGCCCCTTGGCGCACAGAGGTGCCGATGCAATCCGAGCCGGTGTCGCCGCCGCCAATCACGACCACATGTTTGCCGTGCGCGGTGATGGTTCCATGGGGTGCGGCCCGCTCCTCGCTGTCCCCAGCATTGCGCTTGTTCTGTTGCGGCAAGAAATCCATCGCGAAATGGATGCCTGTGAGCGCGCGGCCGGCGACGTCGAGGTCGCGCGGCGCCTCGGCGCCGCCTGTCATCGCGACCGCATCGAATTCCTCGACCAATGAACCCATTGCAAAATCGAGCCCGATTTCGACCCCAGTGCGGAATTCGACGCCCTCGGCCTGCATCTGGTCAACGCGGCGGTCGATCAGAAATTTATCCATCTTGAAATCAGGAATCCCGTATCGCAGCAGGCCACCAATGCGGTCGGCCTTCTCGAACACGGTGACCGAGTGCCCCGCGCGCGCCAATTGCTGCGCGCAGGCCAGTCCGGCAGGGCCTGAGCCGATGACCGCGACCCGCTTGCCGGTGTGGCGGGAAGGGACCGCCGGCTCGATCCAGCCCTCGCGCCAGCCGCGGTCGACGATCGCGCATTCGATCGTTTTGATCGTGACCGGGTCATCGTCGATGTTGAGCGTGCACGACGCCTCGCACGGCGCCGGGCAAATGCGACCGGTGAATTCCGGGAAATTGTTGGTCGAGTGCAATACCTTGAGCGCTGTGCGCCACTGGTCGCGGTAGACCAGATTGTTCCAATCCGGGATCAGATTGTTGACGGGGCAGCCATCGTGACAGAACGGGATGCCGCAATCCATGCAGCGCGCCGCCTGCTTGCGGTTCTCCGGATCGGGCAGCGGCTTGACGAACTCCTTCCAGCTCCGACGGCGGATATCCGGCTTGTCGTAGCTCCGGTCCTGGCGTTCGATCTCGAGAAATCCGGTCGGCCTACCCATGGAGATGGGCCCTTGCCTCTTTGCCCCTCACCCTCCCGCTGATGCCGGCCCCTCCCTCTCCCCGTTCGCGCGGGGCGAGGGGGAATACCGGCCGACTCCCTCGCTGCGCTTGCGGGGAGAGGGCTGGGGTGAGGGGCCATCCACCGAGCACGTCCATCATTCGGCAGCGGCCATTTGGGCAGCCTCGCGCTCGGCTCTTAGCTCCAACAGTGCTCGGCGGTAGTCCTTGGGCATAATCTTCACAAAGCAGGCAAGGGCACTGTCCCAATCTTCGAGGAGAGTGCGCGCCCGCTCGCTGCCGGTGTACAGGTGATGGCGTTCGAGCAGGATGCGCAGCCTGCCGGCATCAAACCGCAACAGGTCGCCCATGCCGGCATCCTCGACACTGGCGGAGCGCTGGCGTGGCCGGTCGGGGTCGTCCTCCTCGGCCGGATCATCGGGGAGGACCGGCTCAAGACCCACCGTCGCGACGTTGCACAATTCGGCGAACCGGCGCTGCGGGTCCCAGACATAGGCGATGCCGCCCGACATCCCGGCGGCGAAATTGCGGCCGGTGTCGCCGATTACGACAACGACCCCGCCCGTCATGTACTCGCAGCCATGGTCGCCTGTCCCCTCGACGACCGCCACGGCGCCCGAATTTCGGACCGCGAAGCGCTCGCCGGCGACCCCCTCGAAATAGGCTTCGCCGGCGATCGCGCCATAGAGCACGGTATTGCCGACAATGATGTTTTCTGTCGGCTCGCGACGGGCCTCCCGGGGCTGGTGCACGATCAGCCGGCCACCCGACATCCCCTTGCCGACATAGTCGTTGGCGTCGCCGTAAAGCTCCAATGTGACGCCGCGGGCCAAAAACGCCCCGAAGCTTCCTCCAGCGTTGCCGCGGAAAGTAACCCAGATCGTATCCTGCGGCAGCCCGGCATGGCCGTAGCGCCACGCCAGCTCGCCGGACAACATCGCGCCGACAGTGCGATGGACGTTTCTGATCGGACGCTCGATGCGCACCGGCGCGCGCTCGTTGAGCGCCGGTTGCGCCTCGGCGATCAGCTCGTTGTCCAACGCCTTGTCGAGGTGGTGGTCCTGGCGCTCGCAATTGTGGATTGCCACGCCGGGCTTGGCCGGCGCGCGATGCAACAACCGCGTCAAATCGATCCCCTTTGCTTTCCAGTGCGCGATCGCGCGCACCATGTCGAGCTTGTCGACCCGGCCGATCATCTCGTGGAAACGGCGGAAGCCAAGCTTCGCCATCAGTTCGCGAACTTCCTCGGCGACGAAGAAGAAATAATTGATGACGTGCTCGGGCTGGCCGGTAAAGCGCTGGCGCAAAACCGGGTCCTGGGTCGCAATCCCGACCGGGCAGGTGTTGAGGTGACACTTGCGCATCATCACACAGCCCGCGGCAATTAACGGCGCCGTCGAAAAGCCGAACTCGTCGGCACCGATCAAGGCTCCAATCATGACATCACGACCGGTTCTCAGCCCACCATCGACCTGCACCGAGATGCGGCCGCGCAACCCGTTCAGCACCAGGGTTTGCTGCGTCTCGGCGAGCCCGATCTCCCAGGGCGAGCCGGCGTGGGTCAGCGAGGTCAGCGGGCTCGCGCCGGTGCCGCCCTCGAAGCCGGCGATCGTCACATGGTCGGCGCGCGCCTTCGAAACCCCGGCTGCGACCGTGCCGACGCCGACCTCAGAGACGAGCTTGACCGACACCGCAGCCTGCGGATTGGCGTTCTTCAGATCGTGGATCAGCTGCGCCAGATCCTCGATCGAGTAGATGTCGTGGTGCGGTGGCGGCGAGATCAGCCCGACCCCCGGGGTCGAATGCCGCACCTTGGCGATGGCCTTGTCGACTTTGTGGCCGGGCAATTGCCCACCCTCGCCGGGTTTCGCGCCCTGGGCCATCTTGATCTGCAGGACATCGGCGTTGACGAGGTACTCGGTGGTCACGCCGAACCGGCCGGAGGCGACCTGCTTGATCGCCGAGCGTTTCGAATCACCGTTCTCGAGCGGCTTGAACCGCTCCGCCTCTTCTCCGCCCTCACCGGTATTGGATTTGCCGCCGATGCGGTTCATCGCGATCGCCAAGGTCGTATGCGCCTCGCGGCTGATCGAACCGAAACTCATCGCGCCGGTTGCGAAGCGTTTGACAATCTCACTCGCGGGCTCGACCTCGTCGAGTGGTACTGGCTCCTCGGTGAAACTGAGCGACATCAGCCCGCGGATCGTCAGCAACCGCTCGCTCTGGTCGTTTATCGCCGCTGCAAACGCCCGGTAATCCGCGTGCGAGTTGCCGCGCACTGCGTGCTGGAGCTTCGCCACCGATTGCGGTGTCCAGGCATGGTCTTCGCCACGCAACCGAAAGGCGTAGTCGCCTCCGACATCGAGCATGTCTTGGTAAATCGGGTTGTCGCCATAAGCATTTTTATGCCGCTTTACCGCTTCCTGAGCGATCTCCTGCAACCCCACGCCTTCGATCGTCGTTGCCGTGCCGGTGAAGTATTTCTCGACGAAGTCGCTGGCGAGCCCGACGGCGTCAAAGATCTGTGCGCCGCAATAGGACTGATAGGTCGAGATCCCCATCTTCGAGATGACTTTGAGGATCCCCTTGCCGACCGCCTTTATATAATTTTTTTGTACCGTCTCGGGGCTGAGGGGCAAGTCGTTCTCAGCCCGGATCTGTTCGAGAGTGGCAAAGGCGAGATAGGGGTTGATCGCCTCCGCGCCATAGCCGGCGAGCGCGCAGAAATGGTGCACTTCCCGCGCCTCGCCGGTCTCAACGACAATGCCGGTCGAGGTGCGCAGGCCCTGGCGGATCAGATGATGGTGCACCGCCGAGGTGGCAAGCAGCGCCGGGATCGGAACCCGTTCGGCCGAGGTTGCGCGATCGGACAGGATCAGGATGTTATGGCCTAGGAGCACGGCATCGGTCGCCTCGCGACACAGCCGGTCGAGCGCCGGCGCCATCCCGTCGGCGCCGTCGGTGGCAGGCCAGGTGGCATCGAGCGTATCGGTGCGGAACGCGCTGACGAGCTTCTCGATGGCGTGAATTTTCTTTAAATCGCCGTCGGTCAGGATCGGCTGCGCGACTTCGAGCCGGTAATGCGAGCCTGCCTCATGGCCGAGCAGATTGGGCCGCGGTCCGATCATCGAGACCAACGACATAACTAACTCTTCGCGGATCGGGTCGATCGGCGGGTTGGTGACCTGCGCGAAATTCTGCTTGAAGTAGTTGTAGAGCAATTTGGGCTTGCTCGACAGCGCCGCGATCGGCGTGTCGGTGCCCATCGAGCCGACCGGGTCGTCGGCGTCGCGCGCCATCGGCTCAAGGAAGAACTGGAGGTCTTCCTGTGTGTAGCCGAAAGCCTGCTGTTGATGGAGGTGCGTTGTGGGGTCGTTAGGGCGTACTGGGACCGTGGCCCGCGAGAACTCCTCCTCGTGTTCCTCGGCCAAATCCGGGAGCTCGTGCAATTTGAACTGGGTGGCCTCGAGCCACTCGGCGTAGGGGTGCTCGGCTGCCAGTTTGCGCTTGATCTCGTCGTCGTCGACGATGCGGCCCTCTTCGAAATCGATCAGCAGCATCTTGCCGGGCTGCAGCCGCCACTTGCGGACGATCCTCTCCTCCGGCACCGGCAATACACCGGCCTCCGAGGCCATGATCACGTGGTCGTCATCGGTGACGATGTAGCGGGCGGGCCTCAGGCCATTGCGGTCGAGCGTGGCGCCGATCTGCCGCCCATCGGTAAAGGCGATCGCTGCCGGGCCGTCCCACGGCTCCATCAGCGCAGCATGGTATTCGTAAAACGCGCGACGCTGCGGATCCATCAGCGGGTTGCCGGCCCAGGCCTCGGGGATCAGCATCATCATCGCATGAGCGAGCGAGTAGCCGCCGCCGACCACCAGAAGTTCGAGCGCATTGTCGATGCAGGCGGTATCCGATTGTCCCGGGCCGATCAGCGGCACCATCTTGGCGAGATCGGGCCCGAGCAATTCCGAGGTCATTGCCTGCCGCCGCGCCGCCATCCAATTGACGTTGCCGCGCACCGTGTTGATCTCGCCGTTATGGCAAAGGAAGCGGTAGGGGTGGGCGAGCCGCCAGGACGGGAAGGTGTTGGTCGAAAAACGCTGATGGACAAGGGCCAGCGCCGAGACGGTCAGCGGGTTGCGCAAATCCTCGTAGAAGCTCTCGACCTGCGGGGCCAGCAACAAACCCTTATAGACAAGCGTGCGCGTCGAAAAGGACGGCATGTAAAGGTGCCGCAATGCCGGCAGTCCGTAACGCTCGGCCAACGCCCCGACCGTGTTGAGAGCCTGCTTGCGGATCGTCAAAATTTTGCGCTCGAACGCGTCCTGGTCCGCGACCTCGGGGCTGCGGGCGACAAGTGCCTGGCCGATCCACGGCATCGTCTCGATGACCGTGGCGCCGAGACCCGTCGTGTCGGTCGGCACGCTGCGCCAGCCGATCAGTGTCTGGCCCTCGGCCCGGATGAAATGCTCGACATGCTCCTTCGCAACAACGCGCGCCCGCTCATCCCGCGGCAAAAAGCACATCGCCACGGCGTAGTCGCCAAACTCGGGAAGCGTCAGGCCTTGGCTCGTTGCCCAGTCGCGAAGCAGCGCGTCCGGCATCTGAATGAGGCAACCGGCCCCGTCGCCGACCAACGGGTCGGCCCCGACCGCACCGCGATGGTCGAGATTGACAAGGATCTGCAGCCCGCGCCTGATGATGTCGTGCGATTTTCGTCCCTTGATGTTGGCGACGAAACCGATGCCGCACGAATCATGCTCATTGCGCGGATCGTAGAGGCCCCGTCTCTCTGGCAATCCCATCACGAATGCTCTTCACCTGATCTTGTTGACGCGAGTTTGGCGGTGCGCCGCCGACGCGAGGCGGCGCGAACGCCATAATATGCACAAGATCGCCCATGACGCGAATCGCTTTAACGCTGGGTTAACCCGGAAATCAGACGCTTAAGTGATCGCGGCGATCAGTATGAGACCTTCCGTCGCGGGCGAGACGCAGCGCTGCGGAAACTTGCTGATATCGCTTCCTCCTTGACACGGGCAGGCAAATGAGAGACCCGAGCGCCTGATCCATCGAAACTGCCGCACGGCAAATCGAGACTGGCGGTTCGATCATGAATAAGTCCAAATCCGATGATAGGCTGTGGATGGAAGTAAATATCCGGTCGGCTGCCGTGCGTCACTCGAACTGCGCCCTCGCTTGCAACAAGCTCACCCACCATCACTCGGTGCAACGCCAGCATGGCTTTACCCTGCTCGAGCTGCTCGTTGTCCTTGCTATTCTCGGCTTGCTGATCGGCCTCGTCGCACCGGCGGCCCTGCGCCAGCTCGGCTCAGCCAAGGAAAAGGTCGCGCACCAATCGATCGAACGCCTGGCCGGAGTGCTGGACATCTACAAGCTGGACGTCGGGACGTACCCGACGACGGATCAAGGCTTGCAGGCGCTGATCACGCGCCCGTCAGGGACCGCTCGCTGGAACGGCCCTTACTTGAAAGGCGAAAAGCTGCCCGAAGACCCGTGGGGCCGGCCATTCGTCTACCGCAGCCCCAGCCAGCGCCCGGGGCATGAATACGACCTTCTATCTCTGGGTCCGACCGGCCAGCCGGGCGGGACGGGTGACGCCGCCGCAATCGTCAACGAGTGAGTGGCGGCCGGCCTGGCGCGGTCCGTATTTCCGTATTGGGCAGGCTGCCCCAAGCGAGCACGCTATAGCCCTGCGAGGCGGCGGCTGCCCCGGTGCGGATGACGGCGAACCGGACAATTCGCGCATTTCCCGGTCCGGAGGCGAACGCCGTGATGCGCACGATCGACACGTCGGGCGGCGTTTGGCTGACGCCAGGGACGCCAGCGGCGCCCGCGCCGGCCTGCGAGGCCAAAGCGAGCGCCGCAACCACCACCGGGTCGTTGCTTGTCGGGCTCGGATCGGCGGGCCCGAACAGCGTCAAATGTGGACGGATGGCTGCGAAAATCTCGGGGGTCATGCCGACCACCCGGTTAAGCTCGTCCAGGGTCTGGAGCGGCTCTCCGGGGGGAACATAATCGAGTCCAGCCGCCTGGTATTCTGCGAGAAGCGCACCCTGCGGCCGAGGCACCGCCGCGGAACCGACCCAATCGCCAATCGCCGCAGCGAGACGCCGCGCGGTCTCCTGATCACTGCCACTGATGCGCAGCAGCGCTTCCAACAGCACGGGCGATGCCGAGCTCGGGTTGATCCATGAGGCCTCGTCCTCGAGCCTGAGGATCACCTCGGTGCGGCCGATCACGACGCGGCGCGCGCTCCCATCGATCGGCCAGCGCCGCTCGGGCCGGGGATCCGACAAATTGAAGATTGCCTCGTATATCGCGCCGTCGGCGGCTGCTAACGCGACCGAATTGGAGACAAGATTGCCCGCAATGCGGATCTCGGTTCGCCCGCTCGCCGCCAAATGCGCGACGATGAAGGCGATGAGAACGAGGGTCCACAGTACGAGTATTAGCGCGAACCCGCCGTCTTGGCGGTAGTCGAAGGACGGCGCCGGGGGTCGGCGGAGCAGCGAGCTACAATCCGTTCGGATTAGCCAAGCCCGGGACGCCCTTGCGCTGCAGCTGCTGCGGGACGAGCCCGGCGTTGATCAGCTGGCTACGCAGATCCTCGGTGAGAGCCCGGGCGTCGCGCTGATCGCGGATCACATGCGGCGTGATCAGCACGAGCAGCTCAGTCCGCATTCGAGAGTTGTTCTGGGTCGAAAAAAACAGGCTGAAGATTGGGATATCTTTAAGGAAGGGAATGCCTTCATTCCCTTGACTGGAATTGTCGCGTATCAGCCCGGCCATCCCGACTGTCTGACCGTCCTGAATGGCCACCCGGGTGCGGAATGTCTGGTCATTGAAAGTCGGTGAGCCAGCGACCGAGTTTACTGCCTGTGCGGCTACATCGCTCACCTCCTGAGCGATGTCGAGGGTGACCAGTCCGCCGGTATTGACGCGCGGCGTGACTTGCATGATCACGCCCGTAGCGTGGTAGTCGACGCTGTTGACCGTCGGTGCTCCGCTCACCAGGGTGCTCGTCGCCGTCCCGGTCAGGACAGGGACCTGCTGACCGACCTGCAATCGTGCCGGCTCATTGTCGAGAACCATGATTTGCGGGGCCGACAGCACTTTCACATTTGTCACTGCAGAAAGTGCTGCGAGTGCAAAATTCGGAGTTTTGCTCAAAATAAAATAGGGCGAAGTCGAAGGAAAGGTGAGACTGCCCAAGGCCGGAAAACCTGAAATCGGCGGAGGACCCAGCGTGTTGGCCACATGGTCTGCCCGGAAGAAAAATTGCGTCCCATATTGGAGCTGGTCATTGAGGTCGACCTGCGCGATTGTCGCCTCGATCAGGACCTGCAGCGGGATGATGTCGATTTTGCGCAGCATTCCCTCGATTACGGCGAATTCACTGGGCGTCGCGTAGATCAAGAGGGCATTGTTTCGCCGATTGGCGATGATGCGAATGCGGTTTTCCGTGCCGCCGCCAGGCCCGGCTTCCGCCGATAGCGGCTCGGTGGCCGGAGGCGGCGCCTCGCCGGCAGGCTGCGCTCCCGGAATTGCGGCGCCCAACCCACCACCGCCAGCCGCGCCTCCGGCACCCGCGCCGCCCATCGCTCCGCCAGCGCCGCGCAGACCCCCCGCTCCGCCGAGACCACCCGCTCCGCCGAGACCCCCGGTCAACCCGCCGCCGCGCCCGGCGCCTGCCGCTCCGCCAAAGCCCGTCAGTCCGCCGCCCGCAGCCCCGCCCGGGGCAATCCCCAGCTGCTCGGCACCTGGCGCAGTGCCGCCCGGGGCGGTCGTGGGGGATACATTGCGCGGAGTGAACGCCCTCTGGAGCAAGTTTTCGAGGTCCGTGCTCTGGCCGTTCTGCACATAATAAACGTGCCAGTTTCGGGCGGTGGCGTCCTCGACTTGGTTGGTAAGCTTGAAAAAACGCTTAGCCGCATCGATGTAGCGGGGTTGCGCGGAAACTACGAGGATCGCGTTAACCCGCTCCATCGGTATAACCCGCACGATACCCGCGAGAGAGCCCTCGCCCTGCGCCTGCAACACCCTTTCGAATTCGCCGGCGCGCTTCGCCGTGTCTCCATCTCCGACCGGGAATAGCGCATAAGACTGACCGGCAAGAATGTCGATGTCGAAGGCGCGGACGAGACCCGCCAAGGTCTGCCGGACCGCCCCGTCTCCCGAAATGATCAAGGCGTTGCGTCCGGGGTCCGGACTGATTTTCCCCCCCTCGGCGACATAAGGCTCAAGCACCTTCGCCAGCTCCCGGGCGGAGGCGTAGCGCAGCGGCACGACCTCCGTCCCGGCTCCTAGAGCGCCCGCGCGGGAGACCAAATTGCGGGTCGCGCCGGCCGGCAACGGAACCACGGAGTAAACCCTGTTCCTTTCCACCAAGGTTGCGCCATTCTGGTTGAGAAGGGTCTCGAGGGTCGGCAGCAGAGCCGACCGCGGCAGCGGCGTGCCCGTGTCGATCGACCCGGTACCGTGGACGTTGGGATCGATCGTATAATTCAGGTTGAGGGTCGTGCCCAAAATTGTTCGGACGATCTCGCGGATGTCGGTGTCGACAAAGTTGAGCGTGACGTCGCCCGGTTGGCCCGTCGTCGTTGGGGCCGGCTGTGGCGATGGGGCGCTCGGTGACGTCGCGACGCCGCGTGCCTCGAAGGCCCGCTGGCGGCTGCGATCGGTCGGGATCGTGCCGCTGATCCGCGGCGCCGCGGCCTGCAGATTGCTGGTCTGTTCCAGTGGCTCCAAGCCCGGCTGAGTCGGCAGCTGACAGGCGCCTGGGAGCATCAGGACAAGGGCAAGCGCAATCAGTCGATTGTATCGCGATGCGGAAATCATGGCTGCTGACGGAGGCGCGATGGCCGCGCCGGCCGGGGCACCGCGGGAGTACTGATCGGTTCGGTGGTGTTTGGCTGCCGGCCGGCGGCGGTGGGCGGGGCCGGCACGCGGCCTCTCGCCGCGGCGGTCGCAGGCCGTCCGCCAGGTGCGGCAGGGTTGGCAACCGATGGTTGCGGCGCCTGGCCAGCGAGACTCGGATCGAGTTTGGGCTGCAACGTCTTGGTTCCGCCCGGTCCACTCAGAGAGATCTCACGCGGCGTGATGCTCTCGACACGCCAGCCGCTCACCTCGTCGCCCTCCGCGACTTTCAGCGGCTTGCCCCCAGTGACGGCGAAGATCGCCATGCGGCGCCCGGGCTCGGTGAGGATCCCGGTCAATCGGGTATCGGCAAGATCGCCGTCCGCAGCCCCTGCAGCTGGCGCATCCTGGGCCGGGCGCCGCGCACTGCTGAAAAGCGGCCGGGCAAGAATTGTCGCCATCAGCTCCTCGACCCTCGGGCCCTGCTGCCTGCGCAGGGTCGGCGCGCTATCCGGCCGTGCGGCGACTTTGGCAGTCGCCGCCTCTTTCACGTCGCCCGGCCTGAGTTCGGTGTACACGACCGCGCCGAACACCAGCGATCCGGCAATCAGCAGCAAAAGGATGAGACGATCGATCATGGCTTAGCCGCGACGGACTTTTCCCCGTCGCGATAACCGTAGACGTCGAGCCCGGCATCGAGCGAGGCGGCGGCGGCTTGCATGCCGGGGCGCCGCAACACCCCATGAATATGCAAATTGTCGATCACCAGGGGCGGCGTCGCGGCTTCCAACTTGGCAAGAAACTTGATCAACGTCTCGTAGCTGCCGCTGAGGACATAACGCAGCCCGATCCGCCGGTAACCGGAGCGCACCTCGGGGGCAAGGCTTTCCGTGCTGCCGATTGTGGCGCCGACGGAGGCGGCGAGCTCCTCGATGCGACTTTGCAACGCGGCCGCCGCCAAAGCGTCGCTGGCACCCTCGAGCGTGAGCTTTCGCGTCCCCGCGCTGGCCCGCAATTGCTCGACACGGACGCGCAGCTCGGGGACTTCTTCCGCTGCGGCGTGCAAGCGGGGAAGCAACATTAGGCGGCTCTCGAGCGTTGCGGCGCGTTGCGCATAGAGGTCGAGCAGCGGCGCCACGATCACCAGGTAGACGCCGCCCAGAGCGATCAGCAGGAAACCGAGCGCTAAAACCCGGCCCTGCCGGCCGGTCGGCATGGCGGACAGCGAGGCTACGGCGCAATCTCCGTGTTGATCGTAAAGAGCTCCGCCCGGAGCGCTTCGAGCCGGGTGACCGGAGCGGAAAAGGCGGGATTTCGAAATTCTCCATCGGCGGCGAGGGCGCCAATGAGGCGGGCGGCCCCGGCAGACCTTCCGCTCAGCGTCAATTTGCGTTGCTTCAACTCCATCTCTGTCAGATAGGTGTCATCCGGGAGGACGCGCGTTGCCGCCGCAAGGATCGTGAGCGGCCGCCCGGCCTTCTCCCGCTCGCTTTCGATAAAACCAGCACTACCGGACAGGCGCTCGATCTCCTTGCGCAGATTGTCGGCCTCTTCGGCAACGGCACGACCGTCGGCCACCTCGCGCTTCAGCGCGCTGAGGGCGAGCTCTTGTCGAACAAAGGGCGTCACGACCGCGGCGAGCGCGAGGCCAGCACAGCAAGCCGCAGCCGGCCAGAGGAGGCGAGCCGACGCATGCTGTACGCGGCCGCCATTGCCATCCAGAGGCAGGGACACGCCCCGGTCCGGCCCATCCAAAATTTCTAACCGGCTGGGCCGGATTCCATCCTGCGCCAGCTTTGCGAGCAGCGGGTCCAGCGTCGATCTGGGAACGAGCCAGAGCCGTACCGATAACCGCCCATTCTGCCGGTCGACCGCCGCGACGCGATGGATCCAGTAAAGCTCCTCTGCCTTGAAAGGGGTCTCGCGGTCCATTTCGAAAGCAAGCACCTGCTGGAGCTCACGCTCGGCGGCGAGCGGCAGCGTTACCGTCTTCGCCAGCACGTCCGACTGGTCGACCCGGAGCACGCTCGTCCGGCCCGCTGCGCGGGGCAGTTCCGCCAAGCCCGTCGTCCCGATACCGAAATGACCGAGTGAGGTCTCTTTCCCGCTTCGACGCAAATCGACACTGACGGCTTCGGTCCCCTGGGCCAAAGGCCCAACAGGAGTGAATACCAACGCGTCGGCAGCATCAAAGGCCGAACGGCGCAGGGCTTGCGGCAGAAAATCCGCAAGTTGTCCCGACCACCAAGCGAAGAACTCACGTATCATGTTCTGAGGTCAAACCGATCCTGGGTCGCACCCCGCGACGATTTCACAAAGTGGCGGGCGCACGGAAAGGCCCCCAACGTCAGCCTGCTCTATCACAGATTTTCCTAATACGACGCGAACAAGAAGAGGCCGCCGCGCAACTCCAGATCCGCCGCAGAAAAGCGGAGGCGGAGCAAAACAAGGCGGGTCGCAAGTTCGGGCGGCGTCATGCGAATCGGTCATGACTTCAGGGCTGAGGCGCAGCGATCAGATCGGGAAAGCGGCGCCCGTCGCCGGCGGCGAATGTGAGACGCACCCGGATGAGTTCGGGGATCGCCACCCCATCCCATTGCGTCCGCCATCCGGCCGGTTCTCCGGGAGAGGCTGCGCCCCAATAGGCGAGGTCGAGCCGGTCGACCCGACGGATCAGCTCGGTTTCGATTGCCTCGGGCGGCGGCGCGCTCGAAAGCTCATGACGGTGCGGGGTCCAGCGCAATAACAGCCGTCCGCCACGCAGCTCGATTGTGATGTTTGCCCGCCGTGTGGTTCCGAGACCAGTCGGCAGGTCGCCGACAAACGTCACACTGTCGGCTGTGCCCTTGAAATCAGCGCCGAAAGCGGTGTCAGCGCCCGGGGCATTCGATTGTGACGGCGCGACTGCGCTCAGTAGACTGCGCAGGATCCGCGCCGTCGCATCAAGCTCGGATGTTTCTCCGATCCGACGCGATTGGGCCTCCCACAGCGCCAGTCCGGCGCGCACGCCCTGGGTGAGTCCGACCATCAGGAAACCCAGCACTCCAACGACGACCAGCATTTCCAGCAAGGTGAACCCGGCCTTGCTGTCGTGCATCCGGCAGGTCGCCCTGCTCGAGCTCATTCGCTGCTCCCCGCGCTGCCAAGGCGCAACGTTCTCAGCACTATCGATCGCTCGCCGACGCCTGCCGACCATGAGATTGCGACCTCGACATCGAACAGTGTGGTGGCCGTCGGGTTTAGGCCGTCCTGCCCCGCTTCTTGCCGCGAACTCACCGGCGTGATTCGCAGCCGCCAGCTATATCCGCCCCCGTCATCGCCGGTAAATTCTCCCTCGGTCAGGGCGGCGTTGCGACCGACGGCGGCAAGATGCGATTGGGCCCGCTGGACCGCCTCTTCCATCCGCGTTGCAGCGTCTACGGCAAAGAGCCCCCCACTTCCGGCGCGAAACAGCCCGACCAGCGCCAGCGCGGCGATTGCCAGCGCGACGACGACCTCGAGCAGCGTGAAGCCGCTGTCGCAAGCTGTCCGCTCAGCGCACATCGGCCACGGTGACCCTGCCGGTCAGCCAGTCGACACCGACCGCCATGCGCTGTTGTGCGCCGGCGAGCACGATCCTGCCGCCGGTGGAGCTGCCGTCGGGGTTGAAGCGGATATCACCGATCCCGGCCCCACGGCTTTCACCGACGATCGTCAACAGCTCGAAGGAGAGGTTGGCAGGCAGGTGGCGCTCGGCGCCATCGCCGACGCGATAGCGGCGGCCGTTCACATCGATGTCGAACGCCACCGATCGGTTGCGGGCGATTGCCTCCGAGCGGGCCAGCCGCAAACCGGCGGCGAGCTCGGCGGCGGTCGCGCGGATCCCGAGCCCGCCGCTCCACGGGGGCTTGTAGCCGGCGACGAGCGCTAGGGCGAGGCCAAGGATTGCAAGCGTTGCGATTACCTCGATCAAGGTAAAGCCGCCGGCGCGGTCCAAACCCCGCATCGGAATTTTACATTGCGAGGTCATTGAGGCTCAGCATCGCCGTCAACAGGGCGCTGACGATGCCGGCGACGGCAAGACCCATCGCAATCGTGATCATCGGCACGGCGAGCGCGACAAGGCGCTGCACGGTCAGGCGCGCCTGTTCATCGTGAATATCCGCAGCCTTGAGCGCCATCGAGGAGAGCTGGGCCGCCTCCTCGCCCAGCTGCAGGAGGTGGATTGTCCGTGCCGGAAATAGACCGGCCGCTGCAAGCGGCCGTGCGAGGCCTCCGCCGCCCTTTGCGCCGACGGCCGCCGCCTCGACTGCGGCGGCTGCCGCGGTATTGCCGAGCGCGTCCTTGGCGATGCCGAGCGCCGTGATCAGGGGCACGCCATTTTGCAAGAGGCTGCCGAGCGTGCGCGTGAGTCGAGCCGCCAAAGTCTCGCGCAACAGCCCCCCGATTACGGGCAAACGCAGCAGCACACGGTCGGCCTTCTGCCGGTAGCTGGGGCGGGTCAGCAATTGCCGGGCGATCAACACGCCCGCCAAGACCGCCAACAACAACCACGGCATCGCGGCGCCGACCACGGTCCCCACGGTCATCAGCGCGCGCGTCGCCGCCGGCAGCTCGGTGCCCGCCTGTTCAAATATCGGCACGAATTGCGGCAGCACGTAGTCCAGCAACAGCACAATCGAGCCCACCGCCGCGACGATCAACAGCGCCGGATAGATCATCGCCGACCGCAAATTGGCGCTGAGGCTGCGTTCGCGCTCGAGGAGCGTGGCAAGTCGATCGAGCGTCGCGGGCAGCGTGCCGCCCGCTTCACCGGCGCGAACGAGGCCAACATAGAGCCTGGAGAAACTGCGGGGCTCGGCGGCGAGCGCCGCAGCGAGCGAGCTGCCTGACCGAACCTTGTCACGAATATTGCCGAGGATCGCCCGGGCGCGGGCGTTCCGCGTACTTTCGACGACAAACCGCAGCGCGCGATCGAGATCCTGCCCCGCCGCGAGCATGATCGCCAGCTCCCGGGTGATCTCGCCCAGCGTGGTCTTGTCTAGACCGCGGCCGCGCCCGAGCTCGATCTGCAGAAGATCGGTCCAGCCCCGGCGCCCTTCGTCCGGGTCGGCGCGCAGCACCACTTGCCCTTGGCGCTGCAGCCTCTCTACGACGATCGCTCTATCCGGCGCCTCCATGACGCCGCGCACGACATCGCCGGTAGGATTTATTGCCGACCAGCGGAAGAACGGCATCTCAGCCCCTCGAGGCAGCGCCCAGGGCGCCTACACGAATCGCCACCCGACGATAAGGGTGGGCGAAGCTCAGCTGCCGGCGTCGGATCATCTGCGTGCATCGAAAATCGTAATTGCCGCCCGTCCTCTGCAGGACGGATAACTTTAGCAAAGGGTGATGCTTCGTCACGCGTTTCTACAACGGATCGTATCGAAACGCTTCGAATTCTTCACAAAACGTTTCGTTAATTATAGTGAGCTGCCGCTTATTGAGGAGGTCGCGCGGATCCAAATTGTTCGCAAGAACCCCTCTCTTGGCATGCGGAAGCCACACTCGATATCCCACCCCTAAACCAGCGACAAACTGCTGAAAGTCGTCATTCAAATTCTCGAACCGCATCACACGGGCGGAGATCGAGCCGTCGGGTCCACGATAACGGTCGATATTCTTCACCGCGATTACGCTTCCATCTTCAACAGCCCGGTCTAAATACCGCCTTAACTCGAACGGGCTGGCCCGCATCTCGCCTCCGGTCCGATACGCCTCGAAGCTCAACTTATGGTTCGCCCATGAAAAAATCTTTGCGTAGGGGTGCCGCTCAACACACACTACCCGGTATTCCTCGATACCGACGCCGCTCAACCGAAGAACATCGCGCAATGGGATATGATTGAAATAGACCCCCGCAGGTATCGTTACCGCCGCGAGGTCGGGCAAGGCGGTCTGTCGCAAGGCCTCCAGGTACGCAAGCTCAGCCTCGCGATCCGCGGAATAGTTCCGCGCCCCGGCATCAACGTCGAGCCGCTTCAGCTCATCGATCGGGGTGATCGGGGTGACGATGTCATCAGGCCCGCAGAGCCGGGAAAGCGCAATTTCCACGCTGGTGCCCCCGACTTTTATCCCTTTTATAAATATAAATCGGTGTACTTTCGATAATATCATCGAAGATCAACCGTATGGAGAGAACATTTTCTCTGTGAAATCGATTGTTTCTCGTCGGGAGACGCGGAAGGCCGGCCCCAGGCGGGACCCCCCAACCGACCGGTCCGTCGCTTATCGCTCAATCCTGGCGGCTGAGCTGAACCGTTCCGCGAGCGATCCGTTGCCGACTGACCCGTCATTCCAACGAACTTGTATCGCAAAGTGGCGCCGGTGGCGGGGACATAATCGATTGCTTCGCAGTTTGAACCGACGCTAGAACCAGACGGTCGTCCGAGGATCATCCGCTGTTTTGCTCCCGATATGCCGTCATGGCAAAAGATCTCACCATGGGGACAGGCCACATGCGTCACAGTGGAATTCTCGCAGACTTTGCGGCGGAGATGAAGGGTGGGGAAACAGAGGCGTCCAATCAGCAGGTGTTGGGGAATCGGCCTGGGGCGTACCGGCACGACCACCTTGTGCGAAGCCTTTCGGATACTCGGCTACACCAACGTCGTGCACAATCCTCCATTCGAAGCGCTCGCCACCATGGATGCCGGAGCCGACAACGGCGTTGTCATATTCTATAAGTATTTGGATTACAAATTTCCGGGTTCAAAATTCGTCCTAACGGTACGTGACTTGGAGAGTTGGCTCGATTCCGTTAAATACATTTCCGAGAAGGCGCCCATATTATCACTTGATGAAGACATTCCGATAATGAGGCGGATGATGATTTATGAAACGGTCGTGTTCCAACGTGAAATGTTTATCGCCGCCGCGGAGCGCCATCACCAGGATATCAAGCGCTATTTTAGTACGAGGCCGGACGACCTGCTGGAAATGAACATCATTGCCGGGGAGGGATGGGACAAGCTCTGTCCCTTTCTCGGCGTTCCTCCCCCATCGGTGCCTTTTCCCCATCTGCATCGGCGCTCAGCCGGGTCCTGATGCAATGTCGACACGCTGCTGCCACGATCTCAAGAGAACGCCGCGGGCCCGGAGCGGCCTCCGCGAATAATACCGGCTGCAGAATGAGTAGGTTTGCTTTCTCTTGTGTTGTCGATGACGATCCCGTCCTCATTGCACAAGCGTTCATTTGGATAACCTGCATGCGCAACAGAAGCAGTGTTCGGGAGGAGGATATCTTTGTCCATATCACCGACATCGCCAACACGGAATTTCTCGATTGGCTCAAATCTACCGATATTAACATTATCGAGATAGAGCCGTTCGACCAGCGCAGCCCGCATTGCAACAAGTTAGAGCAGCTAAGGACCTTCTCGAATTCGACGTGCGACCAGATCGTCTGCATGGACTGCGACATCGCCTGGGTCGGCGACAGAGTATTGCCCGTCGGCGCCCCGGTCACAGCTTCGATCGTCCACGAGGCGAACCCGCCGGAGCAGATAGTCTCGGACATCTTTGCCGCCTCGGGTCTTGGGTCGCCGGCGTGGTTTCCCGCGTTCTTTGGCGCGGGCGAGGGTCGGGAGTTGTCCGACAGAAACAATTGCAACGGCGGCCTCTACATAATAAAGCAGGATTTCGTAGCAACACTCGAACCCAAATGGCGTGAATGGGCGAAATGGGCTCTGGATCGCCAAGATCTTTTCGGGCCGTGGGCTTTTTTTACCGATCAGGTGAGCTTTGCTCTCGCGATGCGGGACATTGGCGCTGATGTAAGACACCTGGATCTGGTGTGGAACTACCCAACCAGCGTGGCTGCTGAATTGCTGCCCGACATCGCGCCACAGCTTCTACACTACCATCGCGAACTGACGCCGCATCTCAAACTCAAGAAGGTTGGTCGGCGCAAGGTCGATGATCAAATCGACAAGCTTAATAGCGCAATCGAGCAGTGTATCAGCAAGAGCTTGCTGAATAGCGTTTACTGGGATTTTCGCTATTCGCGGCATCCGGAATTGGGCAGCGGCGTGGGGTCGCGAGGCGATGCGCTGTCCAACAAGATCGCACTGCTCGAACAGGCGCTCAGGGGTCTTCCGGTCGAGAATGCAAGTGTCGTCGACGTCGGCTGCGGCGACCTCGAACTGACCCGTCACCTGCCTTTTACCAATTATCTCGGGATTGACGTTTCGCGTACCTCGCTAAGCCTCGCCCGCAGCAAGCGGCCGGATTGGAAATTCGAGCTCCTGCTGCCGGGTGCCGGCGTGCCGGCTGCGGATATGGTCTTATGCATCGACGTCTTGATCCACCAAAAGACGGAGGCGGCCTTCCGATCCTTGATCGACAGCCTGGCTCGCGCGACAGGGCGCCGGCTTGTCGTCAGCGGCTATGAGGCGCCGCCGCGCTTCGCTTCAGAGATTACCGCTTACCATTTTCCCATTACGGAAGCTTTGAAGAACACCGGCCAGTTCATCGATATCAGAGTAATCGGCGAGCACCGGGAAACGGTCATGATCATAGCCGACAAAGGGACGCCCGAAAACCTTGCCGCCGACGCCGTGAACACCAGTCCGTACTACGACATTGAAAGAATAAGCGAGCAAGTGGCGGCGGGTAATCACCGGGCGGTTGTCGGAGACGCTTGGGAGGAAATCGGCCAACTCCAGTTTGAGTTTCTGAAAAACCATGGCTTGCGGTCTTGCCATCGCCTGCTGGATATAGGCTGCGGCGCGCTGCGCGGCGGTGTGCATTTCATCAGATATCTGGATCAAGGAAACTATGTGGGTGTCGACATAAATCAGTCTGTTCTTGATGCCGGTTATAATGTCGAGTTGCGAATGTTAAACCTGCAATCGAGAATGCCTCGTGAAAATTTGGTTTGCGTCGGCGATTTCAATTTTTCTTGCCTGCCGCATCAGCAGTTTGATTTCGCTTTGGCTCAGTCACTGTTTACGCATTTGACCTTGAACCAGATCCGAGAGTGCCTCTGTCGCCTTGCAGAAGCTGTGAAAATCGGCGGAATCTTTTTTGCAACCTTTTTTGAGCTGCCGCACGCTATATCCGCCGTGGGTCCGTATCTTCATTCACCCGGGGGCGTCACGACCTACGGCGCCGCCGATCCCTATCATTATTGGCTCGCGGACATGTTCTATGCCGCTCAGAAACTGCCCTGGCAGGTCCGCTATATTGGGGATTGGGGTCATCCCCGCGCCCAGCGAATGATCTCCTTCCGCCGTACCGGGGAATGAAACACCCCGATCCAACGTAACGCGCATTGATCGCCGGCCCGGAAGCCCAGCTTTCACTTCGTGGGCTCTTAATTCGACAGGCCGCGCCAGCTGCTGGTGTGTTGACCTTCCCCGGGTGGTTTGCTCACGGCGTCTCGGTGAAGAAGGGTGGCTCAGCTGCGCTTCCAGAGCGCGAGAGCCACCCAGATCAACCCCCACACCGCGAGCGACAGGAGGGGAACTAAAATCAGTGCCTCTACTCGACTCGGCGAGGGGGGAGGTGGCCGCGGCGACGGCGGCGAGGCTGGTGGTGTGTGCGGAGCCTCACAGGAAGCGGCAGAGCAAACGCGCTCCGACGCTGTGTCCCTGTCCATCTGCCCCTCCAACCCGGGCGAGACTCGCCCCGACACCTACTTCGGCGACCTGTTGGTCCCTTAGTTATGGTTTTTCAACCGGCGTAGAGCGTGGTCGGTTGCGTATCAAGGATTGGTCGGCACGGCGCGGGTTCAGCTCATAAACGGACCGAAAGCATCGGCGATCGATCGGGGGTGATGAGACGAAGCCCGGCAATGCGTAAACCAAACCACCTGAGAAAAAGAGGGCGGCGCGAGCGCCGCCCCCAAGGTTGCCTGGGCAATAGCTCAGGCAAGTCCGTTCCGTCGGCACGCCGTCAATCAGAACGGGAACGGTACGAAGCGCGTCTTGACCGGCTTGCTGTCATTATACATCGAGAAGATGTAGGACCGCTCCATGAAGTTGTTGGCGGCGGTACCCTCATAGGTCTGAACCAGACCGAGCAACGTGACATGCGGGTCATTGGAGCTGT
>JBJMQW010000333.1:0-9572 GCA_045802495.1 Allostellaceae bacterium | reverse complement strand
GCCCGCGATGATGATTCCACACGCCGGAGCCGAACGAAAATCGCCAGAGCGAGCGCAACTCCGGCCACCGCGAAGGCTAAGGTCAATGGGGGGAGCGCTTCTATCGGCATGCGCAGCTCCGACCGTGCGTGGGTAGCTCGCGGCAAGGTCGCGAGCTCAGCGTCGAGGCCTTCCGCAGAGCGTCTCGCGCCGCTGGGTTAGAACAGAGAGCGAACATGGGGTCGAAACTAGCTCAGGCAAACCGTCGGTGTCGAGAAAATCCGCGGTTAATCGAGCTATCTTGTTTCTTGCAGTGATTTTCACTGGTTCGGCCAGCTGGACTTGCAGGGGTCGTGCGAGCGGAACTCCCGAATCACTCGCCAGGCAGGCGACCAGTCTAAACGCCGATTGTTTTCACGGCGCCGCTGTCCTAATTCGAGGTGCTGGAGACGGGGACCGGTGGAGAGCACGACGGTGACGGATATGATCGAGCGCGCTTTGGACGCGATCCGGTTTGGACCCGATGGGCTCGTGCCGGCAATTGCCCAGCAACACGACACCGGCGAGATTTTGATGCTCGCATGGATGAACCGCGATGCGGTTCGCGCAAGCCTTACCGAGGGGCGGGCCTGTTATTGGTCGCGCTCACGTGGAAAGCTGTGGCGCAAAGGGGAAACTTCGGGGCAGGTGCAAGTGCTGCGTGAGCTGCGCATCGATTGCGACGGAGATGCGGTGCTGCTGATGGTCGATCAGGACGGGGTCGCCTGCCATACCGGCCGGCGCAGCTGTTTTTTTCGCGCCTGGCGCGACGGGGCATGGACGATCACCGCGGCGCCGCAGATCCCGCCTGAGGTCCTCTATCCGGATATGGTCGGCCGATAATTCCGGCCGCTGCCGATCCCTCAAGAAGATGTCGCAATTGGGGGCTGGCAAACGCGATGATTGCGGTCATGGGACGGGCGGACAGCGCAACGTCGGCTGCAGCTGCGCGACCAGCGCAGAATTGAATGGGCGGTTCGCGCAACGCGCGTTGTATTCGCTGATTTGTGCGTTGTAGCGCGCGGTGGCTTGAGAGGCGGCGGAAAAGACCGGCCCCACCGACTGATGGTAGGCCGCATCGCGGCGCTCGAGCAGCGCCTTGAAGCTGGCGACCGCGTCGGGATTGTTGGCGTTGATCGTCGAGCGCTCGCGCGCCAATTGCGCATTGAGATCGGCGACCTGACGGTTTACCGCGTCGAGCGCCTGAGTCTTGGCGTTCATGTCCGCGGCGAGAACGGAGGCCGCTTGCGACATGCAAAGGCAGGCGGTGATTTCGGCCACCTCGGGCGGCGCCTGCCCCCAGGCGATGCCAGGGACGAAAAACCCGACGAAACCCAAGCCCAGAAACCGTCCGCGCCAAATCCCGAGCACAAAAGCCATGGTTCTTTCCTCACTGTCGCCGAGCCCACCCCCGACGGTCGCGAGAGTAGGTCCCGACGGCGACGAGGCAAAGGGTCCGCGGTTAGAAAAATCGGCGCAGCCGGTGAGGCTCTCAGGTTCTCGCCGCCCGACCCGTTGGATCGGCTAATTCGCGAACGCGTTCGGCGGCTTCATGGCCGAGCTCATTCGCCTTGGTCCACAATTCGTCGCGCGCCTGGGCGAAGCATTCCTGCTCGATTCGGGTCGGCGGCAGCAAGGCGGCAGCGATTCCTCCGACAATCAGCCCGGCGACCCCGATCAACCAGGGATCGCGCTTTAGCATCCCGGCGAGCTGACCGCCTGCGCGTTTAGCCATATCGCCCGCGTCGCCCGCATAACCGGTGTAATGGCTGGCGCGCTCTACGACGGTAGCGCCGGCATCACGCACCGAGCCCAACGCACCCCGGGCTGCTCCAACGGCATGATGCACCCAGCCGTCACTTCCTTCGCTATCGCCGGCAGGGCCGCGCGGCTCGTCATTGAGCCCGACAAGCTGTCCGTCGCGGTCGGGCTCCGTTTTGCCGATGATGCCGGGCTCGCTTGTGACCTGACCGATCTTGCCGCCTGCCGCCTGCGCGCGCTCATTCCCAGCAACCCGCTCGGTGAGGCTGCGATTGCTTACCGCCAACCAGGCGAGGCCGATGCCGATCATCGAAAGCGGCAGCCAATTGGCCTGAAGCCCTCCTTGGAGGCTGCCGGCGCTGACGCCTGTCCGGTTAGAGGCCGCGTTCATAGCGATTCCTTCTCGGTCCGTCGTTGAAGATTTGATCTCGGATCCATGCTCGATCCTCGCGCAACGAGCTCAGTGTCCGCCGGGGGACGAGAGTTTCGCTGCGGAGGCGGCTCTTGCTGAACAGCAACAATCCGGCGCCGAGCGTGATCATGACGGCGCCGACGATCAGCGCGGCCAACCAGGGCGCGAGCACGAGACTGAGGCCGAGTATTGCTGCGGCAGTCAGCGCCAGCCAGCCGGTGAAGGCGATCAGTCCTCCGGCCGCCAGCGCGCCGGCACCGACCCCAAGCCGGCCGAGATTTTCTTGGATCTCTGCCTTGAAGAGCGCGATCTCCTGGCGAACGAGGATACCCGTCTCGTCGGCTAGGTCCGAGAGCAAGCCGGTGACCGACCGATCGGAGCTGGACCGCGGCGCCGAGGAATCCGGCCCGGGGCTCCCGCCGGACAACATCAGCGCGACTCCATCGTTCCCGACGACCCGGCCGCATTGCCGGCCGGCTCGTCCGCGTCGCCATCCATCCCCGGGGCGCTCGATATCGCTGCCGTGACCTCGCGGGTGGTTTCGCGTTGAACAGCCGCCTGCGCCTCGGAACTCGGCTGGTTCTCCCCGCTCATCGCCGTCAACAGGAAGCGGCCGACCAAAAAACCGGTGACGACCGCACCGAGCACAAACCACGTCGGCTGGCGCCGGGCGAACTCTTCGGAATCGGCAATGAGCTCGTTCCAGCGGTGCTCCTGCAAATTGCGCGTCAGATTCCCCACCTGATCGCCAGCCTGACGTATGTGGCGGGCGATTACGCGGTTTTGCGACTGGTCGAGGGACCGGGCGGCTCCGTGCAGGGCGTCGGCGATTCCTGATACCCGATCCGCCACTTGTTGCTTCTGCTCCCGCAGCAACGATTCGGCGGCTGCGCGTGCCGCGTCCACGAATTCTGCGACCACGCTGCGCTCGCCACTCGATCCTGTCGCGCGGCTCCTCTCGGCGTCACGCCGCCCGATTTCGCCGGAGCGACCCGCACTTTCATCCGTCATGCCTCCGCCTCCCCAAGCTTTTGCTATCCTGCCACGACAACGAGCGGGTTCGACCTCTGGTTCCTATAACGCGGGAGAACCGCTGCTAAATCCGCGGTCGAGCCGTTGCCACATTTGCCGGATAATTGAGCGCGCGCTGCGTGCGGCACAGGGGACCGCTTCTGCGGCGGATGGGGACACAGGGTTGAACAGCGGCAGACTCATACCGGTCGCCAATGGCTGAGCCGAGGCTGCGGCTCAACCCGGCCGATAGGATTCGCCGGCCGCCGGCCAGACCCGCACGACGGCGGCCTCGCTCCGGTAAACGGATTCTCGCCGGCCGGGGCAAGGTCGCGGTTCTGCTGGGCCTGTGGGCGGCGATCTTCTGCGCCATAGTGCTCGGCTATTTCGCCCTGACTCTTCCCGACACCGGCGAACTGACCCGCGGCGAGCGCCGGCCAAGCATTACGATCCTGGCGGCAGACGGCTCATTGCTTACGACCTATGGCGATCTCTTCGGCCAGCCTCTGACCCTGAAAGAGATGTCGCCATATTTGCCAAAGGCTGTTATCGCGACCGAGGATCACCGCTTTTACAGCCATTTCGGCATCGACCCGATCGGGCTGGCGCGGGCGCTGTTCGCCAACATCTCTGCCGGCCATGTGGTGCAAGGCGGCAGCACGATCACCCAGCAGCTGGCCAAGAACCTGTTTCTGACACCCGAACGGAGCCTCACCCGCAAGATCCGGGAAACGTTGCTGGCGCTGTGGCTCGAGCACCGCTTCAGCAAGGACCAGATCCTCGAGATCTATCTCAACCGCGTCTACCTCGGCGCCGGCACCTATGGCGTCGATGCGGCGTCGCATCGCTACTTTCAGAAATCGGCGAGGCGTATCAATCTTTACGAAAGCGCTGTCATCGCCGGTCTCCTAAAGGCGCCGACCCGATTCAACCCTACCCGCGACCGGGACAAGACGGCGGCGCGCGCCACGCAGGTTCTCGCCAAAATGGTCGAGGCTCGGTACATCACCGAAACCCAATCGGCGGCCGCGATCAGAGGGGGATCGTCGCTGGCCGCGGTTGCCGTGACCCGCCCCGGCGCACGCTATTTTGCAGATTGGGTGGCCGAGCAGCTCGGCGAGTTCACCGAGACGACGCGCGACCTCACCGTTGTTACGACGCTCGATCCGCGAATGCAGGCGGAAGCGGAGGCGGCGATCTCCGATCTCCTGGCCAGGCAAGGCGGCAAGATGGCGACAAGGCAGGGCGCCCTGGTGGCAATGGCACCGAATGGGGCGGTGCGCGCGATGGTGGGGGGCCGAGATTACGGCGAAAGCCAATTCAACCGGGCGACGCAGGCGCAGCGCCAACCAGGATCGGCGTTCAAGCCTTTCGTTTACCTTGCCGGGCTGGAAGCCGGTCTCCAGCCAACGGACGTGTTCATCGACGCGCCGATCCGTGTCGGCAATTGGCAGCCGCGCGATTTTGCCGGTCACTACCAGGGCGAGATGAGTTTCGCCGAGGGGTTGGCGCAGTCGATAAACACGATCGCGGTGCAGGTCGCACAGCGCGCCGGCATCCGCAATGTCGTCGCGGTAGCCCGGCGGCTCGGGATTTCATCGCCGCTCACGGCCGAACCGAGCCTTGCTCTGGGGACCAATGAGGTGAATCTGATCGAGCTGGTCTCCGCCTATGCGCCGTTTGTCAATGACGGCAACGGAGTATGGGCGCACGGTATAACGGAAATCCGTGACAGCAGCGGCAAGGTCATCTTCCGCCGCGCCGGCTCCGGGCTTGGACAAGTGGTATCGCCGCGATTGGTGGGCACGATGAACGAGATGTTGAGCGCGGTGATCGACCACGGCACCGGCAAAAGTGCCGCCCTCCCGCGCCCCGCCGCCGGCAAGACCGGCACGACCCAGGACTACCGCGACGCCTGGTTCATCGGTTACACCGCCGATCTCGTCGCCGGGGTATGGCTCGGCAATGACGACAACAGCCCGATGAATAAAGTTACGGGCGGCTCGCTGCCGGCACAGGCCTGGCGCCGCTTCATGCTGGCCGCGACCCGGTCGATGCCGGTGCGCGCCTTGCCCAGCGCGCCGTCGCCATCGGTCGGCCTGGTGGCCGAGGCGCCGTCGCGCTCAGGCGGCGGCTTCTTTGACAACTTCCTCGGGCT
Source organism: Allostellaceae bacterium (assembly GCA_045802495.1). Lineage (GTDB taxonomy): Bacteria > Pseudomonadota > Alphaproteobacteria > ATCC43930 > CGMCC-115725 > AP-15. The sequence goes on along the minus strand of JBJMQW010000333.1, from coordinate 4,212 downwards.
GTTCCGCCCAGGGCCTCCGCCGGAGCCGCCGCGGTCCCGCGGCGGGCCCTGAGATTGATGCAGTTAACGCAACGGCGAGAACGACGCGGGGACGACCAGCATGTTCTCCTGCTTGACGAACATGCCGCGCGTTGCCGGAGGCCAGCTGCCGTCCTTGCGGGATTCTTCGCGGATACGGGCGCGCTCGTTGGCGTCCTTGTAGGCCCAGATATGGATCCACTGGTTCAACGGGCCGAGTTCGGTATGGCCGGCTGCAGCGAGCGGCGATAGCTTCACCCGGCCCTCGATCCGTTCGGCCCAGCGCTCGACAACCTGTTGGGCGACGCCCGGGAGCATCGTATAGGTGCGGATCTCGTAGAGGTCGCCATGCTGCCGCGCTGTGAAAGCCGGGCAGAACGGTGCCGCATTGAAAATCTTGCTCTCCATCTCGACGATGAATTCCTGGATCTTTGGCGGCCAGTTCGGGATCGATTGCGAGCGCACCCGCGTGCGGTGCTGCAGGTCGTCATAAGGCCAGATGTGGATGATGTGGTTGAGCGGCCCGACCTCGGTGTGGAAGAAGGCGCCGAGCGGCGACACCTTGACGCGTTCGGTCAGCGCTTCGCCAAACCGCTTCTCGACTTCCGGTACCGACCCCGGCTGCAATCGGTAGGTCCGCATCTCAAAGATCATCGATCTGCTCCCGTCTGATGTTCAGCGCATGGCATCTTACCGCCGCTAGGGAAGGCGTGCCAGCTTGTCGGTCAAAAGTTCGTAGAAGCCCTGCACGTCGACCGTGTTCAAAAAACGAACATTGGGCGTTCTGCCGCTGACGCCCCACCAATCGACCACGGTCATTCCCATCGTAAGCGGGCTTTGGGTCTCGATCGCGACATTGACCTCTCGCCCGTCGTAGAGCGTCGGGCGCAGCAGATAGGCAATGACTGACGGGTCGTGCAATGCCTTGGCGCGCGTGCCGAATCGCGCGCGGCGGTTGATTTCGAAGGAGGTCAGCAATTCCGCCACAGCCGCGCCGCAGCGATTGCCGAGAGCGCGCAGCGCGTCTACCCGAGGCGGCGTGCTCAGCACCGCGTGCGTAACATCGAGCGGCACCATCGTAATTGGGACACCGCTGGCGACAACGATCGCCGCGGCGTGCGGGTCGGCATGCATGTTGAACTCGGCCGCCGGCGTCACATTGCCCAGCTCGAAACCGGCGCCGCCCATCACCACCAGCTCGCCGATCCTCTCGGCGATCTCCGGCGCCTTGACAAGCGCCATTGCGATATTGGTCAGCGGGCCAAGAGCGCATAACGAAATCGTCCCGGGCTCGGCCGAGCGCAATGCCTCGATCAGAAAATCGACGCCGTGCTGAGCCTGGAGCATTTGCATTGGCTCAGGCAACACCGCATCAAGCCGTGGGTCGGTGTGAATGTGTGCGGCAGTCGTGGGCACGCGCATCAGTGGGCGCTGGCAGCCGGCATACACGGGCAACTCGGGACGCCCTGCCAGAGCGCAAACACGCAATGCATTGCGAACGGTTTCGCCGAGCGGCAAATTTCCTGCGACGGCGACAAGGCCCAGGATCTCCAATTCTTCGGACGCTGCCAATGCAAATAAAATCGCGACTGCGTCATCCAATCCGGGATCGGTATCGATGATGATCCGCCGTCTGATCATTCTTTCGGCCCATCCCGGTTTTGCACACGCCCGCTAAGCAGGGCTTAACTATAGCATGACTCGCGGTGATGCGTGTGCCTGGGCGAGGCGCTGTAGCCACATCGCCGTCGCGACGGGGCGTCTTTCTGAAAACGGACCAAAATTGTCTATTTCTGGTCTGATCAGCCGAGGAGAGTCCTAGTAGCGGTTCGGCAGGTCCAGGACGCAAAGACACGCCTCAGCGAGGTGATTGAACGTGCCCGTACCGAGGGGCCGCAGACAATCACGCGCCACGGTGCGGAGAGCGGTCGTGCTTTCGATCGAACAGTATCGGTCCCTGGTTGTGCAAAAGCCCGATTTCAAGGCGCACCGATACGCTGATCGCCGCCACGGCAATAGTGCGTGGCCTCAGTTTGATTACGCGCAATACCCGCGATGTCGCATTCGCAGGCGTCCCGCTCATAAATCCGTGGCGTGCCCAATGACTGGGGGAGCCGGCGGGCTCCCTGCCGTTACCGTCGCAATACCATCAGTTTTTTTATCTCGGCGATGGCCTTGGCCGGGTTCAAATTCTTCGGGCAAGTGCGCGTGCAGTTCATAATTGTGTGACAGCGATAGAGCCGGAACGGGTCTTCCAGCTGGTCTAGACGCTCACCGGTCATTTCGTCGCGGCTGTCGGCGATCCAGCGATAGGCTTGCAGCAGCACTGCCGGGCCGAGGTAGCGCTCTCCGGTCCACCAATAGCTGGGGCACGCGGTCGTACAGCAGAAGCACAAAATGCACTCCCACAATCCGTCCAGCCTGTCGCGCTCTTCGATCGATTGGGGCCGCTCGCGATCGGGCGGCGGCGGACTCGCAGTCTGCAGCCACGGCTGGATCGACTGGTATTGCGCAATGACATGCGTCAGATCGGGCACCAGATCCTTAATGACCGGCATATGCGGCAGTGGGTAGATCCGCACTGCGCCGTCAATGTCTTCGATTGCCTTCAGGCAGGCGAGGGTGTTGGTCCCGTCGATATTCATCGCGCAGGAGCCGCAGATCCCTTCACGACACGAGCGGCGGAAGGTCAAGGTCGTGTCGATCTCATTCTTGATCTTGATCAGCGCGTCGAGGACCATCGGGCCGCAATCGTTGAGATCGATCTCGAAGGTGTCGATGACCGGGTTCCGCCCGTCCTCCGGGTTCCAGCGATAGACCTTGAATTCGCGAAGTCGCGTCGCGCCGGGCGGTCCGGAAAACGTCCTGCCGGTGCCGATTTTGGAGTTAGCGGGGAGGGTGAACTCGGCCATTGAAGTTATCTAATAGACGCGCGCTTTGGGTGGGAAGACCTGGACCTCGTTCGACAGCGTGAAGAGGTGGACCGGACGGTAGCTGATCTTTACGGCGCCGCCGCCGTCGAGCCAGGCAAGCGTGTGCCTCATCCATTTTCGGTCGTCGCGTTCCGGGTAATCCTCGCGCGCATGGGCACCGCGGCTCTCGGTTCGGTTTTCGGCCGAATGTAGGGTCACAACGGCCTGCTGCAAGAGGTTCTCGAGTTCGAGCGCCTCGAGGAGGTCAGTGTTCCAGAGCAGCGAGCGATCGGAGATGCCGAGCTCGGTAAAGCTGTTCGCCACGACGTCGATCCGGCTGACCCCCTCCCTCAACACCTGGGCAGTGCGGAAGACAGCGCAGTTCGTTTGCATGACGCGTTGCATGTCGAGGCGGATTTCACCGGTTTTGCGCGAGCCGCGTGATTGCCGCACTGCATCGAGCCGGGCAACCGATTCTTCACCGGCGCCGTTCGTCAGCGGCTTGTGCGCCGTGCCGGGCCTTACCACTTCGGCGGCGCGGTGCGCCGCGGCGCGGCCAAAGACGACAATGTCGAGCAGCGAGTTGCAGCCGAGGCGATTGGCGCCGTGCACCGAGACGCAGGCGCCTTCGCCGATTGCCATCAAGCCGGGAACGATCGCGTCCGGGTCGCTGTCGGTCGGACGCAGCACCTCGCCGTGATAATTCGTCGGGATCCCGCCCATGTTGTAATGCACGGTCGGCAGCACCGGGATCGGTTCGCGCGTGATATCGACCCCGGCAAAAATCTTGGCGGTCTCCGAGATGCCAGGCAGCCGCTGATGCAATACCTCCGGTGCCAGATGCTCGAGGTGCAAGAGAATGTGGTCCTTCTCCGGCCCGCAACCTCGGCCTTCGCGGATCTCGATGGTCATTGCCCGGCTGACCACGTCGCGGGAAGCGAGGTCCTTGGCGTGCGGCGCATAAGCCTCCATAAAGCGCGCGCCCGCGCTGTTGGTCAGGTAGCCGCCCTCGCCGCGGGCGCCTTCAGTGATCAGGCAACCGGCGCCGTAAATGCCGGTCGGGTGAAACTGAACAAATTCCATATCCTGCAGCGGCAGCCCCGCCCGCAGCACCATCGCATTGCCGTCGCCGGTGCAGGTATGGGCCGAGGTGCATGAGAAATAGGTCCGGCCGTAACCGCCGGTGGCGAGGATCACAAGGTGCGCCCGAAATCGATGCAATGTCCCGTCCTCGAGGTTCCAGGCCATGACACCGCGGCAGGCGCCTTCGTCGTCGGTGATC
>JBJMQW010000332.1:0-3808 GCA_045802495.1 Allostellaceae bacterium | reverse complement strand
CCTCGCTTTTCTGAGCCGGCAGATCTGGGGCCTTGTGGCCGATCGGATCGGCGGGTTGCGCACGATCCTCGCCGGTTCGGTTTGCCAGCTCGTCGCCATGTTCGGTTTCCTTGCGACGCAGAGCGAGGCCGGGCTTTTCACCGTCTCGGCCGTATTTGGTCTTGGCTTCAGCGGCATCATTCCCGCCTATGTGGTTGCCATTCGGGACCTCTTCCCATCGGCCGAGGCGTCGTGGCGCGTGCCGATCTTGCTGTTCACCGGAATGTCGGGGATGGCGTTTGGCGGCTGGTTCGCCGGCGTGCTTTACGACGATTTCGGCTTCTACGCGCCGGCCTTTGCCGCCGGAGCATTTTTCAATCTGGTGAACCTAGCCGTGATCGGGTCGCTCCTCGCGCGCCAGTTGAAGCTGTCCCGCGTGGCAGCGATCGTCCCGGCCCAGTAATCGACCGGTGTTTGGCTTTTAGCCGAGCGCATGACGGAGTTGGCGGCCGGCGACGACGAGCAGCGCAAGGTCCGGCGTTGCGGCTGCGTTGAGTTCCCGTATCAACGGATCCGTGGAGGCGAGAGCCTCCATGTTGGCCGCCGACCAGGCGGCGAGCGGATCCGGCTCCGCGGCATATTCGCTGTTCAAGATGCGCCGGGCGAGATCAGCCTGTAGGGCGAAGAAGTCGTCGACCATCGCTTCGACCGCTTGCTTTTGCCATGGCGTCTCGGCCGGCACCCTGCCTGCCGCGGCTCGCATCTGTTCGAGCGCGAAGCGGGCGCCAACCCCGAAATAGACCCGAGCGGCGCAGTCCAGCGCTTGGCCGGAATTTTCCGCCAAATCCCCAATTTCGGGCGTCGCGGCGAGATGGCTCAGTCCGCAGATGCGGCTGGCAAGCAGCTCGGGAACTCCCGCCTCGGTCAGCCGAACGATCGCCCGGGCAACGGTGCTGCGGTCGTGCTCGGGCAACAGCCGGAGAAGGAATGTGGCAAGGCTTTGCGCGCTTGGCTTGAACCTCGCAATCTCGCCGGCCAGGTCGAGGCGTCTGAGATACAGCAGCCAAGCAGCCGCACGGTTTACCAGCCGATCGATTTCGAGCAGCATTTCGATCTGAAGCGAGGCCGGCACATGGTTGTCGAGCCCCTCGATCTCCTTCCAAAGACCCCGCAGCTCGAAGACCTCGCGCACGATCGTGTAGGCGCTGGCGATCTCGGCGGCTGACCGGCCGGTGCGGGCCCTCATATCGTGAACAAAAGTAATGCCGACCCGATTTACGAGGTCGTTGGTCACCACTGTTGCAAGAATTTCGCGCCGCAGCGGATGGGCGGCAATCTGTGCGCCGAAACGGTCGCTTATCGCCGCCGGGAAATAGCCGCGGAGCTCGCCGCTCAGCTCCGGAGCATTCGGGATATCCGAAACCAGCAGCTCGTCATAGAGCGTCATCTTGGCATAGGCGAGGAGCACCGCGAGCTCCGGGCGCACGAGCCCCTGCCCCCTCGCCCCGCGGAGAGCCAGGGTCTCGTCATCTGGGAGGCCTTCGAGCGCCCGGTCGAGCCGGCCAGACCGTTCGAGGTCGCGGATCATGTGGGCCTGTCTGTCGAGGGCCGCACTTCCCCGCGCCTCTGCCACCGACAACGCCTCGCCCTGCAGGTAATTGTCGCGTAGCACCAACGAGGCGACGTCCTCGGCCATGCCGGCGAGCAGCGGCTTCCGCTCTTGCGCGGCGAGCGCTCCGGTAGCAATCGCCTGATCCAGCAGGATCTTGATGTTGACTTCGTGATCGGAGGTGTCGACGCCGGCGGAATTGTCGATCGCATCGGTGTTGATGCGGCCGCCAGCGAGCGCGAAAGCAACACGTCCGCGCTGGGTCACTGCGAGGTTGGCGCCCTCGCCGACGACCTTCGCCCGGATCTCGTCGCCGTTAATCCGCAATGCGTCATTGGCGTGATCGCCGACCTCGGCATGGGTCTCGTGCGGCGCCTTGACAAAGGTTCCAATCCCGCCGAACCACAAGAGATCGACCGCGGCGGTCAAGAGCTTGCGTACCAGTTCACCCGGGGTCAGGCGATCGGCGTCAATGTCGAAGACGCGCTTCATCTCTGGGCTGATCGGGACAGATTTGGCGCCGCGCTGAAAAATGCCGCCGCCTCGAGAGAGCAGCGCCCGGTTGTAGTCAGCCCAGGTCGATTGCGGAAGTCGGAACAGCCGCAGCCTTTCGGCAAAGCTCCGCTCCGGGTCGGGATCGGGATCGATGAAGACGTGACGGTGATCGAAGGCGCCCTGCAGCCTGAGGTAGCGAGACATCAGCATGCCGTTGCCAAAGACGTCGCCGGACATGTCGCCGACCCCGATCACGGTTATCGGAACGCGTTCGATGTTGCGTCCCAGCTCGCGGAAGTGGCGCTTGACGAGTTCCCATGCACCGCGGGCGGTAATGCCCATGGCCTTGTGGTCATAACCGGCCGAGCCGCCGGAGGCGAAGGCGTCGCCAAGCCAGAAGCCGTACTCTTGCGAGATCGCATTGGCAAAGTCCGAGAAGGTCGCAGTTCCCTTATCCGCGGCAACAACCAAATAGGGATCGTCGCCATCGTGCCTGACAACCTGCGGCGGCGGCAGGACGGCATGCCCCCCCGATCCATCCGCAACGATATTGTCGGTCAGGTCGAGCAAACCGCGGATCAGCGTTTTGTAGCTTTCGATCCCTTCGGCAGCGAGTTCTTGGCCGGAGGTTGTCGGCTGCTTCACCACGAACCCACCCTTCGAGCCGACCGGCACGATAACCACGTTCTTGACTGTCTGCGCCTTCATCAGCCCGAGTATTTCGGTGCGAAAATCTTCCTTTCGGTCCGACCAGCGGATCCCGCCGCGGGCGACCTTGCCGGCCCGCATGTGCAAACCCTCGACCCGCGGGCTGGAGACGTAGACCTCGAAAAGGGGATGCGGCGGAGGCAGCAGCTCGATATCGCTGCTGGCGAGCTTGATAGCCAAATAGGGCTTGGGCTCGCCAGACAGAGATTCCTGATAATAATTGGTGCGCACCGTCTTCAGGATGAGCTTCAGGTAGGTGCGCAGGATGCGATCCTCGTCGAGACTGCTCACACCGTCGAGCGTATGGTCGATCGCTTGAATTTCAGCGACCCCGTCGAGCGAGGCGCCGGTCCGGGCAGGATCGAATCTGATCTCGAACAGCTGAACCAGCCGGCGCGCAATTTCCGGATGGCCGCTGAGCGCATCTTCCATGTAGCCTTGGCTGAATGTCGTTCCGGCTTGTCGCAGAAACTTGGCGTAGAGGCGCAGCACGGTGATCTGGCGCGCCGACAAACCCGCGGCAAGAACGAGGCGGTTGAAGCCGTCATCCTCGACCTGGCCGGTCCATACCGCGACGAGGGCTTCCTCGAAACGTTTCCGGATCCCCGCCGAAACAGCGGTCAGCAAAACGATCCCGGAGAGCTGGAATTCGTGAATCCATACCGAGGCGCCGTCGGTGCGCTCGATTTGGAACGGCTCTTCGGCGACTACCCGCAAACCCAAGTTTTCGAGGATCGGCAAAACGTCGGAAAGTGCGATCGGTTCTTTGGCCCGGTAGACCCTCAATCCGGGGAGCCCGCCATCAACGGCAGAGTGGAGCGCGACTTCCAGAGGCGCGCCCCCAAGCACGGCCTCGATCCGAGACAGATCCGCCATCGCCTGGGCGACATCCGTTCGCGCCTGGTAATTGATCGGGAAGGGCCGCAGCTCGCGGAGCAAAGCAAGAGCCCTTTCATCACCGAGGGCGGCTTCCTGGAGACGATCCATCCAGCTGCGGCCCGCCTCGGCAAGCTCTTG
>JBJMQW010000331.1:0-13689 GCA_045802495.1 Allostellaceae bacterium | reverse complement strand
TCAGTATGAGATCGGGCTCCGGCATCACCGCACCAAGAAGAACAAGACCGACAATGGCCACACGCTCGGCCACATCAGAGCGCGCGACCTCATTGCCTTCAGCGCTGCCATCGTCTCGCCCATGAAGCCGTTTCTGGCGACGAAAGGTCATGCGCCCGAGATCGTCGCCCGCATGTACGACGCGTGGTGCAAGAGCATGATTCTTCAGGTCACACTCTGGAGCCAACCCTACATTCGCGACGGCGATTTCTGAACATGATGAAGCGCGTCAGCACACCTGATCTCGAGATCGCCTATGAAGACACAGGACCAAAGAATGGTCGACCCGTCGTCCTGGTGCACGGCTGGCCGGACGACATCCGCTGTTGGGACAGGATTGTTCCGGAGCTCATGACGGATGGCTGCCGCGTCATAACGCCTTACCTGCGCGGCTGCGGTCCAACGCAGTTCCTGTCGTCAGACACGCTGCGCAGCGGCGCGATCGCCGCGCTCGGTGAGGATTTGATCCAATTTATTGGGCGCCTTGATCTTGAGGATGTTCTGGTGGCGGGTTACGACTGGGGTGCCCGAGCGGGCTACGCTGCGGCCGCGCTCCACCCGGAACCCATAAATGCTCTTCTCGCCATGTCGGCCGGTTACGCCACGAGCGTGCCGCTGAAGAGCATGTCGTACGAGCTGGCGCAGGCCTATTGGTATGAATGGCTCGTTGCGTGGAAACTCGGCCGCGAGGCGCTGAACAACGATCGACAACGGCTCTGTCGATACCTCTGGAAGACCTGGTCTCCAAACTGGCGCTTCACAGAGCAGGAATTCTCCGCGACGGCCGCCTCTTGGAACAACCCCGATTGGTCGGAGATCAGCGCGCACGCGTATCTACAGCGCTGGGGCGAAGCCGAGGGCGCGCCAGAACACAGGGAGGCCGAAAAGCGCCTGGCGGAGAATCCGCCAATCAACGTGCCGACGATCATGCTCCAGGGCGCAGAGGATCGCTGCAATCTCCCGGAAACCTCCGAAGGCAAAGAACGGTTCTTCGACAACGGCTACGAGCGCAAGGTCCTTCAGGGCGTCGGTCACTTTCTGCCACGCGAGGCGCCCGGTGAGGTCCTGAGCGCGATCCATCGCCTCCGGAAGGAGCCGTAGCACCCGAAAACAACCACTGCGAAGGAGAACGAGATGCTTACGCTCAGCATTCGCTATGCATTCAATCCAGACAAGCTTGACGCCTTCAAAACGTACGTCGAGGCAGAGCAAGAGCCGATCAGGCGCAGCGGCGGCAAGATCCTTGCCTATTTCCTACCGACCGACTTCGCGGGACCTGCCAATGAAGCATTGGGCCTGATTGAGTTTCCCAGTCTCGAGGCCTATGAGCGCTACCGCGCCAAGCTCGCCAACGATTCCGATCACAAGACGAACTTTGCGCGCCTAGAGGCAAGCGGCGCAAACGTCGAAATGAACCGCTCAATTATACAGAAGGTTGGAAACTCGCATGCAGGGCCGGCCGCCGCCAGCGGCAGCACGCCGGTCGAGCGGATGTACTTTGCCTGGGACGACGCGCTGTCGCGCAACGACGCCGAGGGTCTTCTCGCGCTCTACACCAAGGACGCACACTTCGAGAGTCCTCTCGTGCCGCATCTGCTCAAGCGGGACAACGGCGTGCTCCGTGGTCACGACGAAATACGTCCGCTGTTCGAGCTGCTCGCTGAGCGCAAGCCGCCGGTTCGGCAATATCATCGCACCGGCTATTTCACCGATGGCAAACAGCTGATCTGGGAATATCCACGGGACGCCGGAAAGGGCGAACAGATGGATTTCGTGGAGGCGATGGAGCTGAACGATGAGGGCCTGATCCAGAGACACTGCGTCTATTGGGGCTGGTTCGGCGTCCGGGTCCTGCAGCGGGACGAATATCACCGGTGACGTTTCCAGGGTCTTTGCGGCGTCGATGGAGCCTCGCCATGCCCTACGTCTTGGTTCGACAGAAGACACGCGGTCAGGAGAAATGGCGACTCGCCTTCGACAGTCAGCGTGCACGGCGCCGAGAAGCAGGGTGTCGCTCCGAATTGGTCCTGATCAACGATCAAGACCCGAACGATCTATTCGCGCTCATGGAGTTCGAAGATGCAGAAGCACTTCGAAAATACGTTGGGGGCGAACACTTGCAGAAGGCGCTTGCCGAGGCACGGGTCATCAGCAACGAGCATTACGTGCTGCATGCAGCCAATAGCGAGCCCGGCGACACGTGATTTCCGTTCGCAAGATACTCGATGATGCTGGAGATCCAGAGCATGGAAATACAGCATGTCAAACACCGTGCGGTGGACCTAGCGGGCGTTGACATCTTCTATCGGGAAGCCGGCCCTGCAGACGCACCACCCCTCCTCTTGCTCCCCGGCTTTCCGTCTTCCTCGCACCAGTTCCGACACATTTTGCCGGCGCTGGCCAACCAGTGGCGGGTTGTGGCTCCGGATTTTCCGGCATTCGGCTTCAGCGCCTGTCCGGATCCCAAGCACTATGCCTGCACATTCGAGCGCTACACGGACACGACCCAAGCCTTCACAGAGGCGTTGGGCCTGGAACGGTATGCTCTTTATGTGCACGACTACGGTGCCCAGGTCGGGTTCCGATTAGCACTGAGGGCGCCGGAACGCGCCGCCGCTTTCGTCACACAGAACAGCGAAGCCTACTATGCCGATGGCCGAAGTCCCGCGTGGTCGGCCATGGAGGCTTATTGGCAGGATGCCTCCCCTAGCACCCGCGATGCGCTTCGCAACGTGCTATTCACTGAGGAGGGGATTCGACGCGAATTCCTGGAGCATCTGCCGCCCCATGTCGCCGAGCTGATCGATCCCGATACGATCTGGCTTGCATGGACGCACATCAATCAGCCGGGCATCCTCGATGCCCTGTTGGACCTGCACCTCGACTACCGGACCAACGTCGATCTCTATCCCCACTATCAGGCCTACTTCCGGGAGCATCGGCCACCGGTTTTGGTCATCTGGGGACGCGAAGATCAATATTACGTCCCAGCGGCAGCCATGGCGTATCGCCGCGACCTGCCTGATGCCGAAGTTCAGGTCATCGACGGGGGCCATTGGGCGCTCGAATCCCATGGCCCGGAGATAGTCGATCTGACTCGCGGATTTCTGCAGCGCTGTTGGCCGAGTTTGAGGGCGGCCTAAGAAGCGCGGATGGTGAGGGCCGCAAAACGTAAGGTCCACCGATTCCACAGAGCCGAGAAGGTCTTAGCCTCGATGCCGGCACAAGCCGCACAAACCCAAAGATCCACGATCGCCGGCGACGCACCGCATGCATTGACACTTGCGGCGACGAGTCTGGGCTTCGTCGTCGTTCAGCTCGGCGTCACCATCGTCAACGTCGCCTTACAGCGCATCGGCGATGCTATGGGCAGCGGCATTGCAGGACTTCAGTGGGTGGTGAACGCGTACACAGTGGTTTTCGCGAGCTTGGTTCTCACGGCGGGGACAGTCGGTGACAGGATCGGCGCGAAGCGCGTGTTCACGGCCGGCTTTGGCATCTTTACTGTCGCCTCGCTTGCCTGCGGCTTCGCGCTAATCTCTCCTCGCTAATCGGAGCGCGAGCTATCCAAGGCATTGGCGCCGCAATCTTGGTTCCGTGTTCGCTCGCGCTATTGAACCACACCTATGAGGATGAGCCCGCCCGTTCCAAGGCTGTCGGCCTCTGAGCAGGCGGCGCCGGCGCGGCGCTTGCGCTTGGTCCCCGTACTGGGCGGCGTTCTCGTCGACAGCATTGGCTGGCGCAGTATCTTTTCCATCAATCTGCCGATTGGCGCGCTCGGCATTTGGCTGACGGCCCAGTATGAGCATCGCGCACCTCGTCGCCGACGGCACTTCCGAACTTCGCGACGAGACAGCGCCTTTGCGGCCAACACCTACGACAGCGTCCGCCGCAGAGATGGAGGAGATCGTCCAACACTCCTCGTTACCATGGGCAATTCTTCGAGGAGGGATATTCTATGGACCCCACATGGGGAAAGAAGCGGCCTGGCGATTGCACGGGCAGGCCAGCTGCAGATTCCAGGCGATGGAAGCAGCTTTGTGTCATTGTGCCATGTGTTGACTATGCGTAGGCAGTCGTTCAGACACTCGCAGTCAGCGCGTCTCACACAATCTCAAACGTGGTGGACGACGAGCCGGTCAGGTACCGCGATCTTTTCGATTACATAGCGACCCTGGACGCGCCGGAGCCTCGAGACGCGGGGCCCCCAATATGTCTTCCTTCCTTCCGCGTGAGCAATCAGCGCAGCCGGATCACCCTGGCCTGGCGGCCGGCTTATGCCACCTATCGCTCGGGATGGACTAGCGGCGGGTACCGCTATCGATCTCTGGACGGGCAGCTGCGCCCCGAGATGCGCGGCTTCGTCCACCGGAAGCCGGTCCCGGAGAGCCCGCAGAACAGCCCCGAGCCCGTGCCAAGCAACTTGGCGGTCAGGCCCGAGCTCTTTCACGATCTCGTCGAGCCAAACGTTGGTCGTCTGCAGCGTCTTATCGAATGCTTCGAGACCAGTCGCACTCATGCCGGTTTCCTTCGACCCCGCTGATCTCCCAACGATCCGGTCGCGGCAGCGGTTTCCAGTTGAAACGCGAGGCCTGCTGAAGGATGCCGTCGCTTCGCCATGGACCTCGCGTGGTGCTGAGCGGATCGCGCGGAACCACGGTCTCGCAGAGTTGGTTTATGAAGAACGGTGAGAGGTCCGGGCTGCTCGCAGACCTCTTTTGAGATGCCGGAGACTGCTATGGCGGATTCGACCATAGTCGATCGTGCCAGCGAAACCGTTCAGAGGGAGATTGCGGGCGTCCTGCGTGGGCACCGCCGGAGTCTCCCGCAACCCGAAAATGCCGAAGCGTTTGGCGGCTCCTTCGACCGCTTCGGCGATGCCCGCATCGTACTGCTGGGCGAAGCGACACACGGCAGTTCGGAGTTCTACAAGGCGCGCGCGGCGATCACTCGGCATCTCATCCAGCATCACGGGTTTTCCTTTGTGGCCGCCGAGGCGGATTGGCCAGACGCGGCGCGGATCGACCGCTATGTGCGGCACCGCGAGCCCGAACCCAGCCGCAGCGAAGCGTTTGCGCGCTTCCCTACCTGGATGTGGCGCAATACGGATGTGATGGCGCTGGTCGATTGGCTGCGTGACCATAATCAGAACTTGCCGCCCGACCGGCGCGTGTCGTTCCACGGGCTCGATCTTTACAGCCTCGGCGCGTCCATTGACGCCGTCCTTGCCTATCTCGACCGGGTCGATCCCGAGGCGGCCAAGACTGCGCGCCGTCGCTACGGTTGCTTGACGCCCTGGCAGGACGAGCCCGCCGACTATGGCCGTGCCGTCCATCGCGGCAACCGCGATCCGTGCGAAGACGAAGTGGTCGCGCAGCTGAACGAGATGCTGTCAAACCGTCTCGCCAATGTAGGGGCGGACGGCGAAGCCTATTTCGATGCTGTGCAGAATGCGCGGATCGTGCGCGCGGCCGAGCAGTATTACCGCATCATGTTCCGCGGTTCGCGGGAATCCTGGAATTTGCGGGACCGGCACATGTTCGACACGCTGCAGGCGCTCTCGAGCCGGCGCGATCAGTCGGCCAAAGGTATCGTCTGGGCACACAATTCGCACACCGGCAACGCGGCCGCGACGGCGATGGGGTGGGAAGGCGAATTCAACGTTGGCGAACTCTGCCGCACGGCCTATGGCGACGATGCCGTGCTCATCGGCTTCGGTACCGACCGCGGCACTGTCGCTGCCGCCAGCGACTGGGGCGGCGCGATGGAAATCAAGAGAGTGCGGCCGGCGCGACCTGACTCCTATGAGCATGCCTTCCGCCGTGCGGGTGTCGCCCGGGCACTGACGGATTGGCGCAGGCAGCCTCACGGCGAACTCGCCCAAGCGCTGCGCGAGCCGATGCTCGAGCGCGCCATCGGCGTCGTCTATAGGCCGGAAACTGAGTTCCTGAGCCATTACTTCGAAGCGATCCTCGCCGACCAGTTCGATGCCTATGTCTGGTTCGAAGAGACTACCGCGGTGACCCCGCTTCCCTCGGGGTGGCCGCATGGCGTGCCTGACACCTATCCGTTCGGGTTGTGACCGATGAGCGCTGAACCTCGCGAAGTGGAGATCGGAGCGCTCGCTCTGCGGGGCGTTCTCGGGATACCCGATCGAGCCCGCGGATTGGTCATCTTTGCCCATGGCAGCGGAAGCGGGCGGCTCAGTCCGCGGAACAACTATGTCGCCCACGCGCTCCGGACCACTGGCCTCGGCACACTTCTCCTCGATCTGCTCACGCCGGAAGAGGAGCGCCTGCGGTCCAATGTTTTCGATATCCCGCTCCTCGCCGAACGACTTTGGCGCGCGACGGAGTGGGCGGCCGAGCAACGCGAGGCGGCGAACCTGCCCTTCGGCTATTTCGGCGCCAGCACCGGTGCTGGCGCCGCCCTGATGGCGGCGGCAGACGATAGCCGGATCGGCGCGGTCGTTTCCCGCGGCGGACGCCCCGATCTGGCGGAGAATGCGCTGGAGCACGTGCGTGCACCGACGTTGCTCATCGTCGGCAGCCGCGACGAACCCGTCATAGTCCTCAACCAAAGCGCCCAGGCCAGGCTGAAGGCGGAAAGCCGGCTTGTGATCGTGCCTGGAGCCACACACCTGTTCGAGGAGCGCGGAACGCTCGACGAGGTCGTCGAGCATGCGGCGCGGTGGTTCCTCGCGCATCTGGTAAAGCAGAAAGAGAACGACGCCAATGTTCCGGGATAGGCGGGATGCCGGCCGACGGCTTGCCCGCGCCCTCGTTCATTTGCGCGGAACCGCTCCGGTCGTTTTGGCGCTCCCGCGTGGTGGCGTGCCGGTGGCATTCGAAATTGCGAGGGTGCTTGACACCGAACTCGACCTCCTTCTCGTGCGCAAGATCGGCGTCCCCGGGCAAGAGGAGCTCGCTCTCGGTGCCGTCGTCGACGGCGCGCATCCACAACTCGTTCTCAACGAGGAGGTCTTGACGATGCTCGAACCGCCGCCTGGCTACATCAAGGCGGCGCAGGAGCGCGAGCTTGCGGAAATCGAGCGTCGGCGAAAACTCTATCTTGAAGGGCGGCCGCCGCTCGAAACCAGTGGTCGCACTGTGATCGTTGTTGATGACGGGATCGCGACGGGGGCGACAGTGAAAGCCGCCTTGCGAGGAGTCAGGCGAAATCGGCCCTCGCGCCTCATTCTCGCGGTGCCAGTCGCGCCGCAATCAAGCATCGACGAGCTCGCCGGCGAATGCGACGAGATCGTGTCGTTGGAGACGCCGGACCCATTCTACGCGGTCGGGCTCCACTACGCCGATTTCGCGCAAACCACCGATGACGAGGTCATCCAGCTTCTCGCGGGGGCAAATCGATCCCGCCGGAACGAGTCACGACGGCCGCCCACACCGCCTTGACGCGGGAACGGCCTCAGACCGGCGTAGTTAAAAGGAAACAGGTGGGAATGCGGCTCCGGCGCATCAGTCGCCAGCCGCGCCGGCCACAGAGTCGTGCTCCGCTCGTCCGGCCTTATAGCGTCCAGCGGCCCCGGCGAGCTTCGATATCCTCATGCGAGGTCAAAGGAATGCGAGTCGCCGTGACAGGAGCGTATGGCTTTTCGGGGAAGTACATGGCCCGGCGCCTGCTCGAGCTGCGGCATGAGGTGGTCACCCTCACCAACTCGCCCCACCGCACCAATCCGTTTGGCGAATCGGTGAAGGCCTTTCCCTATGATTTCGCCAAACCAGAGAAGCTCGAACGGTCACTTCGCGGGATCGAAGTCCTGATCAACACCTACTGGGTGAGATTTGACAACCCGCCGCATTTCACATTCGCGCAAGCGCTCACCAACGCAAAGATTCTGTTCGATGCCGCCAAACGCGCAGACGTGCGTCGCATCGTGCATATCAGCATCACAAATCCCGATCGCAAATCGGAGCTCCCTTATTTCCGCGGCAAGGCGGAAATGGAGGATCACATCGAGAAGACTGGCCTCTCTTACGCCATTCTCCGGCCGGCCGTGCTCTTCGGCGCGGAAGACATTCTGATCAACAACATCGCGTGGGCGCTACGGCGCTTGCCCTTGTTCGGCATTTACGGCGACGGCCGATATCGGCTGCAACCGATCCATGTCGACGATCTTGCCGCAGCGGCGGTCGCACGCATAACCGGGGATCGGAACGAAACAACCGATGCCATCGGCCCGGAAACCTTCGCATACCGCGACATGGTCGAGATGATCAAACACGAGATCGGCTCGCACACATTGACCGTCACGATGCCGGCGGAACTCGCTTACCAGGCGGTTCGCGTGCTTGGATGGGTAGTCGAAGACGTGATCAATACGCGCGACGAGGTGAAGGGCCTGATGCAGGAGCGGCTGTACGTCGATTCGCCGCCGCTCGGCGCGACGAAACTCAGCGACTGGGTGCGCGCCCATCGCCAGGAAATAGGGCGTCGCTACGCCAGTGAGCTCAAGCGCCGCCCCGGCGGGCGGCCTGCTCCCGGCCGATAATGCTGCCGGCCTGGTCCGATGCGGCGGGGCGGATCATTCGCGAAGGCAATCGCCGTGTCCTTGTGCTGGGCGCAGTTGACGTCGGCAGGAGCACCTTCTGTCGCGAGCTGTTGCGTGCTGCCGATTGGTCGTCGGCCTCGCTGCTGCGTCGGGCCGTGATCTCCGTCTCGGTATTGTGGTTTCGGCGGATATCGACACAGGGACGCCTCACTGCCTTACCCCTATCCGCCCCGCCGAGGTCGCTCTCGTCCGTTGGTGCTCGATAACAGTCGACGACACGCTGTCAGATAGTCCCCTGGCCGCCTCACTAAGCGAGGGTTTGGCTCTGGTCACAGGGTCGGCCATGCCTGGAGCATTTGGAACCGGGTCTGGGCGCCAACCTTTAACACGATATGCCACTCACCTCCCACCTGCGGCCACGAAGTCCGCGAGTTTCGCGCCAGATCCGCTGGGCATTCACGTGCGGCGCGCTGGGTGGGCCCGCTCTTCTGCTTGCCTGGTGGGGACGCTTGCGGCGCAGCTCAGCAGAGACAAAGGACACTCGCCGCCTGGGCTTGCGTGGCGCCCATATCTGCGCCGGTCCTTTCGCGATTTTCACCCGTGTCCCTGCATGGCCGGCATCTGGGGCGCGTGCGACATTGCCGCTCGTCCTTGTGCATGGCCTCGTGGTTTCGAGCCGCATGGTGGAGCCGCTCCTCGGCGCGCTCGCCCGCCACGGATTTCACGTGCTCGCTCCCGATCTGCCGGGCTTCGGCGAAAGCACGAAGCCGCCGCGCGCCCTCAAACTGACGGAGCTGGCGGATGCGCTCGCGCTCTGGGCTCAGGCCAGCGGCATCGCGCGCGCACTATACGTAGGCGCCTCTTTCGGCTGCCATGTGATCGTCGAGCTGGCGCTGCGCCACCCGTCGCTGGTGGACCAGCTGGTACTGCTTGGGCCCGGGCCGGAACCTGCCGCCCGCAGCGTACCGCGCGCGCTGTGGCGGCAGGCAGTGAATAGCCAGCGCGAGCCGCGGTCGCTGGGTGAGATCTCACGGATTGATTACGCCAAGGCGGGGCTTCGGCGCGCTTTGGCGACAATCCGCATCGCGCTGCACGCACGCATTGAGGACAAGCTGCCTCTTGTGCGGATGCCGACCCTGGTCCTGCGGGGCGATTGCGACCTGATTGCACCCCAGGCTTGGGCGGAGCACGCAACGTCCCTGCTACCCCGAGGCCGGCTCATGGTGGTCGACGGCGCTCATGTTCTGAGCTACGGCGCGCCGGAAGCTGCTGCGGCTGCAATCGTCGACTTCTTGCGAGAGAACCCACTCAGCCCCCATGCGGGAGTCGGAACATGAGAAGCGGTTCATTCAGCGTGACAGCTCTGGGACCACAGGAAAGGCTAAATGAGTTGTGGTATCAGTAAGCGCATGGATCGCGCGATATTGGAACAGCACCTCGCGTTAGCTGAACAGCATGTCACGGTAGGAGAGGCCTGCATTCAGCGGCAGCGCGAGATCGTGGCACTTCTCGATGCCGCTGGCCATTGCAGTCTTGAAGCGACAAGGCTGCTTCACACTTTCGAACAGCTCTTGGCCATACATTTCGCGCATCGTGATCGCCTCCTGGCCGAATTGCATGCAGCTCGGCATCTCGAGATCGAGCTAAGACCAACAAAGTCTTTGACACTGAGAAGTTCGACGGATCAGTCCACTGGCCTGGATCGACTGCAGGTCACCACGGGGCATGGAGGCGTGTCGATGGAGCTTTGCATCCGTAATGCGTGATCGCTGAATCTACAGCTATGGGCAGCAACAACGCAGTGCCGGGTGAGGCCACCAGATGCCGGCTCAAAAACGCGGACTCGTTCGTGGCCGCCGCAACCCGCATCGGCGACCTCGCGATCTACTCGGTCGTGTCCCATCCATCGGGAGGGCGCGCGGTAGCCCCGAACATCGTCCTGGTCCACGGCCTTGGCCTGTCGCAGCGCTACATGATGCCGCTGGCGCAAGAGCTGGCCCGCGACTGCCATGTCTATGCCCCCGATCAACCCGGCTTCGGCGGCAGCGGTCATCCGGAGCATGTTCTCGACATGTCAGGTCTTGCCGACGCGCTGGCGGGTTGGATGCGGATGACGGGACTCTCACGCGCCGTGCTCGTGGGAAACTCCCAAGGCTGTCAGATTATCGCGCAACTCGCCGCACGCCATCCCGAGCTGGTGGAAGCCGCCGTCTTGCAGGGACCGACCGTACCGCCCGGCGAACGTAGCTGGCTTTGGCAGGCCATTCGCTGGCGCCAGAACTGGCGCTACAACCCGCCCTCTTTGGATCCAGTGACTTGGGGCGAATACAAGAAGGCCGGATATTTACGTGTGCTGCGCACGTTTCGGCATGCGTTGAACGACCGGATCGAGGACCAGCTGCCGCGTATGATCATGCCGACGCTGATTGTTCGCGGAGAACGCGATCCCATCTGCCCTGCCAAATGGGCGCGAGAATTGGCGGCGCTGCCGCCACGCGGGCATTACGTCGAAATTCCCCGCGTAGCGCACACGCTCTGCTATACCGCTCCGGTTGAATTGACTGCGGTCACCCGCGAGTTTCTGGCAAGCTCGATGCCGAATTGAGGGCCGAGTTCGCGTACGAGCATTTCAAAGCGCTGGAGCGGCAGCGACGGCGGCAGTTCGAAGGGCAAGCCCAGCTTCGTGAGAGCGTCATGAAAGCGAATGAACGTGGCGAAATCGCGCGGATAGCGCGATTCGTCGACGCCAAGGAAACAGCCGCGTTGGCGCGCTTTTCCGAGTAAGCGTTTCCACTCGTCGATCTTCACCACACCGACGCCGTCGGTGCCGTGGGAGAACAGCATTAAATCGATTTCCTCGAACGCCGGCTGCCGGTCCAAGAATTCGCGTAAGGCGGCAGCGGACCGTTCGACGCCGAAGAGCAGCCAGAACGGGATGGCCCGCAGGCGGATCGTGCGATGCGGATCGATCAAAACGAAGCTGTCGACCACCAGACGATCGGTCTCCTGGCCGAGATCGCGATACCAGGCGCGATAAACGGCCGCTGCGAGCCAACTAAGCGATTCCGGATCCTCGAAAGAGAGCACGAGAACGCGCCACCCGTGCTCTTCGGCCAGCGCAGCAATATCGTCGATCAGGGCTTGGTCGAAGCCCCATTCGGCTTCGGGCGCCCTATCGTTGGGTTCGGGCGGGCTCCAGCGCTTCCGTTTGACATGGTAGCGGGCGAGATAATCGGCGATCCTGTCGCTCTCCTGAAAATATTCGTCCGCCTCGAGGCCGCCTACGGCACCGAACTGAAACACCGAACGCTGACCGATGCGTGTCACCGGCCAGCGCTTCGTGCAGCCATCGATATAGATTGTGCTGCCGCGCGGCAGGTGTTCGATTAGGAAATCCCGATAGGCGTCCGGCAAGGCCCTGTATTTGAGCCTGAAATAGCTCATCGTCTTGAGCATCAGCCGGTCCTGGTTGGGATCGTGCATGTGGTGCACGGCGAACTTAGGTTGCTGGCGCTCGATCGTTTCTGCCACCGTCCGGCCTCGCGCGAGGCTGCCGGCCGGATCATCCGGATCGCTGAAGGCGTCCCGAACCGGGCATAGAAAGGTCTGGGGCAGCCAGGGAACCCCGAGCGCCGCGGCTAGATGCACCAGCGCACCGTTGGATGAGCCAATGAAGATGCCCGGATAGGACCGCGCCGGAAGCAAGCCGGTGATCCAATCGACGATGCGGTCGAAGTCGAGCTTGCGAACTCTGGCGCGATTAACGGCCTCCGTCATCCCGCCGATCGAGTAGACCCATTCGCTCAGCCGGACAGGCAAATGGTTGACCATCGGCATCGCGCGGTCGAGCAGCGGAGAGCCGCTCAAGCTGGCAACGTCGCGCCCATGGAGGAACGAGCCGATCGCCTGCACCATGGCCGCCGCCGAATCAAAGCGCGCAATACCGGGAGGCGATTGGACCGCCATGGTTTACATCCCTTGAGCCAAGAACCGCCGGGACAAGTCGGCATATAAAGCAGCCAAGAAGAGAATCCTCGACCTGCCGAGAACAGCAATGGGAGGATGAACCCGCTCGTCCTCGGTGCGGTTACCAGGAAATGGATTCACACCACGCGCCTCGGGTTGTGAGGGAATGGCGCAAGTGTTCTTGGATTGTGATGGCGTGCTCGCGGATTTCGATAAAGCCGCGAGCGCTGTCTTCGGTATGCCGCCCCGGCAATTCGAGCACCGCTTTGGGCTGGCTGTGTTCTGGAAGAAGCTCGCGGCGACTCCCGATTTCTTCGCACGGCTCGATCTGCTGCCTGATGCGATGGAGCTGTATCTCCCTATCCGGCAACTGGCTCCCGTGATCCTGACCGGCTTACCACGCGGGCATTGGGCCGAGCCACAAAAGCGCCGATGGGCCGAGGAACACTTTCCAGGCGTTCCCGTCATCAAGACCACCGCAGCCTTGAAGTACGAATATTGCCATCGTGGCGACGCGCTGATCGACGACCGCGAGAAATACCGGCATCTCTGGGAAGGCGTCGGCGGAATCTTCATTCATCTCACCAGTGCCAGGACTTCTCTCGAGCAGCTTCTGGAGAACGGGTTCGATGTTCGCCTCGAGCCCGCCGTCTCGGAGCCCTAGCCGAGAAAACGCCGGAACGCGGCCTCAATCATGTCGGTGGGCACGATGTGGCCGCCGCTGAACTCCCGGTAGTCCACATCGTAGCCCGCCTGCCGCAATGCGCGTGCAAGGTGGCGGCCGCAGCGCTCGATCGGAAGAACCGGTTCTTGCCGTCCATGGCAGATGAAGAACCGCGGGCGTCCTCGGTTCTGGTCGGCGCGACGAAGCCCGGCGAAAATCCCAAGACATCGCTGACGAGTTCGCTATTGATGAGCCCGAGCGAGAGGGCATAAGAGCCCCCGTCGGAGAAGCCCGCAAATGCGATACGGCCCCAATCGACGGCACCGTGGTGGAAGACCTTGTCGAGGGCACGCTCGAGAGAGGCGACGTCTGGACCGTATTCGTGCTAAAGGACGTCCCATGTCGCGCCGCGAGAGTCGGGCGCAAGCACCATGACCGCCTGGCGTTCGGCGGCCTCTGCGATCATCGGTAGGACGTCAGTTGCCGATGCGCCGGCGCCATGAAACATGAT
>JBJMQW010000330.1:0-2873 GCA_045802495.1 Allostellaceae bacterium | reverse complement strand
TCCTCGGCGCCGGTGGAGATCTGCGTGCGATCCAGGAGCTGCTGGGTCACGCCAGCCTGTCGACAACACAGCGCTATACCTCGGTCGAAACCGAACGCCTCCTCGCCGTCTACGATGCGGCGCATCCCCGCGCGCACCTCGATCGAGGCCCCGACACAGAAAGGGGTGATGCATAAATGGCCCTGAAGCGAATGGTGCTGCAGATCGGCATGGGAACCGATATCCGCGGGGCGGACTACACGAAGGCGGCAGTGCGCGCCTTGCGCGACGCGCTGTGGCACAACTCGCTCAGCGTTGCCGACGCTGTTGGATTGCCGGTCGATTCCATGCAGGTGGATGTGACGATCGGTGTTCCTCGCCCGGAGCTGGTGGACAAGGAAGCCGTCCTGAGCGTGTTGCCCCATGGTACGGGAACCGTGAAGGTTGTCGAAGGCGGGTTGGAAATACCCAACGATGCCGGCACAAATTCGACGGTAATCGCCAATGCCGCGGCTGTCGTGCGGCTCGACATCGGGTGAAATGTATGACCGTAAAGCGCGTGATCCTCGAAATGGGCACCGGCAATGACCTGCATGGCGGAGATTATACGAAGGCCGCCATTCGCGCGGTGCAGGACGCGATACATCACAGCTCGCTCAGTTTCGTCCGAACGCTCGGCCTCGACTCGCGGATGATGCAGGTTGAGGTGACGATCGGCGTTCAGCAGCCGGACAAGGTCGATGCCGGGGCCGTGAAGGCCGTTCTGCCGCATGGCCAAATCGCCGTAAAAGTCGTGAAGGGCGGTCTCGATGTTCGGGATGACGGATCCGCGGATATTGCCGTGATCGCGAGCGCCGCTGTCGCCGTGCGCATGGACCTGCCGCAAGCGCAATGAACGGGTGAAAACGAGGAGGACCACATGCCTGAGGCTACCCCGCAAGGAACGGAATTATTCGAGATCATCCATTCGACCCGGGCGATGCGGCGGCTCAAGCCGGACCCGGTGCCCGATCATCTGATCCGCCAGATACTCCTGGCGGGGCAAGCGGCGGCGAGCGGCGGCAACAATCAGCGCTGGCGCTTTCTCGTGCTGAAGGACCCGGAGATCAAAAAGAAGGTGCAGGTCTATTACAAGAAGGCCTTCGACGAGGTGGTGGGACCGCGTTATGCGAGCAGCCCGCCGCCGCCGGGGTCGGACGCCGCCAAATACAGCCGGCAGCACAGGGCCGTCGAATATCTGACCGATCATTATCACGAAGCCCCGGTGTGGATCGTCGCCTGTCTCGAGGACGGCCCCAATCCTGGCCGTTCGGCTGGCTCGTCGATCTACCCCGCCGTGCAGAACATGCTGCTGGCGGCGCGGGCGCTCGGGCTCGGTTCGACCCTGACGACGCGGCACATCACCTACGAGAAGGAGGTTGACGCCGCGATGGGCATCCCGGCTGGCTTCCACTCCTACGCGATCCTGCCGATCGGCTATCCGATGGGGCGCTTCGGCCCGGTCGGCCGCGGGCCGCTCACCGACATCGTCTATCTCGACGGCTGGGACAAACCCTATCCGGGGATCTGAACCAGTCCGGTCTTCGTCCGGATTGGTCGACAAGGACGATCCGCGCGCCCGCGATCCGCCAGCCATGTTGGTAGCTTTGCGGCCGGACTGATGCTCGGCGAGTGATCCTCCCGTGCTACCGTATTGACAGCAGCGCCGCTGCGACGAGATCAACCGGCCAGAACAATCCTGCCGAAAAGGCCACGGCGATTTCGGGGAACTCGATTTCCCGGTTCCCGCTGTAAACGTCATCGGCCAAATGCCGCGCGACATCGAGACCGGCTGCGACCCCGTACAGCAACAACGCCGTGAGCCAAGCGCGGCGGCGCCTGCGAGGCCTGTCAATCGACGCGAACATTCTTGAATTGCCACGGATCATCGCGATCAATGTCTTCCGGGAACAGCTTTTCCCGCTCCTTGAGCGGCGTCCAATCGCCATAAACCCCAACGACCTCGCCGAGATAAGGCTGGGCGATTTCGAGGATGCGCTTGTGATCCAGCTCTTCGGGCTCGACGATGCCGGCGCGCGGATGTTCGATCGCCCATATGATCCCGGCCAGCACCGCCGCTGTCACTTGGAGCGACGTGGCGTTGTTGTGCGGCGCCGCTCGCCGCGCTTCGGCGATCGAAAGCCGAGACCCGTACCAATAAACGCCTTTGAGGTGCCCCATCAGCAACACCCCAAGCTCGTCGATGCCGGTTGTAATTTCCTCCATCATCAGCCGCTTTCGATCCTGCAGGCGCCAATTCTTGCCCGCCAGCTCGTGCAGGCTCAACACGGCGTCATCACAGGGATGATAGGCATAGTGACAGGTTGGGCGGCTACGAACGCTGTCGCCGTGTCTCACGGTGAGGTAATCGGCAATCGAGATCGCTTCGCCGTGCGTGATCAAGTATCCCTGATAAGGGCCCTCGAGCGGCGTCCAGCTTCGGACGCGGGTGGCCGCGCCCGGCCGCAGCAGGTAGATCGCCGCGCCCGAGCCGAAATCATGGCGTCGCCCATCCGCGGGGAAATGTCGTTCATGCGTTCCCCAGCCGAGCTCAGCCGGCTGCGAGCCTTCACTGACAAAGCCGTCGATCGACCAGGTATTGACGAATTCGCCGGGCTCTTTCGGGATCGTCGAGACCTGCGTGTCGCGCTCCGCGATATGGATGACCCTGACGCCGAGCCGCTCGGCGAGACGGGCCCAATCGGGGCGACCGCGGGGGTGGTCATCTGCGGAAGCAGTACCCTCGGCAAGTTCGATCAGCGCCTGCTTGACAAAATGCGAAACGAGGCCGGGATTGGCGCCATGGGTCAAAACCGCAGTCGGGCCTTGCGGATACCCTTGGCGAAGCGCCAGCG
>JBJMQW010000329.1:0-6436 GCA_045802495.1 Allostellaceae bacterium | reverse complement strand
GGGCGGAGTGGGTCTTGCTGACCGCGACGAGCTCCACACTCTCCGGCGACCGGCCCGCCGCGTCTGCCGCAGCTGCGATTTTTCGTCGGACGGCGGCCAGATTGGCCGCGATAACCCCTTCCATAGCTGCTCCATTTTTGGCAAACATCGAGGATGGTGCCTGTTCATTACCGCGCCTCGACCGCGTTTGCTGCAAGCTTTTCAGTAATCCTCGCGGCGTGTACCGCGAGCCCACCGGCGCAGCAACCCGAGCAGGCCCAGCAGCCGGGGCAGGCGCAACACGCCGCGGCGAGCGGGCCCGAGGAGATCGATACCGAAGCAAATATCCTGACGGTTCTCGGCCTTGCAGAAAAGGAATCGGTCAAGCAGCCCGGGCCTGAGACTGGCAGAACGGTCAGCCCAATTCTGTGGCAGGCAGCGCATGACACGCTCGACTTCGTCAAATACACCTCCGAAGACCCGTTGACCGGGTCGATTATCACCGACTGGTACACGCCGCCCGGGAAGCCAAACGAACGGTTCAGGGTGAATGTTTTCATCCTGTCGCGCGCGCTGCGTTCTGATTCGCTCACGGTGACCGTGGATCGCCAGGAACTTTCGCCGACCGGTCAATGGGCGGAAACCACAATCGCAAGGCAGGTCGAGACCGATCTCGAAAACGCGATCCTCACTCGGGCGCGGCAACTCAAACGCGCCTGGGCGCCCCGACAAAGTTGAAATGCCGCCTCGATTCCCGGCAGATCTCCGCCTTGCGCGTCCGAATAGCTAAGACCAAATCCGCCAAATGTCGCGATACAATTTCCGGGAAAGTGAAGCCAAATGGCAGCGCATCTGGCGCGAACGGCAACTGTTTGAAGTTGCGGTCGAGCCGGGACGGCCGAAATATTATGTGCTGGAGATGTTTCCGTACCCGTCCGGTAAACTTCATGTCGGGCACGTGCGGAACTATACGATGGGCGATCTTGTTGCTCGCTACCGGCGGGCGCAAGGTTTTAATGTCCTTCATCCAATGGGCTGGGACGCCTTCGGACTGCCGGCGGAGAACGCCGCGATCGCCGAAAAGATCCACCCCGCCGTTTGGACTCACGAAAACATCGCGACAATGCGAGCGGAACTCCAACGCATGGGGTTTGCCTATGATTGGTCACGCGAAGTCGCAACCTGCCACCCGGAATACTACCGGCATGAGCAGAAAATGTTTCTCGATTTTCTCGCTGCCGGGCTCGCTTATCGCAAGGAATCCTGGGTCAATTGGGACCCCGTCGAGGGTACGGTCCTCGCCAACGAGCAGGTAATCGAGGGGCGCGGCTGGCGATCCGGCGCGGTTGTCGAAAAGCGGCTCTTGTCGCAGTGGTTTCTGCGCATCACGGCTTTCACCGACGAACTGCTCTCCGCCCTCGGCGAGCTCGATCGCTGGCCGGAGCGAGTGCGGCTGATGCAGGAAAACTGGATCGGCCAGTCCGAGGGGGCCCGCGTCTTTTTTGGGCTTGTCGGGCAAGATGAGCAGATCGAAGTCTTCACGACGCGCCAGGATACGCTGTTCGGCGCTTCCTTTGTTGCGCTGTCGCCGCACCACCCGCTGGCGCTGCGTCTCGCCGACAGCGATCCGCTTCTTGCGGCCTTTATCGCCGAGTGCAACCGCATGGGCACCAGCGAAGCGGTGATCGAGGCAGCCGAGAAGCGCGGCTACCCGACCGGTCTCCGCGCCGCGCATCCTTTCGACAGGAATCGGCACGTCCCTGTTTATGTCGCCAATTTCGTGCTGATGGAGTATGGCACCGGAGCAATCTTCGGTTGTCCTGCTCACGACCAACGCGACCTGGAATTTGCTCGCAAATACGGGTTGCCGGTGATCCCCGTCGTGCTGCCGCCGGGCGAAGACCCCGACACCTTTGCCGTAGGAGACGTCGCCTACGTCGAGGACGGGAGCTTGTTCAACTCCGCATTCCTCGACGGTCTCTCGGTGACCGAAGCAAAGCGGGCGGCCGGTGAGCGGCTCGAGATGCTGGGACGAGGCCAACGCACGACGGTGTACCGGCTGCGCGACTGGGGCGTTTCGCGCCAGCGATACTGGGGCTGCCCGATACCGGTCATTCACTGCGGCGACTGCGGCATCGTGGCGGTGCCGGAGCAAGATTTGCCCGTCTTGCTTCCCGAAGATGTGACTTTCGAGGTCCCGGGCAACCCGCTCGATCACCATCCGACCTGGAAGCATGTGAATTGTCCGACCTGCGGCAAACCCGCCCGCCGCGAGACCGACACCTTTGACACCTTTTTTGAATCCTCCTGGTATTTCCTCCGCTTCTGCTCGGCCCGCGCGCCGGTGGCTTTCGAGCGCCAGGCGGTCGACTACTGGATGCCGGTGGATCAATACATCGGCGGGGTAGAGCACGCTGTTCTGCACCTTCTCTACTCGCGCTTCTTCACCCGCGCGTTGAAGCAGTGCGGGTACCTTGATCTCGACGAGCCATTTGCCGGGTTGTTCACGCAGGGCATGGTCTGCCATCAGACCTATCAGAGCGAGAGTGGCGAATGGCTCTTCCCGGCGGAAGTTGACATCGCTCAAGGGGGCGGGCTGGTCGACGCAGCAGGCCGCCCCGTGACTGCCGGGCGACACGAAAAAATGAGCAAGTCCAAAAAGAACGTCGTGGGCCTCGACACAATCGTCGACACCTATGGCGCCGACACGGCGCGGCTCTACTTACTGTCCGACAGCCCGCCGGAGCGTGATCTCGAATGGACCGAGACCGGGATCGAAGGGATCTGGCGCTATGTCAGCCGGCTGTGGCGGATGGTGAGCGAGCCTCCCCTGGAGCTGCCTCCGCCCGGTTCTCCGATCCCGACCGTATTGTCGCCGGCGCTCTCCTCGATACGCCGCAGCACGCACAAGACGATCGCCGCGGTGACGGACGATCTCGACAAATTCCGGTTCAATCGGGCGGTCGCGCGGATTCGAGAGCTGACAAATGCACTCGACGAACTTCCCGCCGCCGATCGGGGGGCCGCGGAGGTGTTTCGCGAGGGTCTCGAAACCTTGGCCAGACTGCTCGGACCAATGATGCCACACCTCGCCGAGGAGATGTGGCAAACCCTGGGCGGCGACGGCCTTCTTGCGGAACAGCTCTGGCCCGCCGCTGATCCCGAGTTGACCCGTGACGACCAGGTGACGATCGCGGTGCAGGTCAACGGCAAGCTGCGCGCGACTCTCGACCTTCCCCGCGACACCGACAACGCGGCGGTCGAAAATGCGGCGCTCGATCTGCCTCAGGTAACGCGCTGGCTGGAGGGTCATCCACCGCGGAAAATCATCGTGGTGCCAAACCGCATCGTCAACATCGTCGCGTGAGATTGCCCCTCTCTCTGGCCTGCTTTCCGCTGACGCGGAGCCGGGAGGCATCAAATCGCCGGGTTTGCGACGCCGCCACGAAAGGCGCCGCGGCACGAGAGCCTTGGAGGCGCGGCGTCATGTTTGCGCTTGCGGCCTTGTCATCGGCGGCGGCTTTGTCCGGCTGCGGCTGGACGCCGCTCTACGCTGAAGTCGGGGCGGGGACGGCGAGCGAAGAACTGCGCGCGATCCGGGTTGATCCGATATTCGAGCGCATCGGCCAGCGGCTTCAGATCGCGCTTCGCAGCTCACTGAACCCGACCGGCGAGCCGGCTCCGGAGCATTATCGCTTAAAGACGACGCTCGCGACCTATCTCAACAACCTGGGCATCCAGTCTCAAGGGCTGGCGACCCTGGGCCAGCTCGACGTCTACGCGACCTACTACCTGGTCGACTCCCGCAGCGGCAACAATCTCCTCGTCAATACCGTGCACGTTTCGAACTCGTTCGATCTAAACCCCAATCAATATTCGACCATCGTTGGTCAGGATGATGCCGCCGTGCGCTGCGTTGCCGAACTGAACCAGGAAATCGTCGCCCGACTGACTTTGTTCATGCAGCGCCGCGCTGCCGAGCAAAGCCCGAAGCCGAGCTGATACCCCATGAAGCTCGCCGGATCGCGAATCGCGGCGTTTCTGCAGAAGCCCGATCCCAACATTCGCGCGGTGCTGATCTACGGGCCGGACGAAGGATTGGTGCGCGAACGAGCCGCGGCAATCGCACGCACGGTCTGCGCCGATTTATCGGATCCGTTTCGGGTCGCTGATCTGAGCGCGGCCGTTCTGGCTGCCGACCCCGCACGCCTTGCCGACGAGGCCGCCCAGCTAAGCCTCATCGGTGGGCGGCGCGTGGTGCGCGTCAACGGGGCCGGTGATGCGCTCGCGAAACTGTTTGGCGAATTCCTCAAGACGACATCCGGCGACGCTCTGACCGTTGTCGAAGCGGGCGACTTGCCGTCGCGGTCGGCACTGCGGCGCGCTTTTGAAGCGGCCTCTGTGGGCGCCGCCATTGCCTGTTATCCCGACACGGCGCGCGATCTCGCCGCGGTGATCCGCGAGACACTGGCCGCGCACCGGGTGACCGCGAGCCGCGATGCCGGCCAATTTCTGGTCGAGCATCTCGGCGCGGATCGTGGGCTCACCCGTTCGGAATTGGAGAAGCTCGCGCTCTATGCCGGAGACGGCGGCCGCGTCGAGCTCGACGATGCGCGCCTCTCGATCAGCGACAGCGCTGCACTCGAACTCGAGGATGCGGTGATGGCCGCCGCCGGGGGCGACGCACCCAAGCTCGAGCGCGTGCTTGGCCGGGTGTTTCAGGAAGGTGAATCACCGGTTTCGATAATCCGCGCTTTGCTGCGGCATCTCCACCGATTGCATGCTCTCGCAGCGCGGCTGGCGTCCGGAGCCGGTCTCGACGAAGTACTGCGTTCGGCGCGGCCGCCGATCTTTTTCAAGCAGGAAGATGATTTTCGCCGTCAGCTCGGTTTGTGGACCGAAGCCAGGCTCCGAACGGAGCTCGACCGCGTTGCCAGGGCCGAACGCGACATCAAGACAACCGGGTACCCGCCCGAGACAATCTGCCGCGAGGCGATGCTGGCGGTAGCGCAAGCAACGCGCCAGTAAAGCCCAGAACAGCGCTGTTCAGGAAAGTTGCAGCAGCTTCGCGTAAGCCGGGCGATAGGCCATGATGATTGCGGCGGCGGCGAACTCCAGCGCCATGCAGAGGATGAGCGCTGGCGCATAGTCACCGGCAAGGTCGTGGATCAATCCGAGCAGCGCCGGTCCGAAGGCGAAGGTGACCTGGCCAATGCCGGCGCTGAGCCCTACGACGAGGCCAAATGACCGAGCGGCGAATTCCCGCTGAATAATCAGGGACGGCAATGTTATGACATTGCCGACCGACAGCCCGAATAGGCAGCAACCGGCATAAAGCGCCTCCGGCCTTGTCGGAAACATCAGGATCGCGAGCAGGCCAACCGCCTGGCTGGCGAAGCTTGCAGCGCTTACACGGCGCTGATCGAGGCGGTCAATGACAAAACCCAGTCCGATGCGGCCGAGCATCGCGGCGATTGCGGCAGCGGCTACCGCAGACGCAGCACCACTGGCGCCGAGCTGCGGGCGCAACAATGCGACGAGATGGACGAGAAACCCGACTTGCGCCGCGAGCACCAACGCAAACGGCAACGCAACCGACCATAAGTGCCAGTCTCGCAGAGCCTGAGAGGAGCGCTCGTAGGCTGGACGCGGATCGGCTCGCATTTCCGGCAGGGCCGGAGCGCGTCTGCGCGGTAAATACGGGTCCATGCCGAACATGACGAGCGGCACGAGAAGCGCCAGTAAGGTCAATGCCGTCTCGGCGACCGCCACGACGAGGCCGTGGCGCTGACTGAGCGCGGCAAGCACGGGCGTTACGAGGAAACCGGCTGCACTGGCGCCGTTCAGTGCGAGGCTGATCGCCAGCCCCCGCTGCCGGTCGAACCACAACGCCAACACCGTCGAGATCGCCGCCATTGTCGTGCAAACCCAGCCGCTGGCCATCACCAGCGCCGCGCCATACAGTTGCCAAGGCGCACTAGAACCGCAAAACAGAAGGGCGCCGAACCCCAGCAGGACGGAGCCGCCGAGCAACACTGCGCGCGGGCCGAGGCGGTCGATTACCAAATGCACGCGCGTCACCAACAGCGCGCCGGAAAGGTAGAAGGTGGTGGTCGCCGAACCGATCAGAAAGCTCGACCAGCCCCGCAGCCGATGCAGCTCCGACAGATAGACCGATTGGCCGTAAAAGCCAAAGCCCCAAGCAAAGACCGCCGTAAGAAAACACACCGCTACAGCGCACCAGTGTTGGCGAATTTCACTTGGAGCTGAGATGCTGAGGGCACTATACGTCATCCGCTGTCGCCCGGCCCATAAATGTTCCTAAAGCGTGGGACACAATATTGGGCGGTATCATTACAGTGACAAAGGAGAAGTCTTGCGCGCAGGGTTTAGAAAAACTATACCACTGGTGTGCGACGTTTGCCCCCGCTCAATGCACTGCGCGCCTTCGAGGCAG
>JBJMQW010000328.1:0-3606 GCA_045802495.1 Allostellaceae bacterium | reverse complement strand
GCAGCACCCGCCGTTCCACCTCACCCGCTACATCCCCGAAGCTCAGGAATATTCGATAGCTTCGCCAGTCGCGTCGATAGGCGACCTCGTCGGGCAACGGGATCGACGCGATGGAGAACATCGTGAGCAGTTGGGCGCGAGCCTGCGGAGCGCCACTGAGATCAGCAGGAAACGGCACATAAGAGGAGGCAACGTTGCTGGCGCCTATCGCGTTGCCCGTATACGGTCCGCCGCCGACGAACCGCTGATCGAAGGAAAGGCTCGGCGTCGGGTCAACATGGAGATATATGGCCGGCGTCGCCTCGCCGTCGGGAGCAATCAACTCGGCGCTCCGGAGCGGCAGGCGATCGACGGCGTCGACCTCGATGGCAGCGACGACCCCCCCTGGAGGGAAGCGGACGCGGACTCGATCGTTCGGCAAAGGCGCAAGTCCGCTCTCGACATCGCTGCAGGCTGCAAGCAGAACGAGCGGCAAAAGGCAGACGACAGCGCGCATCCGAGCCCCGGTCTCAATAAACCCCTCGGATGTAATGTCGGCCGGACAGGCTCGGAAGAGCCGTCGTGACATCGGCGCGACCGGCATGGCACATTCCATTGGGGACAGTGATTTTGGGGGTGGTCGTGACTCTGGCCGATGTAATGGCGCGCGGCGCCAATCTCGGGACCGTAGAGGACCGAAGTTTTCTCATTCGCGGCTTCCAATTGCAAAACGGCTCCGTGATCCCGGAAGCGAAGATCGCTTACGAAACTTACGGGCGCCTGGCGCCCGACGGCAGGAACGCCGTGCTGATCACCCACGGCTACACGAGCAGCCATCACGCCGCCGGCCGCAACCCGGCAAACGGCGATCAGCCGGGCTGGTGGGACGGACTGATCGGGCCCGGCAAGGCGATCGACACTGAAAAGCTGTTCGTGGTGTCGTCCAATATGCTGGGGTCGTCCTTCGGCTCGACGAACGGTGCAAGCACCAACCCCGCCACCGGCCGCCCCTACGGACCGGATTTCCCGACGATTACCGTGCGCGACATCGTGACGGCCGAAAAGGCGCTGCTCGACGGACTGGGCGTCAAACACCTCGTCGCCGTCGCCGGCCCGTCCTACGGCGGGTACCAAGCCTTTCAATGGGCCGTCACTTATCCCGACCACCTCGATGGGATCGTACCGGTAGTTACCGCCCCCAAGTCGCAGAATGCCAAAAGCAACCTCGCAGAACTGGAGGCGCGGCTGGCGACGGACCCCGAATGGAACGGCGGCCGGTATTATGATCGGGGCGGCGCCAAAACGGTTCTGACCGAACTGCGCGTCGAAATGCTGAAACGCAACGGCATCGAGGCGGCACTGGCCTTCCGCTACCCGGACCACGACGCGCGCGAGGCGGAAATTCGCGCGCAGGCGGCGGATTGGGCGAGGCGCTGGGACGCGAACTCGCTGGTCATCCTGCGGCGCGGCACGATCGGCTACGACACCGTTAAGGACTTCCCGAAGCTCAAAGCCAAGGTTCTTTACGTGTTGTGCCGAACCGACCGACTATTTCCTCCCTCGATCGCGCCCGGGGTCATGCGCGAGCTTGCGGCGGCCGGCGTCGACGCACGCTATTTCGAGATCGACAGCGAACTCGGCCATTCAGCAAGCGGCCCTGAGCATGCCCAGTGGTCGCCGGTGCTGCGGGAGTTCCTCGATCCTTTAATGGCTGAGCTTGCCCGATCAGCGAGCTGATGCAGCGGCCGTGACTCCACCGGCCGAGCCGCGGCAAGCCCAACCGGGGCTGACGCTCAGGACCCTCGGGCATGCCTGTCTGGCGCTCTACCGCTACGGCGAAGATCCCCTTCTGATTAGTGACCCTTGGTTGGTCGGATCGGTCTATTGGCCGCAGTTGGTGGCTGCAGAATTATCCGACTCCCGAGGAAGTCGCCTGGCTGGCAAGGAGCCGCCGAGTCTATGGGACGCACGAACACCCCGACCATTTCCATATGCCCAGTATCCGGCGGCTCGGCCGTGGCCCGGCATATTTGTTTCCGGACTTGGCCGAGCCGGGTTACCTCGCTTATATGGGCCGGCACGGCTATCGCGCCGAAGTGGCCCCGGCATCGCGATGGCAAGCGATCGGCGAGGGCGTCTCGATCCTGTCGATACCGGTCTGGAACGACGACAGCCTGCTGCTGATCGACACACCGACCGCTTTGATCCTCAATTTCAACGACGCCAAGCCGCAGCCTTCGGTCCTCAAGGCTATCCGGCGTATGGCGGACAGGATCGATAAGCCGAGGTTCTTGCTGTGCAGCTATTCGCCCGCGAGCTGCATTAACAGCTTTCTCGACGAGACCGGCATCGTGTCGTTGAAGCCGGCGCGGCACTATGTCGACTACGTTTGCCGCTTATCCGCTCGGCTCGCGGCGGATTTCTATCTTCCATTCGCCAGCCAGGCGGTGTTCGAACGCCGCGACAGCTGTTGGGCGAACGACTACCGCACGACCTATGACGATCTTCTGCAGTACTGGCAATCCGAAACTCGGCTGCTGCCGCCCTATACGACCATCGATCTGACCGATTTCACGACCGATTCGATACCGCCCGAACAGTACCGGCCGATGGAGCGGTCGAGGCTCGCCGAACTTACCGGACGTCGCGTCGCCGAGGAGGAGTCCACCGCGTTGGCGGCTGAGGATGGTGCAGGCCTCGAGCGCAAACTGAATGTCTTTCGCTGGTTCCTGTGGCTGTTCTTCCCGCGCGGCTTTGCCTTTCAGCTCGGCGAGCGGCGCCTTCGCTACAACGTGTTCCGCGGCCGCCTGGAGGAAGCCAACAGATCGGGGTGCGGTGATTTTATCATCATAATACCAAAGTTGGCGGTGAAGGAAGCTGTTCGGAACAACCATGTCTCGGAGCTCGCCATCTCGATGTTCGTGCGGATCCGCCTGCTGAGGCGGGTGGATCCGCGAAAGGTATATGCGCTATTCGCGGCGCTCCAGCTCGACGACTACGGGCACCTCAAGAGCCCGGCGGCGTTGCTGCGGTGGATGGGACGCGGAGTGTGGCATACATTCGCGCTTCGACTGCCGGTTCCGCCGCTTCTGAAGGCGATCGAAGCCGTTCCCGGCGCGGTCAGCCGTGATGCGCGCCCGACTCCCGACGCACCGCTCTTTGCAAGAATTCGACCGCAGCAGCGACTTGCGGGTCGCTTCCGGTTCCGATGATCACCGGCTTGATCGGATGCTCGGCCTCGGCGCTGCTCCGGGCCGAGGCGGCCGGGCCCAGACTTGGGTTGGAATTGAGTGTGCCGCCGTTCTTTAGCGCTCCATAGAGATCGCTCTCGAAGCTGATGACTGCGTTCGCAACCTGCTGGTTTTTGGGCACGTTTACGACAATGTCGGGCGCGATCCCTTGACCCTGGATCGAGCGGCCGGAGGGCGTGTAGTACAATGCGGTCGTCAGGCGAAGCGCTCCGCGACCTTCCAGCGGAATGATCGTCTGCACCGAACCTTTGCCAAAGCTGCGGGTGCCCATCACCGTCGCGCGGCGGTGGTCCTGCAGCGCGCCGGCGACGATTTCCGCGGCCGAGGCCGAGGCGCTGTTGATAAGCACGACGATCGGGGTTCCGCGCAGGATGTC
>JBJMQW010000327.1:0-18436 GCA_045802495.1 Allostellaceae bacterium | reverse complement strand
TTGCAGCGCGATACCAAATCTTGTGCGGTGCAGCAAAAGCGGGCACAGGAGTACGAGCCATGTCCATGATAAATTTCCTTGCTTCTGCCGGCAGAGCATTTTCCGAGTGGCGCGAACGGGAACGCGCCTACAGCGAACTGATGGCGCTCGACGATCATTCCCTCGCCGACATCGGGATTCATCGTTCGCAAATCGGCGCGCTTATCGCGGGTGACCCCGCACCCGGGCCAGCCGCGCCATCCATCGCGGCCCCCAAGCGGGAAGCGTTCGTCCGGCGCAAGGAAGCCTGATCAGGCTTCCGACCGAACGCGAGTTCAAAGATCGGGGGCTTCGGCCCCTATCTTTATTTCTGCAACCCGCCGTCTGCGCAGGATAAGGGTCGACCATCCTTCAATCAGGATCCGACGCTCGAGCACGATGCCGCAGCCGCGGTGGGGTGCCAGTACAATCGGTTCCTGCCGGCGCAGCAATCCGGACAACACCGCGCTTCCTCCGGGGGCCAGCGCGCGTGCTAGATCAGGAGCCATTACCGCCAACGGGCGGGCAAGGATATTCGACAGGATCAGATCAGAGCGTGATTTGCGCAACGCCCGATCGCGATAGCCGGGCGCTCTGCGATTTTGCACCAAGCTTGCGACGCCGTTGCGCGCTGCATTACGGCGCGCGACGTTGACGGCGTCCCGATCGATATCGCTGGCGAGCACCTTGCGGCGCAACAATTTCGCCGCCGCGATCGCGAGAATCCCGGTTCCGGTTCCGACATCGAGCGGGCTGCGAAACCGCTTCCGCCACGCCGATTGGGTAAGTGCGATCAAGCAGCCGCGGGTCGACGGGTGCTCACCGGTCCCAAACGCCGTCGCCGCATCGACCTTGATACCGATGCTGCCGGGCGGGATCCCACCTCGATGATGCGAGCCATGGATGAAAAACCGGCCGACCCGCAGTGGCGGGAAGGCGAGTTGGTTCTCCGCCAGCCAATCGCGAGCCGGCAGATTCTCTTCGCCGATTTCGACGAGCGCACCCCCCGCGGCGGCGGCAACGACCGCAAGCCGCGCGGCGACGTCTGGCGCCAACACCGGGGATTGCGGATAGGCTTCGAGGCGCCACTCCTCGGGACCGATCTCGAAAGCCGATACGGCTTCGGCGAGCTCGTCGAGCAGTGCGAAGACCGCGCTGGCCGCGTCCGCCCCGCGAACCCGGGCGAGAAGACGCCACACCGGACTCACTAAAGCGCCCCCTCACCCTAGCCCTCTCCCCGCTCGCGCGGGGCGAGGGGAATTAACGCGGACTCTGCCTCGTCGCGCTCGCGGGGAGAGGGTCGGGGTGCGGGGCCGTGGGCGCCAGCACGTCACGCGCGCTCCACATAGGCGTCCATCACCTTCTTGTCTCCGGCAACATCGAAATGAATGGCGAGTTTGTTATCCTGGACCGCGGTTACCGTGCCGTATCCGAATTTTTGGTGGAACACCCGGGCGCCGACCGCAAAGCCGCCGACCTTGCGTATTTCCTCGCCTCGCCGCGGCAGCGGGCCGCTGCTGGTGAGCAACGGCCTGCGCGGCGGGGCGGCCGGTTGCCATGGTGTTTCGATCGCGCTGCCCCAGCCGGTATCCCAGGCGGCGCCGGGCTGCAAGCCGAGCTCGGCAACCACCTCGATATGATCAGGCGGCAGCTCGTCGACAAAGCGGGACCGGATTGCATTCTGCCACTGGCCGTGGATGCGCCTATTGGCGGCAAACGACACATAGGCGCGATGCCGGGCGCGCGTCAGACCGACATAGGCGAGCCGGCGTTCCTCCTCGAGCGCCGAGAGCCCGTGTTCTTCCATCGCTCGCTGGTTCGGAAACAATCCGTCCTCCCAGCCAGGCAGGAAGACCGTGTCGAATTCGAGGCCCTTGGCGCTGTGCAGGGTCATCAGATTGACCATGTCACCGCCAGCCTCGGCGGCGTTGTCCATGACCAGGCTGACGTGTTCGAGAAAGCCGCCGAGGTTTTCGAACTCGGCCATCGCCACGACCAGCTCCTTTAGGTTCTCGAGCCGACCGGCAGCATCGGGCGACCGGTCGGCCTGCCACATCGCCGTGTAGCCCGATTCGTCGAGAACGATCTGCACGAGATCGGTATGCGAAAGGCCCTCGCTCTGCGCCCGCCAGCCATCGAGAGCCGAAACAAAAGCGGCGAGCGCGTTCCGAGCCGCGGGCCTCAGGCGATCGCCGACGATCAGCATTCGCGCCCCTTCGATGAGCGGAAGCCGCTCGGCCCGTGAGAGCCCGTGCAACTCCTGCAAGGTGGCGCTGCCGATCCCACGCCGGGGCGTGTTCAATATGCGCTCGAAGGCCAGATCGTCGGCCGGCTGGTTGACCAGCCTGAGATAGGCGAGCGCGTCGCGGATCTCCTGGCGCTCGTAGAAGCGCGGCCCGCCGATGACGCGGTAGGGCAGCGCCAGGGAAATAAACCGCTCCTCGAATTCGCGCGTCTGGAACCCGGCGCGGACGAGGATGGCGACCTCGCTCAACAGATGGCGCTTGCGCTGCAAGGCCTCGATCTCATCGCCGACCCAGCGGGCTTCTTCCTCGGCGTCCCAGAGGGCGCGTACGACGACCTTTTCGCCGTCGCTCGCCTCGGTCCACAACCTCTTGCCGAGGCGGCCGCGGTTCTGCGCGATCATGCCCCCGGCCGCACCCAGGATGTGCGACGTCGAGCGGTAATTCTGTTCGAGGCGGGCGATCGTCGCCCCCGGAAAATCCTTCTCGAACCGCAGGATGTTGCCGATCTCGGCGCCCCGCCAGCTGTAGATCGACTGGTCGTCGTCGCCGACGCAGCACAAGTTACGGCGGCTCTGCGCCAACAGGCGCAGCCATAGATATTGGGCGACGTTGGTGTCCTGGTATTCGTCTACCAGCAGGTAACGAAAGCGCCGTTGGTAGTCTGCCAGGATATCGGGGCTGCCGGTGAAGAGGCTCAAATTGTGGAGCAGCAAATCGCCAAAATCGACGGCGTTCACTGTCGCGAGACGCTCTTGGTACTCTCGATAGAGGTCGGCTGCCCGGCCATGCGCAAACTCGCCGGCATCGGCCGAGGGCACCTTTTCGGGGCCGAGGCCGCGATCCTTCCATCGCTGGATCTGCGCCAGCAGCAGGCGCGCGGGCCAGCGCCGCTCGTCGATGTTTTCGGCCTGAAGGATCTGCTTCAGCAGCCTGATCTGGTCGTCGGTGTCGAGAATCGTAAAGCTCGGCTTGAGGCCGACCGCCTCGGCATGCCGGCGCAGAATGCGCGAGGCGATCGCATGAAATGTGCCGAGCCACACTCCCTCGGCGGCGCGGCCGACCATCGCCTCGAGACGCTCCCGCATCTCGCGGGACGCCTTGTTGGTAAAGGTGACGGCGAGCAACTCGGCGGGGAAGGCGCGGCCGGTCGCCAGGATATAGGCGAGGCGGGTGGTCAACACCCGGGTCTTCCCGGTGCCGGCACCGGCAAGCACCAACACCGGTCCTTCGATCGCTTCGACCGCTTGCCGCTGCGCCTCGTTGAGGGCGGAAAGGTCAAAATGATTCGAGGGGCGAGCGAGGACGGCGGTATCGGACATGTTCGGCATGATATAGCAAGAAGTCGGAGAAGATGCAGGCCGGATCAGCTGCGGGCACTCTCAGCCGCCCTGCCCTGACAGGCCGGCTCCCTCCTCTCCCATCGTCGTTAAAATGACTCGCTTGTACAGGAGGCTTGTTCGTTAACATCGAGCCCGATGCACGCCGCGATCGTCCTCCTGATCCTGATCCTGACCTATATCGGCATGGCGGCCGGAAGGATCGCCTGGTTGCGGGTCGACCGCACGGGGATCGCGTTGCTCGCGGTCATCGCGCTGTTGGCAAGCGGGCAGATGACCCTGGACGATTTCGGCAGCGCCGTCGACCTGCCGACTTTGGCCTTTCTGTTCGCGATGATGATCATATCGGCCCAGTTCGCCGAATCGGGCTTCATCGACCTTTGCGCCCGCACGATTACCGAGAGCCGGCGTGGAGTGGCGACACTGCTTGCGTTGACGGTCGCGATCGGCGGAGGTCTGTCGGCGGTGCTGGCGACCGATATTCTGATTATCGCGATCTCGCCGCTGCTGATCGCCGGAGCGCAGAGCCGAGGGTACGACCCGCGCCCGCTGGTAATCGCGCTGGCTGCCGCAACCAATGCGGGTTCGGCCGCGACCTTGATCGGCAACCCGCAGAACATCCTGATCGGCGCCCTCGGCCGGCTCGATTTCTGGGTTTTTCTGGCGATTTGCGCGGTGCCGGCGCTTTTCACTCTCCTGGTCGTCTTCGCCGTCGTCTGGCTGCAGTGGCGCCAGCGAATTACTCAGACCGTGCTCGCGGCGACGCTCGATGCGCCGGCCGTTACGGTTCACCCGCTCGACCGCAATCAGACGATCAAGGGCGTGGTTGCCTTGGTGGCGCTGCTCGTGCTCTTCGCAACGCCGCTGCCGCGTGAAATCGGCGCGCTGATCATTGCCGCTCTCTTGCTGGCGAGCCGCAAGATCACCAGCCGGACGATGATCGCAGCGGTTGATTGGCCGCTCTTGCTGCTGGTGGCCTGCCTGTTTGGCATCACCGGCGCGCTCAACCAATCCGGTGTCGCCGCCCGGTTGCTCGACTTCCTGACAGAGCATGGGCTGCTGCCCGACAGCCTCCTGCTGCTGACCCCCTATAGCGTGCTGGCGAGCAACACGATCGGGGGCGTCCCTGCCGCGATGCTGTTTTTGCAGCTGTGGCCGAACGCGCCGCCGGGGGTCTTCTACGCCCTGGCGCTGCTGTCGAGCCTGGCCGGCAATCTGCTGCTGACAGGCAGCCTGACCAATGTGCTGATCGCCGAGCGAGCCGACCGCATGGGAGCGCATCTCACTTTTGCCGAGCATGCCCGCGCCGGCGTCCCGATCGTGATTCTGTCGATCGGGTTTGCGCTGTTCTGGCTGGCATTGACGCAAACCTTGCCGTTGCTGCCATAGAGGTAGTACCGAAGCGAGGAGGAGAAGCCCGTGCCCTCTTGTCCTCTGCGCATCGGTACACGCGGCAGCCCGATGGCGCTGCGCCAAACCGCTCTCGTCCGTGACCGTCTGGTCGCGGCTCGTCCGTCCCTCGCCGCCGCTGGAGCGGTGGAGATCGTGACGATTCGTACCACCGGCGACCGGGTGCAGGATCGCCTGCTCGCCGAGATCGGCGGCAAGGGCCTGTTCGCGAAAGAAATCGAAGAGGCGCTGATCGCAAGGGACATCGATCTGGCGGTGCATTCGCTGAAGGATTTGGAGACCTGGCTTCCCAAAGGGCTCGCAATCGCCTGCGTGCTGCCGCGCGACGATCCGCGCGACGTGTTGATCTCGGCCGGGCGAATAACCCTCGATTGCCTGCCGCGCGGCGCCCGGGTCGGCACGGCATCGCTGCGCCGCCAGGCCCAGTTGCTGCGGCGACGTCCCGATCTGGTAATCGTGCCGATCCGCGGCAATGTGAACACGCGAATGCGCAAGCTCGAGGCCGGCGAGGTCGACGCTCTGGTGCTGGCGCTGTGCGGGCTCGAACGTCTCGGCGCGGTCGAGGCCGCGACCGAGATCTTGCCCCCCGACGTCATGCTGCCGGCGGTGGGGCAGGGGGCTCTCGCGATCGAATGCCGCGCCGTTGACGCCGACACACGTCAACTGGTGGAGCCGCTTCACCACCCCATCAGCGCTGCCTGTGTCGGCGCCGAACGCGCGATGCTCGCAGCCCTGGACGGTTCCTGCCGCACCCCGATCGCCGGGCTTGCCGAACTCTCCGGCGGCCGGCTGATTATCGAAGGCTTGCTGCTGAAGCCGGACGGCAGCGGCGAGATCCGAGGGCGCCGTGACGGCGATATGGCCGATGCCGAAGCGCTCGGGGCGTCGCTTGGCCGGGAATTGCGGGACCTGGCTGGGCCCGGTCTTGAACTGGGCTAGCCCGGAATGGTCTTGGGCC
Source organism: Allostellaceae bacterium (assembly GCA_045802495.1). Taxonomy (GTDB): domain Bacteria; phylum Pseudomonadota; class Alphaproteobacteria; order ATCC43930; family CGMCC-115725; genus AP-15. Next base: position 12,467 of record JBJMQW010000327.1, on the reverse strand, counting down.
CGAGCTTGCCGCCTCCTTCGCAGGCCTGCCCCCGCAGCCACTCTTCGGCGGATAGATGACCCTTGTAGACTTCCGAGTACAATCCGACCGGCCAGGTCAGCACAAAGATCACGTTGCTGACGATATCCGTGTTCCGGTTCGGGCAAGGGCCGGGGAGGATGAAGCCGATGGCGACCAGCGCAATCCCAATCGCAATATAGAGCCCGACAAGCCCCCGCATCGCTTCCCTTTCAATCCGGCAAATCGAAAAACTTGCACCAGCCTCGCGGACTGACATCGCCGTCTACAACCTCGCAAGATCGCGGCGGGCGAAACAAGCTGCAGGCGGCGCAGGTCAATCCGTTCTTGGGGCTGTCCTGATACTCGGCCTCGGTCGGCGGCATCTTCTGCTGCGCCGATGCGGGTGCTGCCGCCGTTATTGCAAACAATACGGCGGCCCGGACCAGCGCGCGTCGCAACACGCCGACGGGTCAGCCCAGGCTGCGAACGTACCCGTAGCGCAGATTGCTGCGGCCCGGGCCATTCTTCACATAGTCGGCCTTGATCTGTGCGAAGCGATCCGGTTTCGCCAACTCAGCCCGCTTGTCGAAATTGTAAAGGCGCACCGCGTTCTCGGCGAAGATGCCGTTCTTGATCGAGCCGTCGGCCGGCCCCAGCGGCTTGAAGCCGAATTTTTTCTGCATGTCCTCCGGGATCTCGAGGCGGCGCAGGCCTTCGATTTGCCACTGCGGCGCGCCGGTCCACACGGCGTCCGTCCCCCACAACACGTGGTCGGCCCCGAGCCCTTTGACCAGCATGCCCATCAGCGCCGCAGCGAGGCGCGGCTCCGCCACCGCCGTCCACGCGAAGAGCTGCCCCAGATCGCCGTAGACATTGGTAACCCCGTATTTTTCGGGGATCTCGGCCAGATCGCTAGTCCACGAACTGCGGCCGGTCTTGTCGAACTCGGCCATACCCTCGGAGGGGGTGGCGCCGATCCAGCGATAGGCCGAGTGGTAGATCAGGAAATTGAGCTGCGGCCAGTCCCGGGCCGCTTTGCCGACATCGCTGACATCGGCATAGGGCCGAAGCCGCGGAAATTTCTCTTCGACCGCGGGCGCGAACAGGCCTTTATGGATGCAGACGTTCTTGATGCCCGACTTCGCCGCCTTTTCGTAAAACGGGTACATTAGCTTTTCGTCGTCGAGACGGAAGGGATGGTGGGCGAGTTCCTTGTGAGTATTGTCGCCTACAGTGTAACCCTTCCAAGAGTCGGGCTTGTAAACTTCGATCGCCTTGTCGATTTGGTCGAGCCAGCCCGGCCAGCCCGGTGTGACCGTGAAATGCGCCATCATTCGCCGCGAGCCTGCCTCCTTGTTGACCTGCTCGCGGGTCTTGAAAACCTGCTCCTGCGGAATGAACCAGTCCTCGGGCACCTCCGAGGGAGAATTCGACAACAGCGCCACCTTGGTGTCGCTGTCCATGTAAATTTCCTTGATGTAATTGGAGTATTTGAGATCGTCGATCGTCTGTTCTTTTTCGCCGAGTGCCTTGTTCCAGCCGGCTTTGCCGACGGCCTCGCGCGCCTTGACGAAGCCCGTCAGGCGCGTGTCGTCGCGCAGGAAATGGGTGTGGCCGTCAAGGATGAACTGGGATGACAGCCCTTGCGCGCGCTCGGCGGCCATATCCGGTGTCGCCGCCTCGGCCTCGCTGACCTCGAAGAGCCGGCCAAATACTTGGTTCATTGCAACAAACGAAGCCGCCATGCCGGCGGCGGTTTGGAAGAAGCGCCGGCGCGACAGTCCTTGCTGCCGGGCGAGTCGGTCGCTCAACTCCTTGAGGCGGGCTTCGACCTCGCGCTGCTTATCAGTTTGCGGCACCGGCAGGTATTCGTCGCTCGACACGATCTGGGTCGGCACCGGCGACGGGAACGACGCCGTCTCGGCCGGCTGCAATTCGCTCAACTGCTCGTCAGTCAAAAATTTCATGCGTGCCTCCCTGCGTTAGAGTGGTCCGTGCCCTCTCAACAATACGCCCAGGATTGCGATCGTCGCCGCAGCGTTGATCCCGACCGCCCAGGTCAGCATCGTGAACCGGGCGTTGACATCCGCTCGGAATTGAGTGAGCCCGTGCTCTAGATTGGTCACTCGCGCCTCTACTGCCGCGAGCCGCCCTTCCAACATTGCCAAGCGGTTATCGATTGACGCCAATCGATTCTCGTAGCCGGCCAGTTCCTCGGCTGCGGCGACGGCATCATCTTCGGGTGCGCCGGCTGCCTTGAGCGCTTGGTAGGTCTTGGCCAGCATGATCGCCATTGCGCGATCACTCTATCGCGGGACGGCGGGGATTTCGAGATTGAGCAGCCGCGCGGCATTGCACCCGAGGATCGCCCGCCGCTCGACATCATCTAGGCCAGGCGTACCTTCGATCATGCCGATCGGATCGACTTCGCCCATATCGGCGGGGTAGTCGGTGCCCATCAGGATGTGGTCGGCGCCATACTGCGCGACGAGGTATTCGAGCTGGTGGTGCGTGTAGACGAGCGCATCGAAATAGAGCCGCTTCAGGTAGGTCGTCGGCATCCGATGGATGCGTTCGCAGCAATCCGGGCGCGCCGCGGCGGCGTGATCGATGCGGCCCGAATAGGCCGGTAAATAACCGCCGCCATGCGAGGCAACCAGCTTCAGGTTCGGATGATCGGCCAGCACGCCGCCAAAGATCAGATGATGAAGGGCGATCGTCGTATCGAGCGGGTTGCCGATCACATTGTTGAAGTAATGGTTGGCCAGGCGGCCGGCCTCAGTGAAGCCGTCCGAATGCATAAAGACGAGCAGCCCCAGCTCTTCGCAGCGCGCAAAGATCCTGCGGAAGCGATCGGCCGACAAGTCTTCCCCGGCGACGTGCGTCATGATCTCGATGCCGCGAAATCCCAATGATTTGCGCAGTCGCTCGAGTTCGGCGATCGCAAGCTCGGGCGCCTGGAACGGCACTGTCCCGAGACCGACGAAGCGTTCGGGATAGCGGCCGCAGATTTCCGCGATGAAATCGTTGATGGCGCGCGACGCCTCGATCCCGAGATCAGGGTCGGCGCCGTAATAGGTTTGACGCGGCGCCGGTGAGATCGCCTGAATGTCGATCCCCATGCGGTCCATATCCGCAATCCGCGCCTCGGGCGAAGCGCCCTGAGCGCGCGTGCGCATCCCGTTCTGCCGATTGATCTCCCGGCTGCGCTCGTTGGCCGAGGTTTCGAGAAACCAACGCGAGACGTCCGGATTGCCTTCGACCATCGCCGCCGCCTTCTCGCAGCGGACATGGCAGTGGATGTCGATCGTAAACCATTTGCCGCGGGCATGGACGGGGCCCGGAAAGCGACCGGCCCGTGGTTCCGTTCCCGGTGGCAGGCATTTGAAGAGAATATCCTCGCCCGGACGGCTGCTCATTCCGGCCTCCTCGGGATTTCGATATTCAAAAGCCGGGCGGCATTGCCGCCGAGGATCGCCCGCCGCTCGTTGTCGTCGAGCCCACGTGCCCCCTCGACAAACCCGATCGGGTCGACCTCACCCATATCGGCTGGATAATCGGTGCCCATCATCACGTGATCGGCGCCGTATTGCTCGACGAGATATTCGAGCTGATGGTGTGTAAAGACGATCGTGTCGAAATAGAGCCGTTTCAGATAGGCCGTCGGCATCCGGTGGATCATCTCGCAGGTGTCCGGCCGCGCCGCCGCGGCATGATCGATCCGCCCGGAATAGGCCGGCAGATAACCGCCGCCATGAGCAATGACGAGCTTCAAATTGGGGTGGTCGTGCAGTACCCCGCCAAAGATCAGATGATGCACGGCGACCGTGGAGTCGAGTGGGTTGCCGATCACGTTGACCAGATAGTGGTCGGCGAAACGCCGGGCCTCTGGAAATCCGGTCGGGTGCATAAAGACAAGGAGCCCGAATTCCTCGATCCGGGCGAAGATCTTGCGAAAGCGCTCGGCCGAGAAATCCTCGCCGGCGACGTTCGTGGCGATCTCGATGCCGCGAAAGCCCAGGGATTTATGGATCCGGTCGAGTTCGGCGACCGCGAGGTCGGGCGCCTGAAAGGGGACCGTGCCGAGAGGGACAAAGCGGTCGGGGTGACGCCCGGCAATGTCGGCGAGATTGTCGTTGACGATTCGCGCCGTGGCGATGCCGAGATCCGGGTCGGCGCCGTAATAGGTCTGGTTCGGCGAGGGCGAGATCGCCTGGATATCGATCCCCATCCGGTCCATGTCGGCCAGCCGCTTCTCGACCGAAGTGAACTGTATCCGGGTGCGCTCTGCCTGCTGTCTGTTGACCTCGCGGGTGAGCTGGTTGGCGTATACCTCGCGCGGATGGCGCGTCGCATCGGCATTCCCCGCGACCATTTCGGCGGCCTTCGGGGTCAACACGTGGCAGTGAATGTCGACCGTGAACCATTTGCCGCGCGCATGCGCCGGGCCCGGAAACCGCCCCGGGATCGCTGCGCCCGGCGGCAGACATTTGAACAGCATTTCAGGCTTCTCCCCTCGGTTTCGGCGATACTAGGCGGTTTTTAGTAACGGGGCGAGCGATAGCGTTTCGCCCCCGCGGCTCGCGTGCGAGCCGCAAGGGCCCGCAACCGGGAAGGGTCGAGCTGTGGCCCGGCTATATCCCCGTTGTGGGAGAGCGACGCAGCGAGCGATAGCTATGCGGCGTTATTTGCGGCAAGCGGCTGCGCGGAAGGATCGAGCGCCGCCTCGATCACATCCTCGACGCGTTCGGCCCAGACAAAACGCAATTCGTTGCGCGCGCCTTCCGGGATGTCTTCGTAATCCTTGCGGTTGCGCGCCGGGAGAATGACCGTCGAGAGGGAAGCGCGGGCCGCCGCAACGACCTTCTCCTTGATGCCGCCGACCGGCAGCACCAGGCCGCGCAAGCTGATCTCGCCCGTCATCGCGGTGTCGCTGCGCACCGTCCGGTTGGTGAGCAAGGAGATGAGGGCGGTGAACATCGCCACTCCGGCGCTCGGTCCATCCTTGGGAATGGCGCCGGCCGGAACGTGGATATGAATATCGCTTTTTTCGAACATCTCCGGGTCGAGCTGGAATGCCGAAGCCCTGCCCTTGACGAGGCTCAGCGCGGCCTGCGCGCTTTCCTTCATGACCTCGCCCAGCTGTCCGGTCAGGATTAGCCGCCCGTTGCCGGGGATGCGGGTCGCTTCGATGAACAGGATATCACCGCCGACAGGCGTCCAGGCGAGGCCGGTGGCGACGCCGGGGATGCTCGTGCGCATCGCGACCTCGCCTTCGAAGCGCGGGGGCCCGAGGATCTCCTTCAGGTCATCCGGCTCGACCCGAACATGCTGCGCAGCGCCTTCGGCGATGCGCATGGCCGCGCTGCGCAACACGGCGCCGATCTCCCGCTCGAGCTGCCGCACGCCGGCTTCGCGGGTGTAGTCGCGGATGATGGCGCGCAATGCAGCGTCCGTAATTCCCGCTTGCTCGAGTGTCAATCCGTTGGCTTTGAGCTGGCGGTCGACGAGGTAGCGGCGGGCGATCTCGAACTTTTCGTCTTCGACATAGCCGGGAAGATCGATGACCTCCATCCGGTCGCGCAGCGGACCCGGGATGCTATCGAGGACGTTAGCCGTCGTGATGAACATCACCTTGGACAGGTCAAACGGCACACCAAGGTAGTTGTCTCGGAACGTCGAGTTTTGCTCGGGATCCAACACTTCGAGCAGCGCGGACGACGGATCGCCCTGGATACCGCGACCGAGCTTGTCGACCTCGTCCAGCATCATGACGCAGTCCCGGGCGCCGGCGCGGCGGATTCCTTGGATGATGTTGCCGGGTAGCGCCCCGATATAGGTGCGGCGGTGGCCGCGGATCTCGGCTTCGTCATGCACCCCGCCGAGGCTGACGCGGACGAATTTCCGGCCGGTCGCTTTGGCGATGCTCTGGCCGAGGGAGGTCTTGCCAACCCCCGGCGGGCCGACAAAGCACACGATCGGGCTGCGGCCGCCTGGGTTCAGCTGATGAATTGCTAGATATTCTAGAATCCGCCGCTTGATCTTTTGCAGGCCGTAGTGATCGGCGTCGAGCACTCGGCGCGCCTCGGCAATGTCGATCGCCTTCGCGGACTCGACCGACCACGGCAGCTCCGTCAGCCACTCGAGATAAGTGCGCGCCATCGAGTACTCGCCGGAAGCTTCCGGCATTCTGTCTAGCCGGGCGAGCTCTCTTTTGGTGTGCTCCTCCACCTCCGGCGGCATCTTCGCCTCGGCGATCTTTTTGGTCAGCTCGGCGATTTCCTGGGCCTTCGCGTCGTCGCCCTCGCCGAGCTCTTTTTGGATCGTCTTCATCTGCTCGCGCAGCAGGAACTCGCGCTGGCGGTCGTCGATTTTCCCCTTTGTCTGCTCGCTGATCTGCCGCGACAGCCGCAGCACGTCGATCCGGTAGGCCAGCATTTCCGACACGCGCTCGAGACGGCGCTCGATGTCGATGGTCTCCAGGATCTCCTGCTTTTCAGGCGGCGTGATGTCCATAAAGCTCGCGATCAAATCGGCGAGCGCCGCCGCAGAGGTGACGGATTGCACGGCATTGACGAGTTCGGCCGGGGTTTGCGGCAGCAGCTGCAGCACCTCCAGAGCCTGGTTGCGAAGATTGAGAAGCCGGGCAGCGACGTCCTTGGTGGCGGCTTCGACTTCCGGAATGCGCTCGACCCGGGCCGCGAGAAACGGGAAGCCGTCAAGAAAATCCAGAACGCGGTAGCGCCGCTCGCCTTGACAGATCGCGTGGTGGCCGCCGTCGGGGCTGGTGAGGTAGCGCAAGAGGCTGGCTTCGGTGCCCAGCCGGTGCAGGTCGACCGGTATGGGATCATCGATGGCAGGGTCACGCTGCAGAACCAGTCCAACCGGCCGGCTGAGCCGCATTGCGGTCTGCGCAGCCAGCACCGAGCGCTGGCGGCCGAGCGTGATCGGCAGCACTGTGCCCGGGAAAAGGACGAGGTTGCGCGTCGGAATGAGGATCAGCGCATCCTCGGGAAACGGCGGGATGTCGGCAAGCGGGGCTTCGGCAGCGCCGGCGGGTGGGGGTGCCGCGCTCTCCGATGCACGCAGTTCTCGATCCTCCAGGGGCATGGCGGATATCCTCAATGGCTCACGAGCGCGCGCCGCTCGCGGGCGATATCTTGTGCAGTTGCAGCATCAGACATCCATTGGCGAGATGACGGCCGGACAATTCGAACCGGACGGGCGGCAGCTCTATCCGTCTTTCAAAATGCCCCTGGGGAATCTCCAACCGATGGATTCGCGCATTTCGCAACTCGGCCGGAAGGGAGCGCTGGCCCGTGACGATCAGCACTCCGGCGCTTAACGTTACCTTGACGGCGTCGAGTTCGACGCCCGGCAGCGCGATCAAGATGGTCAGCGCGTCGTCGGTTTCGAATATATCGATCGGCGCTTCCCAGCACGGCGTGGTGTGGGCACGATGGAAAAATTGGCGGCGAAGACGTTCCGCGCGGTCCATTGCTTCGCAGGCCTGCGTCCACATCAACGCTTCGAGCTGTCGTTGCGCCATGATTGCTCCATCGATGTGGGCCGCCGGGAAGTGGCCCCTCGCGCCATATAATCACTAAACTCGGCGAAGGTGAGAGGAGCTTAAGCTGATGCACCCTTCGCGATGGGGCATAGGCGATGCCTGCCGTTCGCCATGTGGCGACGGATGGCTGGTATTATTCTTACCCGCTCCGACCTGTTGATCAGGGATTTTCGATTGATCGGCCTATTTTCTTTTCGACAAAGCGCATGACGTCCGCCTTGTCGCGCTCGATGTCCTCGGCCAGCTCTTCGACGGCCCTGGGATCGATCTTCCTCGCTTGGTCGATCATCCTCCAGCCTACCTCTTCCTCACCCTCGACGATCCTGTCGAAGCCCTCTTCCGCAATCTCGCGAGCCCGCTTCCGCTGCTTCTGCATATTCCCTCCTTCAAGGTTCCGTCTCTCCCTGAACGGAGCCGAGCGAAGGCGGTTCCAGATGAATTTTCGGCCTCAAAGCTAGGCGTTTGGTGCGAAACGGGTTATCAGCCTATAGCCAGCGATGTCGGAGGACGAATTTGGCTTTGATCAGCGAAGAAACTGTCGCGTTCGTCAAAGGCGTCGCCAGCGAGGCGGAGCGGCTTGAGACGCCCTGCGGCGACGGCCCTATGGTTTGGCGCGTTTGGGGAAGCGGGCCGCCCCTCGTTCTGCTGCATGGCGGGTATGGCTCGTGGACGCATTGGATCCGTAATGTACTGGCATTGTCGCGGGTGTTCACAGTGGCGGCGCCGGATCTGCCTGGTCTCGGGGAGTCGGCGACGCCACCCGAGCCGCACACTGCGGAGAGCCTGGCACAGATCATTGTCGACGGTCTCCAAACCATGTTTCCGAAGCAGGAACCGCTGCACATTGCCGGCTTTTCGTTTGGCGGGGTGCTGGGCGGTCACGTGACGGCGCAACTCGGCGAGCGCGTAAAGGGGTTTACCGTCGTCGGGTCAAACGGTCTTGGTCTGATACGTCAGCCAACAGCGCTCAAACGGGTGCCAGAGGGAGCGACCGAGGACGAAATCCTCGCGGTTGCCCGTCACAATCTCGGCGCGTTGATGATCGCCGATCCGGCGAAGATCGACGAGTTGGCGGTCTACATCCAATCGCGAAACGCGCCGCGCGGCCGCGTCAAGAGCCGACAGTTTTCGCGTGCCGATACGCTCGCCCGGGCGCTTCCCTTAATCAAGGCACGCCTGGACGGCATCTGGGGGGCACGCGACGCGACCGCCCATCCTCATCTCGACGATCGCGCCCGCGCTCTGCGCGCGGTTCAGCCGAGCGCGCGGTTCGAGGTCATCGCCGGGGCGGGGCATTGGGTGCAATACGAAGCGGCCGATCGCTTCAATCCGCTCCTCGCTGAAATCGTCCGGTCCTGAGGGCGAAAGAATAACGCCTTGGCGTCACCCTCACGAGGTTTCCGACCATGAACACGGAGAACACCCCATCGCTCGCCGGCAAGGTGGCGGTAGTGACTGGCGGCAGCAGCGGCATCGGAGCTGCAAGCGTGCGGTTGCTCGCCGCCGCGGGGGCGCGAGTGGTGGTCGGCTACAACAAGGGTGCGGACCGCGCCACAACATTGATCAGCGAACTGCCGGGCATCGGTCACGAGGCGATGTACCTGCCGATGGAGGACACCGCGCAGATCCGCAAGGTGGCCGCCGCGGTCAAGGACGGCTTCGGTCGCGCCGATATTCTGGTCAACTCGGCGGGCTTTACCCGCATGGTTGCCCATAGCGATCTGGAAGCGCTCGACGACGATCTGATCGATGCAGTCCTGACGGCCAATGTGCGCGGACCGTTCGCGACGATGCGCGCCTTTGTCCCGCTGCTGCGCGCCACCGGGGATGGGGTCATTGTCAACATCTCGTCGGGAGCCGCGGAGCGCGGAACCGGCAGCAGCATTATTTACGGTGCTTCGAAGGCGGCGCTAAACACGATGAGCATCGCGTTGGCGCGCGTGCTCGGTCCCGAGATTCGCGTCGTCATCGTCTCTCCCGGCATCGTCCATACCGGCTTCGTCCCGGGCCGCACCGAGGCGATGATGGCTAAGGCGGCGCTGACAACGCCGCTCAAACGCGCTGTCGAGGCCGATGACGTAGCCCTCGCGGTGATGGCCAGCATTACCCATCTGAAGCACACGACCGGGTCGATCGTCACCGTCGATGCCGGGCGGCATCTGTAACGGCAACTAGGCTTTGCTGAGAGACCGGATGGGCAGCATCGCGCGGCAACGCGACATCATCGACAGGCGGGCGCTGAGCGAGCAATTGTCGGGTGCCGCCGCTTCCGTGGCAAATCCTGCGCTTGACCGCCGTCCTTTTGTCACCCCGGCAAAGGCTGCGTTGAGCAATGGCCGTGACGAGATCCGTCGCCGGTTCGAGGCGACGGGGAGCGGTGCAGCGGTGATGCGCGAGCAGTGTTTCCTGATGGACCAGCTGATCCGCGCCCTGTTCGACCTCGTCACCGAGGAGATCTACCCGCTTGCCAACCCGACCTCAGGCGAGCGTCTGGCGCTTGTCGCCGTGGGCGGTTACGGGCGCGGTGAGTTGGCGCCCTATTCCGACATCGACCTGTTGTTTTTGCTCCCTTACAAGCAGACCCCGCACACCGAGCAGGTTCTCGAATACCTCCTCTACCTATTGTGGGATCTCGGCCTCAAGATCGGTCAATCGACACGCTCGGTCGAAGAGTGCCTGCGTCAGGCGAAATCAGACCTGACAATCCGCACCGGGCTGCTGGAGGCCCGCTACCTGTGGGGTGAGCAGGCACTTTTCAATGAGCTGAAAAGACGCTTCGACGCGGAAATCGTGAAGGGCACCGCGCCGCAATTCGTCGCCGGCAAGCTCGCCGAGCGCGACGCCCGGCATCAGCGTGTCGGGGACAGCCGATACCAGCTCGAGCCTAACGTCAAGGAGGGCAAGGGCGGGCTTCGAGACCTGCACACCTTATTCTGGATCGCAAAATACATCTACCGCACGGACGACGTCGGCAGGCTTGTCGATTTGGGCGTGCTCTCGGCGGATGAGTCGCAGCGCTTCGATCGCGCCCAGAATTTTCTGTGGACGGTGCGTTGCCACCTGCATTACCTGGCGGGCCGCGCCGAGGAACGGCTGACCTTCGACCTGCAGACCGAGATCGGAAGACGGATGGGGTACACCGACCACGCGGGCAGCCGCGGGGTCGAGCGCTTCATGAAACACTATTTTCTCGTCGCCAAGGATGTCGGCGACCTGACTCGAATCTTTTGTGCGATTCTCGAAGCCGATCAGAAGAAGCACAGGCGCCGGCTGTCGTGGATGCGATGGGGCAGCAATCGGCGCAGCCTGGGAGGCTTTATCGTCGATGGCGAACGACTGGCCCTCCCCTCGGAAGACTTTTTCAAGCGGGACCCGGTTGCGCTGCTGCGCTTGTTTCATGTCGCGCAGCAGCACGATCTCGATATCCATCCGCGTACTCTGCGGGCTGCGAGTCAGTCGCTGCGGCTGATCAACCGGCAACTGCGGGAGGATCCCGAGGCAAACCGCCTGTTCCTCGAGATCCTGACGTCGCGGAAAGATCCGGAAACAGCATTGCGGCGAATGAACGAGGCCGGCGTATTCGGCCGCTTCATCCCTGATTTCGGGCGCGTTGTCGCGCAGATGCAGTACGACATGTACCACGTCTATACCGTCGACGAGCACACGCTGTTCGCGATCGGAATTCTGCACAAGATCGAGAGCGGGCTTTTGCAGGAAGATCTACCGCTCGCCACCCAAATTGCAGGGACGATCGTCTCTCGCCGCGCTCTTTATCTTGCCGTGCTTCTGCACGACATCGCCAAAGGCCGCGGCGGCGATCACTCCATAATCGGCGAGCAGATCGCTCTAAAGCTGGGCCCGCGGCTCGGACTCTCGGCCGAGGAGACCGAGACCGTCGCCTGGCTGGTGCGCTGGCATCTGTTGATGAGCAACACGGCTTTCAAGCTCGATATTGGTGATCCGCAGACGATTGGCGGCTTTGTCGAGCGGGTGCAATCGCCGGAGCGGCTGAAGCTGCTCTTGATGTTGACGGTGGCGGATATTCGGGCCGTCGGCCCGAAGGTATGGAATGGTTGGAAGGCGGCGCTGCTGCGGGAACTCTACCATCGGGCGATCGAGGTCATCTCCGGCGGGCTGACCGAAGAGGGGCAGAATTCTCGGGTCGCGGCCGCGCAGACCGCAGCGCGTGACCTATTGCCTGACTTCACCGACGCCGAATTTGCCAATTTCACCGCCCGCGGCTACCCGTTCTACTGGCTCTCATTCGATCCTCCCACGCACGCGCGGCACGCCCGCCTGATGCGGGAGGCGGAGGCAAGCGGCGCGCCGCTGACGGTCGAGAAACGGGTCGAACCGCACCGGTCGGTAACCGAGATCACTCTCTACACCGCGGACCACCCCGGCCTTTTTTCGCGTATTGCCGGCGCGCTCGCGGTCAGCGGCGCCAATATCGTCGACGCCAAGATCATGACCATGTCGAACGGCATGGCGCTTGACACGTTCTGGGTCCAGGATTCGGCGGGTGGACCTTTTGACCGGGCTGACAAGCTCGCCAAGCTTGCGGTCGTGTTTGAGAACGTTTTGACCGGTGATCTGAAGCCGCACCGCGAGCTCGCGCGGCCGCCCGCCTTCTTGAGCCGGGCTCAGGTTTTTACCGTCGCCCCGCGCGTTCTTGTCGACAATCGGGCAAGCGCCTCGCACACCGTGATCGAGGTCAACGGGCGGGACCGGCCGGGGCTGCTGTTCGAGCTGACACGCGCTTTTACGGGCCTCAATCTTCAGGTTTCGAGCGCCAAGATTTCGACCTATGGTGAGAAGGTCGTCGACGTCTTCTATGTCAAAGACCTGTTTGGCCACAAGGTCGAACATCCGGCCAAACTCGCTGCCATCCGACGAA
>JBJMQW010000326.1:0-8353 GCA_045802495.1 Allostellaceae bacterium | reverse complement strand
GGCGCCGGCAAAGGCGTGCGGCGCCACCATCAGGTGATGTGCCTCGGCCAGGGCGGCGATGCGGCGGCATTCGGAAAACCCGCCCGCCCAGGCGATATCCGGCTGCACGATGTCGACCGCACCTCGGGTGATCAGCTCGCGAAAGCCGTAGAGGCCAATCTCCGTCTCGTAGCCGGCGATCGGCGTCGAGAGCGCATCGGCGACGCGGGCGCTGCCGGCGATGTCGTCCGTCGCGACCGGCTCCTCGATCCAGTAGAGCTTATAGGGCTCGAACGCGCGGCCCATCTCGATCGCGAAGGAGGGGCTCCACGCGCAATTGGCATCGACCATCAGCTTGGCCTGCGGGCCTAGTGCGCGGCGCACCGCCGCGACCCGTGCGATGTCCTCTTCGGGATCGACCTCGCACAGCTCGGCATGGTCGACCAGATGACGCAGATGGGCGCCGGTCGACGGATTGCGCCCGACTTTCATCTTCATGCCTTTGAAGCCGCGGGCGCGGTAGCCCTCGGCCTCGCCGGCGAGCTCGTCGACCCCTTTGCCCTCCTGGTAGAAGCCGCCGCTGGCATAGGCCTCGACCCGGTCGCGGCATCCGCCAAACAGGCGATAGAGGGGCAGCCGGGCGACCTTGCCCGCGATATCCCACAGCGCAATGTCGATCCCGCTGATCGCGTTCATGACGACGCCGCGACGGCCGTATTGGCGGGTCCGCGCGAACATCCTTTGCCATAGACCCTCGATCAGCAGCGGGTCCTCGCCGAGCAACATCGGCTTCAGCACCTTCTCGATGACACCCGCTGTGGCGCCGCCCCCGACACCGGCCTCGCCGATGCCGACCACCCGCTCGTCGGTCTCGATCTCGACCAGTAGGGCGCCGCGCCGCGCCTGCATGCCGCCGGCGCTGCCATAGGGCGGCTCGCAGCGATAGGAAAGCGGGATCGTGCGAATGTCGACGATCTTCATCGCTCAGTCCTCGCTGATGACGGCCATCAAATCGCACTGGATCTGCATTGGCGGTGTGAAATCCCCCGAAGCCACGGTGTGCCGCGCGGGCCGTGAAGTGGCGTCGGGAAACATCTCGACCCAATATTTGTTGAGGATAGGACGCAACGCCCGATCGGTGATCCACACATTCATCTTGACGATATCGTCGGGGGTACCGCCGGCCGCCTCGATGATGCGGCGTACATTCTGGAACATCAGCCGGCATTGTTCGTCAAGTTCGGCGGGAACCTTGCCGGTTTCCGGATCCGTTCCGGAGATCGCGCCCGAGACGACAAAAGGCCCGCGCCGGCTGGCGCTCGGGATCGGGTTGACATGGCTCGCCCCAGCCACGTTGACGCTTCGCCGCTTTTCCATGGATCACCTCCCAAATCCGATGCAAAGACGCTTGCGTTATAACAGGATATACAAAGGCCGAAGGATCAAGCGGAGGGAAGAATGCTTACCATCCTCGATATGAACGCCGAATTCGCCAAGCTGCGGATGTTGCGCGGACGCACCCCGGAGACGCCGGAAGCGGATCGGGAAGGCGCCTTCGCGCGATTGGCGCCCTATCGCGACAGCGCCATCAACGCCGCCAAATTCGCCGGCGAAGGCCCATGGGAGCGTCACCCGAACGGTGACGAGATCGTGCAGATTGTCGACGGCGCGGTTACCTTTCACATCATAACGGATGACGGGCCGCAATCCCATGCGCTGAAGGCAGGGATGGTGGTGATCGTCCCGCAGGGGGCGTGGCATCGCTTCGAAGCACCGGACGGCGTGAGCTTGATGACCACCACACCTCAGCCGACCCAGCATCTCACCTTCGCCATCGAGGATCCGCGAACCCTCGGATGACGGCTGCGCCAATCCGAGACCTCCTCTTGACGCTGATCCGGGGGAAGGCCTACACAGCGAATCTGCGCTTTTATGAAGCGCGTGCAGCGAGGGAGAATGGTGAATGGCTCGCATCAGGCATATTGCGCTCGTCACTGACGATCCGGCGAAAACCGCGGAATTCTATAAGCAGCATTTCGGCTTGACCGAGCTTTATCGGCGACCCGGCGATACCGGTGAGAAGGGTGTGTGGCTCAGCGACGGTTATATTTATTTTGCCGTTCTGAAGTATGGCGAACCCGGCGCTCCAAAGCTTGGCCCCGGACAGACCTCCGAGATGCGCGGCATCCATCACATCGGATTTTATGTGGACGATGAACAGGCAACGGCCAAAGAGCTTAGAGAGGCCAACTATTCGCCGGTTCCGATCCCGAAAACCGAAAGAGCCGAGACCACCCCGATGGGTGACGCGGTCAATTTGAAGTACCTCGGTCCCGATGACGTCCATATCGACATCCGCAGCCGCGGCTGGAACGAAGCGATCAGCTTCGCGATGCAGCGCTATGAGCTGACGCCAGTCGAAGAAAAAGAAGCAGCCGAATAATCGGCAAGCGGGATTCCGGCGAGCGCTCGTGCGTTCGCCCACCCCTATAACTTAGAGGAATGCGCCAATGATCTACGAAGTCCGCACTTACACTTTACGCCCAGGGACCGTGCCCGAATTTGAAGAGCGCTATGCCAAGCGGCTGCCCCTGAGAGAGAAGCACTCCAAATTGGGTGCCTTCTGGCACACCGAGTTCGGGCCGCTCAATCAAGTCGTCCACGTTTATCCCTATGATGATTTGCGACATCGCACGGCCGTGCGCGCTGCAATGGCGCAAGACGCCGAGCGCAATGCGATGCCCGGCGGGGGCGAGTTCATCATTGCCCAGGAAGCCGAGATCATGAACCCGGCGCCGTTCATGCGCCCGCTCGGCAGCCGCGATTATGGCAGCGGAAACGTGTATGAGATGCGCACCTACACTTACGCCCCTGGGGACATCCCCAAGGTGCTGGATGCGTGGGCAAAAGCCATCGAGGCGCGTGAGAAGTTCTCCCCCTTGGCGGCCTGCTGGACGAGCGAGCTCGGCGGGCTCAACAAGTATGTCCACATCTGGTGCTACAAGGATCTCAATGAGCGCGCCAGGGTGCGTGAGGAATCCCGCCGCCCCGGCGGAGCGTGGCCGCCGCAAGCCGGAGTGCGCCCGATCCGGCAGGAAAACAAGCTACTGATCCCGGCAGCCTTTTCGCCGGTACGATAAACGGCAGTGCCCGCCCGCCCGCTCGCGCGGGCGGGGTGGAGTGCCCGGCTAATACCCGCTGACCCACACCAAGCGGAAGCCTTGTTGCCCGACCAGTTGATCAAAGGCCTGCTGATAGGCCTCCGACGTCATCCCATGGCGGGCGACAAAAGCAGGGCTCGGTGATTTCTCGAAGATCGCGGCATAGCTGTCCTGGCCGTTGATCTTGTGGCCGCTTACCAGCCGCAGATGGAAGCCCTGCTGTCCGACCAGCTGATCAAAGGCCTGCTGATACTGCTGCGATGTCATGCCGTGCCGCGCGGCAAAGGCGGGGCATGATTTCTTTTCCCAGATCGCGGCGTAACGGTCCTGATTTCCGACCGAGTAGCCGCTAACCAGGGTCAGGCAGAAACCCTGCTGCCCAACCAGTTGGTCGAATTGCTGCTGATATTGCTGAGAGGTCATGCCGTGCCGCGCCACAAAGGCGGGCCCAGGCGACTTCTCCCAAATCGCCGCGTAACGGTCTTGACCGCCGACCGTGTATCCGTCGACGAGGGTGAGGCGAAAGCCCTGTTGTCCCACCAGCTGATCGAATTGCTGCTGGTATTGCTGCGATGTCATGCCATGCCGGGCCACAAATTGCGGGCAACTCTTCTTCTCCCAGATCGCCGCATACCGATCCTGTCCGCCGACCGCATAGCCGCTGACATCGACGAGGCAAAATCCTTGCTGGCCGACCAACTGATCAAATTGTTGCTGATATTCCTGCGACGTCATGCCGTGCCGCGCCACAAAGGGCGGGCCCGATTGCTTGACCCAAATCGCGGCGAACCTCGATCCGTCATCGGGTGCCTCATCATCGGCGAGCCGGCTGTGACATTCGGCGAGGTCGGGGTTTGCGCAGCACCGTTCGATCTGGGCAAGGGCCGCATCGAAACTGCTGTGCCAGGAAGCGCTCGTGCCGCCAAAACTGGGCGGCATCAGAAACTCCGAAGGGTGCGTCGCATTAGGTAGGTGCCCGGAATAGCGCGTCGGCAGGCCATTGCACGAGAAGTCGCCGCCGCCCGGCCCGCGGCCAAACCGGTGGCACACGGCGCAGCCATTCCCGCTGGGCTGAAATACCTTGGAGAAGCCGCCGAACATGCCGGCGAAGTTCGAATCGTATTTCCCGGTTGGATCCCATTTCGCCAGATCAGCCTTTTGCGCCACAAACGAAGACCAGATGAACGGGTCGGCGGCATGGCAACTCGTGCATTGGATATTGGAGACGGATTGGGAGTCGAGCCAGTACTGGTTGGCCTGCGCGGTATTATCGGACGGGCTCGGCACCGTGCGCCCGTCGAGATTGGCTTCGAGCTTGCTCTGGAAGAAACAGGTCCGGCCGGTCGCTTTGTTGTGCTGGATCATCGCAATGTCGTCAAAGCGCGGATCATTCGACCCGCTCGACGCGAAATACTTTCGGCAAATCGCAATAGTCGTGACGTTTGGCTTGCCGGTGTCGAGGGCGAGCAGCCGCGAGAACGGCACGCATTGACTGCCGCCGCCAAGGCCCAGCTGAACGGGCTTGTCGCAATTGTTCACTAGCTGCGATTGGCTGACCCCGTTGACGGTAATATCGAGGAGCTGGCCATTGAGACAGTTGAACGCAGGGATCTTGCCCATTTCGGCGGCGCATTGCGTTGCGTAAGTCACCCGGTCCGGCGGCGCCGCGAGAACTGCCCCAGGTACCAGCAGCGACAGGATAATCGACACAAATGCCAGGCATGCTGAACGACTAGCCATTGACGCCACTCCTGTCGCTAGTTGTTGCCGCGCTTTATTCGACGGCGAAGAGCCAAGTTGCCTTGTCGGTCACGGGGCGGCCCCCGATTTCGAAGCTGTAGCTCAGATCCGCGGGGTGCAGGACCGCATTGCCCAGATCTCGGGTGGGTGCCTGAGCCCCCGTCAGTTCGCGGGGCTTCAGCACAAAGGCCCGGGCCGAGCCGCCAGTCGCCGGTTGGGGCATGCAGCGGGTGACCGCGCTGCTTTCGCCAAGAGAAACGATTTTCATCTCGGCGGGACCCAGCGAGACGGGGGCCGGCAGCGACAACCGACAGGGTCCACCCGCGGCGTTGGGGGCGGCAAACTCCAGCGTTGCCTGCTTGAGATTAACCGGCAGCTTTGACAGGTTGCGCACCTCGATCGTGAGCGGTTTGCCAGGTTCCATCAGCGGTGTGAATTCGACCGCGCCTTGCGCGGCTTGCGCTGCCCAGGGCGCCCACAGAAGGCAAGAGATGACCATCGCATGTCGCAGCATGAAATCCCCAACTTGCTGTTTGAATAAAAAGAAAACATGGTTAACATGACGCTGTCAACCGGCTGTTGGCGGCGTCTGCGGCGCAAGTCGAACTCCTTTTCGAGGATTGGCAGCCGCGTCAGCAGGAAATGAGCGTCATAAGCCGGCTCATACCGCCGCTCTTTCCTGTATTGGCAAAAAGGAGCCGAGCAGACGGTGAGGCCGCCCTAGGCGCTGTCGCCCCACCACCAGCATCATCCGCCCATTGTGATCCCGTACGCCTACTCGGCCGCCGCCGCCAGCGGGGGTCCGAGTGTTTTCATGAACTCGATCAGGTAGGGCTTCCACAGCTCGGCGTAGAAATGGCTAAAATGCCCGTGCGTGTTTGGTCCGGCCGGGATCAGCACATAACGGCCATGCTTGACCCGCCTCATCGCGCGCTCGACGGTGCCGAGCTCCGGCGGGTTCGCATGGTCCTCGGCGTCATTTATGAGCAGGACCTTGGCCTTGATCTTGTCGAGGTCGGGCTCGGGGTTGTAGTCCTGGATCGCCTCGATCGCCCACAACGCGTCGTTGGCGTCGCCCTTCGCCGCCTCGGCCAGCCGGCGTTCGTAGAGCGCGTTGGCAGCGGCGAGAGTCGGCGCCATTTCCTGAATGCGGGTGGGGCTTTCGGTACCAAAATTCCCGGCGGCTGCGTAGATGTAGTGGCGCGGGTTGGTTTCATAGAAGCCGTTGTTCCAGTCCGGATCGTGCCGGATTGCTTCTGCCTGAGCACGGCGGCCGAGCCAGTTGCGCCCGCTGATCTCGACGGGCTGGCAGGAGATCGGCACCACCCCGTCAATCAAATCGGGGTACATCTCGGCCCACATCCAGGCATGCATGCCGCCCATCGAGCTGCCGATGACCAGCCGCAGATGCGCCACACCGAGCCCTTCGGTGATCAGGCGATAACCGGATTCGACCATGTCGCGGTAGCGATAGTGGGGGAATTTCCCCCTTAGCCCATCCGAGGGCTTGCTCGATCCGCCGCGGCCGATCGCGTCCGGCATGATCATAAAGAACTCTGCCGCATCGAGCGGCTGGCCGGGCGCAAACAGCTCGTCGGCGAGGCTCGGGCGCAACCAGTTTGCGCCGGTGCCGGTGTTGCCCTGCAACAGCAGCACACCGTTGATGATCTTGCCTGCCGCGTTGCGCCTTGCGGTGCCGAGGGTCCGGTAGTGGAGCCTCAGCTCGGGTAAGGTTTCGCCGCTCCGGAACACATAGTTCCTGATGACGAAGTCGCCCTCTTGGTGATTCGGCCACTCAATCCGGTCGGTAGTCGGGGCCGTGTCTGACGCAGAAGCACGCATTCGGGTCCTCCGATTTACTTGATCAGCCTGCGATAGCCTCGGCGTGGCGGAGAAAGCGGCGGTTGGGGGCGCTGCGCGGGCGGGTCGCAAGCCGCTCATGCGCCAGCGACAACGCAACGTCGCGCTGACCGGCGCGCACGGCCGCTTCGGTCAGGGTCCAGTCGACGACGTCGCGCTGGGCGTGGCTGCCGCCGATCTGCCAGAGATCGAAGCGAACCGGCAGCAACAACTCGACTGCGTCGGCGTAATTGCCGCGGTGGAACGCCGCAAGCCCCTCGATGACTGGAATGCCGACAGTGCGATAAAGGCTGGCCGCTTCGGCGCCATTGGCCGCCGTCTCACGCATCGCCGCGAGCCGCCGCTCGACAGCCATTACGTCGCCCGAGCCCAACTCGGCCATCGCCGCGTGGATGTCGGCAAAGACGAGGCACGTCCCGTCGGCGTGGCCTTGCCACAATACCGCCAATTCGCGCCAGCGTTCGCCGATGTCGCAGCCGAGCGTTTCGAGCCGCCACAGCAGCGCCGAGGCGTTGGTGAGGCTGAGGGCCACGGGCCGCTGCGTCGCGCGCATCGGCCCGTCATGGAGCGCCAGCGCGGCGTCATATTGCCCGAGCTCGAGGTGGAACAACGCCTTGTGCCACCAGATATGGACCTCGTTCATATGGCCGGGGCCCGACCACAGCGCCTCGCGCGCCGCCATCCACCCGAGCCCGTCTTCCGGCCGGCCGGTCATTTCCATGACATGGGCGACCGTGTGGTGCGGCCAGAAGCTCAACGGTTCGAGCTCTGCGGCGGCGCGCGACTGGTCCTCGGCCCTTGCGTAATCGCCGGCTTCCTCCAGCCCGAAGCCGTGCATGGCGAGCAAGGTCCCGTAGCCCGGTTGATCCTTGGACCACAGGGGCAGAGCCCGTGCCGAGCGGTCGCGGACCCAGTGGAAGCGTCCGAGGAACCCGTCGGTCAGCGCCGCGCCCTGATGCGCCACGAGATCGAAGGGATAATGCATAAGATGGCGGTCAAGCACGGCGACGGCGGCGGCGCGGGCACCCTGCACCAAGTGGACGAGCGCGGCGAGGTGCGCTCGCTCGCGTTCATTCAATGCCAGCCCGCGAACGGTTTCGACCAATGCCGCGGCCTGGGTCCGCAAGCCGGGGTCGTTGGCGATGGTGAACACCCACGCCTTCCCCAGATGCGCCATTGCGAAGCCGGGTGCGGCGTCCCGCGCTGCGTCGAACAGGCCGATCGCGTCGCCGTGGACGAGGTTAAACGCCCGCACTGCCTGATCGTATGTGGCGGCAGCCGCTTCCGTCGCGCCGGAGAGGTGATGTCCTTGGGCGTCCTGGATCATATTGTCTCCCTTGCCTTGAACCCCGGCCCGCGCCTTATCGTCATTCCCGCGAAAGCGGGAATCTAGGACGGCAAGGCCGCAGCGATTGGTTCTGGGCCCCCGCTTCCGCGGGGGTGACGATAACCGGCCGCCCGGCTCAATAAGTGGAAATCTCGATCGAGTTCTGGTCCGGGTCGTCGATATAGACCGATTGGATTGTGCCGATCGCGCCGGCGCGCGGCCCCTGCATCCGGATCGCCACGCCACAGCTGTCGAGATGGGACGCGACCTCGGCCATTGGCGCCTC
>JBJMQW010000325.1:0-3092 GCA_045802495.1 Allostellaceae bacterium | reverse complement strand
GCCGCCTTCGGTATCGCGAGCGTGCGCATGAAATTCCCAAGGTTATAGGCCAGCACATGAAGCTGGAGACGCACGGCGTTGGCGGCGAAGGTCCGGCATGACAACCGCGTCCACTTAATCGCGCCCTTGCCCTCTTTGATCCGCCGTGCCGCGCTGGTTGTAGAAGGCGACCACACGCTCGGCCGGCCGCGCCAGGTTGGTCACGATAAAGCCGACGCGAGGGTAAAGCTCGCCCGGATGCCACTCGACCTTGGCCACGACGCGACGCGGTTTGTTCCAGCTCTGTGCCTGATAGCCGAAGCTAGCAAAGAAGCGACGCACCTCAGCCGGCGGTCGTCCGATCGGACGCTTCAGCAAGTAGCCGATCTTGTCCTGCAAAACGCGATTGCCCGGTAGTCGGATCGTGTAGCCGGCGCCCTCGGCTTCAAGGAATGCGTAGATCTCTGGGTTAGCGAACG
Source organism: Allostellaceae bacterium (assembly GCA_045802495.1). GTDB lineage: Bacteria > Pseudomonadota > Alphaproteobacteria > ATCC43930 > CGMCC-115725 > AP-15. Next base: position 2,634 of record JBJMQW010000325.1, on the reverse strand, counting down.
CAGCGTCGCCCCGAAAATAGAGACGCTTCACAGTGCCCCGGTAGCGGGCGACAACCGGCTCCAGCACCGCGCGCCAGCCATCGGCACTGTGCACGTTCCCGGAGCGCAGGGCGCAGCGCTCGACATCGCCGAGCTGGTTGAACACGAACAGCGGGTGATAACAGGTGCAGCCGAAATGGCCATTATAGGCGCTGTCTTCCTGCTGGCCGTAGGTCGGGCTCTCGCTCGAATCCATGTCGAGCACGATCCGCTTCGACGGGCGCCGCTTGTGCACCTTGTCAATCCATTGGCCTGGCAGATCGGCAAGCGTGGCAAGGTTCTCCGACCGGCAAAGCCACTTCGTCTCAAACCGGCCCATTTGGCTGGCCGAGGCGGCAAAGCCGGCAACCGCCCGGTCGCCGACCACCCAGCGCATCGCCGGATCGCGGCACAGCCGCTCGGCGTCGTTCACGTCCTCATAGCCGGCGAGCCGCCGAACACCGCTTGGCGCAGCAGCCCTGCCAGCCGATGGCGGCCGTTCTTGCCGCTGCGCCCGTCCGCCAGTCTACCGGCAGCCGCGTCGGTCAGGCACAGCGTGTCGTCCAGCTCGCGGTAAGCCAGCAGCCCAGCATCGGAGGTGATCGCCGAGCCGCGAAATTGCAGCAGCAGACGCCAGTCGAAATCGAGCCTCAGCGCACCTGTGCTCGCTTCACCCGTCGGGTCCCCCATTGCCGTTCCATTCAATCCCCCGCAAGCCACTGAGTAAACCCGAACCGCGATAACTGCTCTCGAAATCAGCGCTTCATCCGGGGAATGCGGGTTTAAGTGGGGCGATATAGCTTGGGCTCGCGCTTCCGCGCTTCGGTTGAAACATGAGCAGCCGCAGCGCCAGGTTCCGCGCCGCCGCGAGTCGGGAGTTATGTGCGTCAAGTTCAGCAAATTGATCTTGGGAGCGGGGTTGGTTGATTCAAATCAAGACCGACATCCCTTCATCCCTTTGTTCGATCGGGGGACCATCCCTTCGTTCTCTAATCGCCACTCAGAAGGCAAGCGGCTTTTCCATCTTGGTCTGATATTGCCGGCAATGTCGGCACATCTGGGCGTCGAACGCTTGGAAGCCAGAGGTCTGGTCGGCGCGGCGAGGTCAAGCCCGCAGCCGCCTTTGGCGGTGGCTCGACGAGCCAGGCTTGAGGTCGTCGGGCCGACCAGACAGCATCGGACCAAGCGCTGGATGAGAATTCTGTCTGCGCGCTGGGTGATCATGCGGAGGCCTCTGCGCACTGCCGGATCCACCGTTCTCTTCGCGGTCCATTATCGGTTTGGCCGCAACATCGCGTCAGGAGTTCGGCGCCGCCATGTCCCGAACGAAGTCTGCCGATGCAGCTGCAGAAGGAACGACGCGGTCGCCGGCGCTCGTCCCGGCAGGGACAGCACTCCGCCGTGGTCAGCGGCGGATTTGGTTCTTTCGCATGCTGATCATCATGCAGCGTGTTCGAAGCGGAACTCCATTCTGTGACGCCACATGCTGTGGAGCACGACCGCGAGCTTGCGCGCGACAGCGACGAGCGATTTTCGTGCCCCAATCCGCTCGGACAAGGCGCGGCCCCAGATGGAAAGTTGGGAGGGCTGCGTGGAGCGCCGAAGCATGACATTGGCGGCTTCGTAGAGGTAGGTCCTCAGCATCGCGTCACCACAGCGCGAGATATGACCGGCGCGATCCATCTCGCCGGATTGGAAACGCCGCGGCGTCAGACCGAGATAGGCCGCGACCGAGGACGATCGCTTGAAGCGCGTCGGGTCTTCGATCGTGGTGGTATAGGCCAGCGCAATCACCGCGCCGACGCCGAGAACCGTCATCAGCCGTCGCACGTCGTGATCGACACGCGCCCGTCGCCGCACCAGGCGCTCAAACACGGCGAGCTGCTCCCGGGTCGTCAGCAGGACCACCAGCATCGGCTCGATGATCGTGGTGAGCATGGGGTTCTCCGCGATCCGCTCCCGCACCATCGCTTCGAAACGGCGGCCCTTTCCCCCGCCCAGGACCATGCCGAAAGTCTTGAGCAACCCGCGGATGCAGTTCGTGAGCTTGACCTTCTGTGTCACGAGCTGAGCGCGGGCGACAAGCATGGCTCGTATGCCATGGGTGTCTATGCTCTTGACGGCAATCTCCCGATACCAGCCGACGCGCACGATCTGCGCGATGCCGTGGGCGTCGTTTGCGTCGGTCTTGTTGATCTGAAGCGACAGCGCGGCTTTGCATGACGCGCATCGATGCAGATGACCGGCAACTGCCGTGCCCTCAGTTCGTGGAACAGCCAGGTCGAGAGCTGACCGGTTTCGAGACCGATCCGCGCCGCCTTGGGCGCGTGCTTCGCGATGACCGCGTGAATGCTTTCGGGCGTCGAGCGGCACTTGCCTCGCCAGACGATGGCCCCGGCATCGTCGATGACGCATATCGAGGTCTGCTCGAGAGATACATCGAGCCCGACATACTGCTGCTTCATGGTTGTGCTCCGGTTCGTGGCGACGGAAGCACTGATGCTACAAGCGCCGGCTTCCGCGATTACCGGATGTCCCGGCCCGCAGGCCTTGGCCTTGACGGCTCCAAGCACGGTGCCACGCTCATGCAGGTTGGGACGCCGTCGCGCGCGTCTT
>JBJMQW010000324.1:0-3120 GCA_045802495.1 Allostellaceae bacterium | reverse complement strand
GACTAGAACCGAGCCGAGAACAACGCAGAGAATTGCGAGGAAGACTGGCCAGTTCATGCACTCAGACACGACTCGCTACCCCGTGCCAAGTACCCCTATCGTCTCGTCGAGAGGCTCGCCCGGCATGTTTCCGTCTGCAGGCGCCCGCAGACGATATTTCATGTCCCAGATCTGCTGCGAGATCGAGCCGACGAGAGCCATGGCCGAGGATTCCTCCTTTCTCTCACCCGTGAAATCTAGCACGAATGCGGAACGGAACGGTGCTATATCTCCCTGGGCGGCGATAGGGGATTGTATGATGACGGCTCGCTCGATCATTGGCGATCGGCCCAGGCGCCGCGAGGATTTCCGCTTTATCACCGGTCGGGGCCATTATCTGGACGATCTCGTCTTCGAGAGGCTGGCGCATGCCGTCGTGCTGCGCTCGCCTCACGCGCACGCGCAGGTCGGACGCATCGACGCCGAACCGGCCCGAACCGCTCCCGGTGTGCTCGCCGTGTTGACGGCCGCTGATGCTGGGGCCGACGGGCTGCAGCCTCTGCGTCCCTCGGCCGAAGCGAACGCGCAGACCGGCGAGCCCTTCGCCTTTGCGCCGCAGCCTTTGTTGGCCGAACGCAAGGTCCGCTATGTCGGCGAGCCGGTCGCGCTGATCGTGGCTGAAACTCGCGCCCAAGCCCTGGACGCCGCCGAACTGATGGCCGTCGACTACCGGACATTGCCCGCAGTGACGACTGCTGCTGGCGCTCGCGCCCGGAATGCGCCGGAGATTTCGGCGGAAGTTCCGGGCAATGTCTGCTTCGATTGGCAGACCGGCGATACTGCTGCAGTCGAAGCGGCCTTCGCAACAGCGTCGTATGTCGTCGAACTGGGTCTCGACAATCACCGGATCGTTACCAATCCGATGGAGCCGCGCGGCGTCGTCGGTCTCTATGATGCGCATACCGGCCGGCATACCGCCTATGTTTCCAGCCAGAGCATTCATGCCACCCGCGACAACACGGCACGCGCACTGGGCGTACCTCCGGCTGCCGTGCGATTTGTCGCTCCCGATGTGGGCGGTGGCTTTGGCGCCAAGAATTTCATCTATCCGGAGCACGTATTGGTTTTGTGGGCAGCGCGACGAGTGGGTCGCCCCGTCAAATGGCTCGCCACCCGCAGCGAAGGGTTCCTGTCCGACCATCAGGCGCGGGATCATCAGGCAGCGGCCGCCTTGGCGCTCGACGCCAATGGGCGCTTTCTGGCATTGCGGGTGAGAAGCGCCGCCAACGCCGGCGCGTATCTGGTAAGCGCCGGCGGTGTGCAGACGTTCCAATACGTCCACCTGTCCGGCACGATCTATCGGATCCCGGCAATCGTGCTGCAGGTCAGCGCGGTCCTGACCAACACCACGCCGATCGGGGTGACGCGCGGACCTGGGTTCGCCGAGGCGGTCAACATTATCGAACGGCTGATCGACAAGGCTGCCCGGCAGTGCGGCTTTGATCCGGTCGAATTGCGCCGCATCAATATGGTGCCGTCCAATGAGATGCCCATGACCAACGTCTTTGGCAATGCGGTCGATAGCGGTGCGTTTGTGGAGACATTCGACCGCGCATTGGCGGCAGCCGATGTCGACGGCTTCCCGACACGCCGAAAGGAAAGCGAAACGAGGGGCTTATTGCGCGGCCTCGGCTTTGCCTATCACATCAAGGCGACGGGCGGGTCGCCCCATGAGAATGTCGATATCCGCTTCGAGGCGGACGGTACGGTGTCGTTGATCACGGGCACCCAGACGATTGGGCAAGGCCACGAGACGACCTTTCCGCAAATCCTCGCCGACCGGCTCGGCCTCCCCAACGAGCGCATCCGGCTGGTCCAGGGCGACACCGATGCGATCCCGCTGGGCGGCGGGCATGGCAGCTCGCGGGCGACCTATATGGGCGGCACCGCAATCTACCGCGCTGCCGACGAGATTGTCGCCAAAGGGACCCGCATCGCCGCCGATGCATTGGAGGCGGCGGAAGCGGACATCCTGTTCGCGGAAGGCCGGTTTGTCGTATCGGGCACCGATCGCGCGGTGCCGCTGCTCGATGTCGCCGCGGTCGGGCGCGACAAGGGCACGCCGCTCGACACCTATCACGCTTGGACCCGCGAATGGATGACCTATCCGAACGGCGCCCATGTCGTCGAGGTCGAAATCGATCCGGAGACCGGCCAGGCAACTTTGGCCCGCTACACCGCGGTCGACGACTATGGCGTGCTGGTCAACCCGATGATCGCTGCCGGCCAAGCGCATGGCGCGATCGCCCAAGGTGTCGGCCAGGCTCTGCTCGAGCATGCCATCTACGATTCCGGCGATGGTCAGCTCGTTGCAGGGTCGTTCATGGACTATGCGATGCCGCGCGCCGACGACCTGCCCGCATTCGACCTCGGTTTCAACGCCACCCGCTGCGCAACCAACCCGCTCGGCGTCAAAGGCTGCGGCGAGGCCGGCGCCATCGCCGCCTTCCCGGCCATCGCCAATGCAATAGCGGACGCCCTTACCCCGTCCGGTGTCACCGAGGCCGGCGGCCCTGCCGTGCCTCAACAGATCTGGCGCGCGATCAAGAGGGTTCACGGCGCTCTGTGAGCTAGCTCACAAACCTTGCTCGTCTCATCGTCTATACTCGGAGACGCCAGCGCAGTTCGGGATGCGCGCGCCAGGAGGAAATCATGAGCAGGCCAAAATACGGCGCATTGCGTGGCCGGGTCGTTGCCTCGGCCGAGGAACGCAATGATCGCACAACACCGCATTATCAGATCCTGGTAATGGCCGATGGCGAGCCCTGGCGCATCGCCGTCAATGTGAAATCATCGGACAAGAGCCGCAAAGGGCCGGATCGCTCGATTGTCCTCTATCGGATCGTCGATGATTTCCGGCACCCGATTCTGGACTGTCAAGCAATTCAACGAAGGCTTCCACCCGGTTGCCGCCGGCCTGAAGAATGGCGGCCTCGACTATGTCCGGGGCCATTTGTTCGACCCCAAGGACATGCGGCTGTTGCCGCCGGACGTGCCGGGCGACAGCAACGACCTCAACGACCTGATCGATGCGCAAGTCGAGCGGGCAAAGGACGATCCCAGTGCCGAGATCTTCGCCTT
>JBJMQW010000323.1:0-7660 GCA_045802495.1 Allostellaceae bacterium | reverse complement strand
GCTTAACGGAAAAAGCTCGCAACCAATATTCTTAGCTTTAACTGCGAGCCGTTCAGATAGAGGCACGGAAAAAAAACGAAAATGGACGTTCTGCTCTCGGAAGTCATTTGGGAAATCTTTGTGTCGGTTGCGTGTCCCATACACAATAATGTCGCAAGATTTCGCCAGCGAACACGCCGCACCGTAGGTACAAGCTCCGACGGAAGATTGGTATGGTGGAAGGATAGTATCAATTGGCTGATTGACAAAGGCGATTTTCACATTAATCTCCTTGGTTACCGAGCTGGAGCTTCGGCAGATGGAGATCCGTGTCCCGCGTTCTTGGTTTTCAACGAACTCGTGTACCGTAAGGCGGGAGCCGGGGTTCGGGGCAGCTGACAATAGTGGATAATTCTCCCGGAGAGCGAAACCATCTGAGCACGGCCTCTGCTTTTGCGGCCAAAGCGACCTGAGCCTACGCAATTGCCTGTATCGTCACTCCTCGCCTGTGCGCAGAACACGAGGATAACGGAAGTACGCGATGCGGCCTTGACGGTTGGCGTGTGGACATTCTCTAGCTTATACGCATCGACTGTTGCGTAAGTTCATAACCTAGGATCGCCCATCTATGCCGTCTTTGCGACCATCCGCGATGGGTCTGCCCCGGCAGCTTGTTCCGTTCCTCAAAACATATTTGAACCCGCAAGGGCTCAAGGCTCTGTTTACCCGGTCGAGCGCTGATTCAGGACGTGAGCGGTACCGTCGCGCGGGTATGGCGGCTTTCACGTCGTACATCGCAAGAGGTCTGACGCTGCTCACCGGTTTTGTTTCCGTGCCGCTTACGGTTCACTACCTCGGCGCTGAGCGATACGGCGTTTGGCTGACCATCAGCAGCCTTCTGCTTTGGGTAGCGCTGACTGATTTCGGCTTGGCCGGCAACGCTTTGGTGAATGTGCTGTCGGAGGCGGTTGGAAATGACGACCGGGCATCGGCGCGCCACTACGCCGCGTCCGCGTTCTGGGCGCTGGCCGCCATCGCGCTCGTTATTGGAGTGCTCTTCATACTCGCCTTTCCTTCCATTCCCTGGCGAGCCGTGTTCCGTGTATCGGATGCTGTCTCGACCGGGGAGCTGGAGTTGACCTGCGCCTTGGTGTTGACGTTGTTCGTGGCAAACTTGCCATTTAGCCTGCTGCGATCGCTTTATAACGCTCATCAAGACGGTTATTGGGCGAATATATGGGGGATCGCGTACGGCGTCGTTTCGCTGCTTGGCTTGATTGTCGTGACGCGCTTTCACGGCGGGCTGCCGCAGCTGGTTGTCGCCATATCCGGCGTCCCTGCTCTCGTGCTCGTGGCGAACGCATATCATGCCTTTGCACGCCGCTACCGGTGGCTCGCGCCGGCGCCATCTGCCGTGAGATGGACCTGCATCCGACGCCTGCTGAAGCTGGGGGGCAAGTACATGATCATGCAACTGGCGAGCTTGGGAATATACCAAAGCCAGGCAATGATTATTACCCAAACACTCGGCCCGGCGCAGGTAGTCATCTTTGTCGTTGCGTACAAAGTCATCGCACTGCCGGTCGAGCTGGTTTACATGGGGACTGCTCCCTTCATTCCCGCGTTTGGTGAAGCAAAGGCACGGCGCGACTGGAACTGGATCAAGGGCGCCTACAAGAACGCCACCTTCGCATCGGTTGCCTTAGGCGTGCCTCTCGCCGCAGCGCTGGCCCTCGTCGCGAAGCCCCTGATCCTTATTTGGGCCGGTCCTGCAGCGCTGCCCGATCCCCATCTCGTTCTCTGGCTTTTTGTATATACCGCGGTCGGCGTGTGTCTCATGATGTCGGGACAGATGCTCTGCGGTGTCGAGCGGCTCGAGCCGCTGGTGATTTGCCTTCTCCTTTGTGCGGCCGGTTGCGTGGTGCTCGGTGTCCTTTTTGCGCCTTGGTGGGGATTGAGCGGCATCGCTTTCGCTATGGCGATCAGCAAAGTAGTCACCTTTTGGCCCATTCAGGTTTTTGAGGTCCGACGTATCTTCCGCTCTGCTGAAGCCGCGGCCCCTGAGCCGCGACGAGCTGTTTAGGGCTCAAGCCTGAACATCGTCCGCCGCGGTAATCCCAGCGAAATTTTCGCCTGGCCGGCGGAAGCCTCGATCGACGCGCGGCGTCGAGCCTTTCTGCATCCCAGATGGCCGAATTGCCGAAGCTGAATTTGCCGATCGGATGGCGGCGACGCCAGCACGTTTCGCCGCGATCCGATGTTTCTCAGCTGGTGCTTAGACCGATTGCCGTGGATAAGGAGTTGTGTTCGCTGTCGACGACCTTGCGGTTGGAAAACCGGCCTGATGCGATCAGACCGACGGCAGCGGCACTTCCACGGTGTTCCAGGCGTCTTGAAGGGCCGTTCTCAACTTGTCCTTGTCCGGTCCGGTCCACCTGCTTACGGCTGCGAACGTAGCAACGGCGAATTGCGCGATCGTCGCGCCCGAGGATAGATGCCCGCCGGTGCAGGCCGAGTACCACAGCTTGATCGGCGCGTCATACGCATTGCCGCCCACCGCTCGCGCAAACAATGCGAAAGCATGGTTGGGGATGCCGCTGTTGACATGCACATCCGCAGTCGGATCGAAATCCGCATATGAGCCGGGCTGGGGGCTGAGGCAGTGCTCGTCTCCTGGGTTCACCATGTCACGCAGACAGGTGTAGCCCTTGGCTCTGGCATCCGGGCCCATTATTCCAGCGCCGACCAGCCAGCCCTCATCTCGGCTCGCCGGCGCCTGCATGACCCATTGATTGAAGACAGCACCGAAGCAGTCGCTGATGCTCTCGTTCAGCGCACCCGACTCGCCTTCATAACGCAGCCCACTCTCGTTTTGGGTGACGCCGTGAGTGAGTTCGTGGCCAATCACGTCCGGCGACTTCCAAAAGTCGATAAAGATGTGTTGGTCGCCATTGCCATAGACCATCTGCTGGCCGTTCCAGAACGCGTTCTGGTAATTCCTGCCGTAATTTAGGCTGGATACAAGGTCCATGCCGCGATTGTCGACCGAGTTTCTTCCGAGCACAGTTCGGTAAAAGTCGGCGACTTTGCCTGTAGTATTGAACACGGTTTGAAAGCCGAGGGCGCCAGCCGACGGGTTGGCCACTGCGCGGCCCGGCAGCGAGGTTCGGTTTCGGCAATCAAAGATATGCTGCTCGGCCTGGTGCGGCGCGGCTTCGAGAACAGCGCTGGTCTGACCGATCAGCGACGCAATGCGATGCCCCTCGCGGACGGTTCGCAACCGCATGGTCTCCAAGTAGCTGTCCTGGTACATCTTGGCGTTCTGCGGTGTCAGCCGCTGGTTTCGCGACAGCTCTTTGAGAATTTCGGGTGGCACAATAAAACAGCACCCACGGTGAAGCTGCGCCTGTATGGGCGTCGACATCTCGGACTCCCGCCTTGAACTGAGTTGGATTGGCTTGTCGTCTACCGAGCGCGAACGGCCGTTGCCATTCGAGGTCATTTCGGCACTCGCACTGACTAAACGTGGTTAATTTACTACAACTCGGACAAAATTGCAATCTGAAAAGGCTGCTGGCACTCCAGTGTCAATGCAGTCAGTGTCGATTTCGCCGGGCGCCCGGGCATCAGTCACGTTGCCGGCTGGCGAGCGCCTTGCGATGGGATGCCGTAAAGGTCGCTGGCGCGCTTTTCAAAGGCTCCGACCATCCGGCGCACCGCCTCGCTGAACAGCACCTCGATGAGCTTCTGCAGGAGGCGGGATTTGAATTCGAAATCGACAAAAAAACCTACGCGGCAGCCGCCCGGGACCGGCGTGAAGGTCCAGTGATTGTTCAGATAACGAAAGGGGCCGTCGGCGTAGGCGACATCGATGCGCTGCGGCGGGTCCAGCGAGACGCGTGACGTGAACCGTTCACGGAACATCCGGAAGCCGATAATCAGATCAGCGACGATCAAATCGGGCCGGCGCTCCTTGAGCCGCGCACCGACGCACCAGGGCAGAAACTCGGGATAGCGCTCGACATCCGCGACGAGCGTGAAGAGCTGTTCCGGCGTGTAGGGCAATACACGCTCTTCCGCATGGGTGGGCATCGCAACAGTGCCTAGCCGGCGGCGAGCTTGGCGGTCCGCGCGGCGCGCAGCCGCATGAAATCATCCCCCGCATGATAGGAGGACCGGGTCAGCGGCGACGACGCCACCAGCAGAAATCCCTTGCCGCGCGCCAAATTGGCGTAGCTGTGGAACTCAACGGGTGTCACAAAGCGCGCGATCGCATGATGTTTCGGGGTCGGCTGCAGATACTGCCCGATGGTCAGGAAATCGACATCCGCGGCGCGGAGGTCGTCCATGATTTGTAAAATTTCGGCCCTGTCCTCGCCCAGCCCGACCATCACTCCAGATTTGGTGAACAGCGCCGGATCGAGCTGTTTTGCCTGATCGAGCAGCCGCAGCGAGTGGAAATACCGGGCGCCCGGCCGCACCTCGGCATAGAGACGCGGGACCGTCTCGAGATTGTGGTTGAAGACGTCGGGCTTGGCGGCGACGACGGTTTCGACTGCCCGGTCCTTGCGCAGAAAATCCGGGGTCAGCACCTCGATCGTCGTCGCCGGAGCGGCCGCACGGATCGCCCGGATGGTTCGCGCGAATTGCTCGGCGCCGCCATCATCGAGGTCGTCGCGGTCGACCGAGGTGACAACGACGTGCGAGAGCCCGAGCGTCGCGACGGCCTCGGCGACGCGCTCGGGCTCGTGCGGGTCGAGAAGACCCGGCCGTCCGGTGGCAACATTGCAGAAGGTGCAGGCCCGCGTGCAGACCCGCCCCAAAATCATCACCGTTGCATGCTTGTGCTTCCAGCACTCGCCGATATTCGGGCAGGCTGCTTCCTCGCAAACGGTATTGAGCGCCAGATCGCGCATCAACCGCCGCGTCGCCTGATATTCCGGCGATACCGGCGCCTTGACGCGCAGCCAATCGGGCTTGCGTGGGATCGGACTGTCGGCATTGCGGGACTTTTCGGGATGACGCGGCAAGGGCGCCGCAAATCCGCCCGCTTCATCATGCCCGGACTTGATCCGGGCATCCGCTGCAACCGGATGAGGTGCCTGCCCCAGATATGTAGATGGCCGGGTCGAGCCCGGCCATGACGAGGAACGAGTGGACATACCTGACCGTTCGCGATGGCTGCTCCTAGAAGTGGATGGCGCGGCCGTAAGCGTCAAGCACGGCCTCGTGCATCGTCTCCGACAAGGTCGGATGCGGGAAGATCGTGCGAATCAGTTCCGTCTCGGTGGTCTCCAGGGTTTTGGCGATCGTATAGCCCTGGATCAGCTCGGTGACCTCGGCGCCGATCATATGCGCGCCTAAAAGCTCTCCGGTCTTGCTGTCGAAGATCGTCTTGACCATGCCCTCGGGTTCGCCGAGCGCGATCGCCTTGCCGTTGCCGATAAAGGGAAAATGGCCGACCTTGACATCGTAGCCGGCGTCGCGCGCGGCCTTCTCCGTCAGCCCGACGCTCGCGACCTGCGGCCGGCAATAGGTGCAGGCCGGAATGTTCCGAATGTCGAGCGGGTGCACGTCATTGACCCCGGCGACATGCTCCACGCAGATCACCCCCTCGTGGCTCGCCTTGTGCGCCAGCCAGGGCGGGCCGACGACATCGCCGATCGCGTAGACGCCCGGTTCGCCGGTGCGCAGCCACTCGTCGACCACGATGTGCGTCCGGTCGACGACGACACCGGTGTTTTCGAGCCCGATATCTTCGACATTGCCGACAATGCCGACGGCCAGGATTACGCGCTCCACCGGTATTTCGAGGGCCTTGCCGTCCGCTTCGATCCGCGCTTTGACGCCGTCCGCACCGTGATGCAGCGCCGACACCGTCGCCCCCGTGTGAATCGTAATCCCCTGCTTCTCGAAGGATTTTCGGGCGAAGGCGGAGATCTCCTCGTCCTCGACCGGGAGAACGCGGTCGAGGACTTCGACGACCGTCACCTCGGCACCCATGTCGTGGTAAAAGCTGGCGAATTCGATCCCAATCGCGCCGGATCCAACGACCAGCAGCGATTTGGGTATGGCGGCCGGCACCATTGCTTCCTTGTAGGTCCAAACGCGCTCGCCGTCCGGCTCCAGCCCGGGCAAGCTGCGCGCCCGCGCGCCGGTAGCCAACACTATATGCTGGGCGGTGAGCTCCCCGATGGGGTTGCTGTCCTTCGCGACCGCAAGCCGGCCCTTTCCTGCTAGGCGTCCCTGTCCGTCGAAAACGGTGACCTTGTTCTTGCGCAACAGGTAGGCAACGCCGTTTGAGAGTTGCTTGGCCACAGCGCGCGATCGGGCCACGACTTTTGCGGCATCAAACTGTATTTCCTTCGCCGAGAAGCCGAAATCGTCGAGCCGATGCAGTAGGCGGTAGATCTCGGAGCTGCGCAGCAGCGCCTTGGTTGGAATGCATCCCCAGTTGAGGCAGATGCCTCCCAAATGCTCGCGTTCCACCAGCGCCGTCTTCATTCCGAGCTGCGCCGCCCGGATCGCTGCGACATAACCGCCCGGACCGCCCCCCACAACGATCAAGTCGAAAGCGCTCTCCGCCACTTCGCAGCTCAGAGCAGCATGGTCAGAGGATCTTCGATCAGCTTCTTGAAGGCGGCGAGGAATTGGGCGCCGACCGCACCGTCGACGACCCGGTGATCGCAGGCGAGAGTGCAGCTCATGACAGTAGCGATCTTCAGCGCGCCATTCTTTACGACGGGGCGCTGCTCTCCGACGCCAACCGCGAGAATGCCGCCATGCGGCGGATTGATCACTGCGGCAAACTCGCGAACCCCGAACATCCCCAGGTTGGAAATCGAAAAAGTCCCTCCCTGGAACTCTTCGAGCTTGAGCTTCCCCGTTCGAGCCCGCTCTGCGAGGTCCTTGGTCTCTCTGGCGATTGTCGCGAGCCCTTTGCGGTCAGCGTTCTTGACGATCGGGGTGATCAGCCCGTCCTCGAGCGCGACGGCGACGGCAATGTCGACAGTATCCCACCGCAGGATCGCCTCATCGCTCCATGAGGCATTCGCCGCCGGAACCTGGCGCAGCGCCAACCCTGCCGCCCGAATGACGAAATCGTTGACAGAGATCCGATGGGCGTCCGATTTCGCATTGAGCTCGGCGCGGATCCTCATGAGCTCATCGAGCTCGCAATCAACGGTCAAATAAAAATGCGGGATCGTCTGTTTGGATTCGGTCAGCCGCCGGGCGATGACGCGGCGCATCGCCGTAAGCGGCACCTCGGTATAGGGCGGATTGCCGGCAAGCGCGGCCACCCTTTCCTTGGACAGGGCAGGCGACGGGGTCGGCGCGGCGGGAACCTCTAGCGCCGCGGCGGGTCGAGCCGGCGTAGCGGCGGGAGCGGCCCGGGCCGAGGTAAGAGCTGCCTCGATGTCGGCCTTGACGATGCGGCCTTGCGGCCCCGAGCCGTTGATCGCGCCGAGGTCGAGCCCGGCTTGCTGCGCCATGCGACGAGCCAGCGGACTGGCGAAGATGCGGCCATTGCCGCCCTTCTCTCGTTGCAACGCGGGCTGCGCCTGCGGCGGCTGGCTCGACACGGGCTGTGGCGCCGCGGCGGGAGACGTTGGCGGAGCCGCCGGGGCTGCTTCGATCGCCGCAGCATCCTCGCCTTCGCCGAGCAGCACCGCGATCGGCT
>JBJMQW010000013.1:0-5648 GCA_045802495.1 Allostellaceae bacterium | reverse complement strand
CGTCGAGGTGATAAAGGTAGCCGAAGAATTCATCGAAGCCGTGCACCGTCGGCAGAAACTCGTTTTTGTCGCCGAGGTGGTTCTTGCCGAACTGGCCGGTGGCGTAGCCCATCGCCTTGAGTGCGGTGGCAATGGTCACTGCCTCCGCCGGCAAGCCCGTGGGTGCACCGGCTTGGCCGACCGTGGTCATGCCGGTGCGGATCGGCAGTTCGCCGGTGATGAAGTTGGCGCGGCCCGCCGTGCAGCTCGCCTCGGCATAGTAGTCGGTGAACAGCATGCCCTCGGCGGCGATCTTGTCGAGATTGGGCGTCCGCCCCGCCATCATCCCGCGGTGGTAGGCGCCGATATTCCAGATGCCGATATCGTCTCCCATGATGACGACGATGTTCGGCCGTTGTCCGGCCGGCTGCGGCTGCTGCTGCGCCTGCGCTGTCCGTTGAAGGCCGGTTGCAGATAACGCTGACGCCGCCAGCAATGAGCTGCCGCTCAGCAGCAGATCGCGGCGTTTCAGTCCGGCGCCGTTCTGCTGAGGGGCCTGCTCGAGATTTCCGCGTAGGCGGTCGCTACTCATGACATTCTCCCTTCTCTGACAATGCACCTGAATCCGATGTGGCTCGTCGACGTATCCACCGGTTGCGCATGGCGCGCGGCCGGGCGGTAGCGGCGGCAGTAGCTGGGAGCGCACAGGTGCGAGCCGCCCTTGAGCACCTTGCGCGCAATCCTGATGTTGGGCTGGCAGGGGTCGTAGCTCGCGGTCTCGGGACCCCCGCGCGGATTTTCCGGAATGCAGCACGCCTTCGGTGCGTCGGCTTCGTGCCGGGTCGACCACCAGTCGGTCGTCCATTCCCACACGTTGCCGATCATGTCGTGCAGGCCGTAGCCGTTGGGCGGAAATGACATGACCGGCGACGTGCGCTGGTGGCCGTTTTTCGCCAGGTTCTGGTGCGGGAAGTCACCCTGCCACGTGTTCGCCATCGGCTGCCCGCCGGGCATGAACTCGTCGCCCCAGGCGAACTCGGCGCCGTCGAGGCCGCCGCGCGCCGCGAACTCCCATTCGGCTTCGGTCGGCAATTCCTTGCCGGCCCATGTGGCGTAAGCCTCGGCGTCGCGATAGGCGATGTGCACGACCGGATGATCGTCGAGCCCGCTGATCGATGAGCGCGGCCCGTAGGGGCGGCGCCAGTCGGCGCCAAACTTGAACCGCCACCATTGCGACCAGTCGCTGAGATCGACGGGATGTTTCGGCGGATCGAACATCAGCGATCCCGCCTTGAGCATGTGCGGCAGGGCGCCCGGGTAGTCCTTCGGGTCGGGTGGGATTTCGGCGAAGGTGACGTAGCCGGCGGCGTTGACGAACTTGCGAAAGTCGCGGTTCGTCACCGGAGTACGGTCGATCCAGAAGCCGGCGACCGTGACGCGATGGACCGGCGCCTCTTCCGGGTAGTGCCGGTCCGATCCCATGCGGAACGTGCCGCCTTCCACCCACACCATGTTCTGGTGTTGGGCCTGAGGATGGGTCGAAGACGCTACGTTCACTGCCATGATCCGCTCGAAGGAGGCTTGGCCTCGCGCCTGATCAATATGCGTCCCAGAACCCCCGGCCCGGGTCACTGCGCATCGTTGCGTCCGCGCATGTCATGCGCCATCGGGACTTCACCTGAAAATTGACTGCGGGTTTCCCTGAGGCTGGATGGGCGATCGGCAGGTTGGCGTGCGTCAATTGCCTGTGCCGGAAAAGACACAGACGGAGCCGATTCGGGCGAGCTCGGGGTCCCCCGACGTAAATTCAGGGTTTTACCCGATAGGTGACTGGCTGTTTTTGCAGGAGCCTGTTCGACCGCCAACACGGGAGGGCGGCATGCAAAACATGAGAAGTGTAACAGCAGCCCGTTCTGCGCTCGCCAGATGCAGCATCGCGGCCGTGTTCCTGGCGACGGCGCCACAAACGTCGCTTGCCGACGAAGGCGGCATCAGCTTCTGGATTCCGGGCCTCTTCGGCAGCCTCGCGGCGACTCCCCAGCAGCCCGGATTTTCGTTTGCATCGATCTACTACCACACCTCGGTGGATGCCGGCGCCGACGTTGCCTTCGCGCGCCAGGTCACCCGTGGCCGGATCACCACGAATTTCACCGGAAATCTGGCTGTGAATCTGAACGCCGACGCCGACCTCTTCATATTCGTGCCGAGCTACGTATTCGCGAGCCCGGTGCTGGGCGGGCAGGCGGCCGTCTCGTTGTTGGTGCCATATGGCCGCAGCAAAGCGTCGGTGGACGCGACGCTGACCGGCAATCTGGGCCTGGGCGGACCTGGCTTCACCATCGGTGGTAGCAGCAGCGACTCGGTGACCGGCTTCGGCGATCTGGCACCGCAGTTTTCGCTGCGCTGGAATGCGGGCGTTCACAACTTCATGACCTACGTCACCGGGAATTTGACGGTCGGCCGATACGATCCCGACCGGCTCGCCAATCTCGGCATCGGGCATAACGCGATCGACGGCGGCGGCGGCTACACCTACTTCAATCCGCAAACAGGGAACGAATTATCGGCCGTGCTCGGCTTCACGTACAATTTCGAGAATGAGTTCACTCAATACAAGAACGGCGTCGACATGCATCTCGACATGGGGGCGTCGAAGTTCGTGACCAAGCAGCTCCAGCTCGGCGCTGTCGCCTACGCCTACCAACAGCTCTCCTGCGACAGCGGCGCCGGCAACCGCGTCGGCTGCTTCGAGTCGCGCGTTTTCGGCATCGGGCCGCAGATCGGCTACGTCGTCCCGCTCGGCGAACATTACCAGGGCTACCTCAACCTCAAAGGCTATAAGGAATTCGAGGCCGAGCACCGGGCCGAGGGTTGGAACGTGTGGCTCACATTCGCCATCTCGCCGGCGGCGGCGCCACCGCCGCCCGCGCACATGCCGATCGTGCGCAAGTGAACTGTGCCGCAACGATGTGGAGATGGCGCCTCTGCGAATGAGAAGAGACAGGCTGAGCACCCGGATGGTCTGACATTGGCTACGGTTCGACCAGCCTGTTGCGGATGGCATAACGAACGAGCGCCGCGACCGATGTGACGTTGAGCTTGCGCATGGCCGCGGCGCGATGTGTCTCGACGGTCTTGACACTGAGATTGAGAACACTGCTCATCTCTTTGTTGCTGTGGCCCTCGGCGATGAGCTGGACGACGATGCGCTCGCGCGGCGACAAGGCGGTCGCGCCCGTGTGACCGTGCGCCGCAAGGAAGTTCTCCAAGAGCTTTTCCGACAGCTTGCCGGTGAAGAACGGCTTATGGATCGACAACGATTCGACGGCCGATATGAGATAGTGCTGAGCGTCGGTCTTGAGGAGGAAGGCGCGCGCTCCGGCCTGCAGCACCTCGCCGATCAGGGCATCGCTGTCATGCATCGTGAAAATCAGGACCTCGGCCTCAGGAAGGCGGAGCCGAATCTGCCGGGTCGCCTCGACTCCATTCATGATCGGGAGCGAGTAATCGATGATGGCGACGTTCGGCTTGGTTTCGAGCGCCTTGCTGACTGCCTCCTTGCCGTCGCTTGCCTCGGCGACCACGCTCCAGCCTTCGTGTGCCTCGAGAATCGATCTGAGGCCGGAGCGAACCACCGCGTGGTCGTCCGCGATCAAGATGCGTGTCATGCGCGCCCCCGCAGGCGCATTCATGGTCGCCGCGCGATGAGCAGGCGTTTCCATGCGCCGACGATCACAGTAGCGGACACTCGATGCAGGCGCATTGCGCAAAACCCTGAAAGCCGTCGGGTGAAAACCCTGAAACTGGCAACCGTCCCTGTCCGCCGCGAGGCAACAGCGCGGCTTCCTGAAGAGTAACCGAGAGGCATCTCAAACGAGGGGTTGTCCGGTGCCGTCGGTGTGAGGGACGACGGCGGTGACGACCGTCCGTCCGATTTCCGATTCGAGGTCCAGCCATCCACCGATCTGGTGCAGCCGCTCGCGCATGCTGGCCAGCCCGACACCGTCGTTGACTCGCGTCTTTCGCGACCCCATGCCGGGCAGTCGGCCCAAACCGGATATTCCCTTGCCGGCGTCTTCGATCGTGAGGATGACGCCGCGCTTTCCCCTTGCTGTTCCGCGACGCAGCCCGATCCGTGCGTTCGCACTGTCCGAGTGCCGGCTGACATTTGTCAGCGCCTCTTGTACGACACGAAAAAGCGCCAGCTCGATCTCGGAAGACAGCCGGCCGAGGTCCGGCGCGACGTCCAGGTCGATCCTCAGGCCGCTGCGTTTGCATAATCCATCGACAAAATGGCGCACTGCCAGTTCCAGGCCCGCCTCATCGAGCAACGGCGGGTGGAGCAGATACGAGACAGTGCGCACCTCGTCGATCGATTGACGGATCGTTTCGTCGAGCTGATCGATTGTCGCGCCGGCGGATGCCGGTAGGGTGTTCCGCAGGCGGTCAACGAGCATGCTCGTGGCAATGAGGTTCTGGCCCGTACTGTCGTGGAGCTCCCGCGCGATCCGTCTTCGCTCTTCATCCTGTGCGGTGAGGACCGAGCCGGCCAAGTCCCGTGTCGTCTGCGCGGCGTGCCGCAGCTCATCGATGGCCGCACCGAGCAGCAGCACGGGAATCGCCAGGCCGGCGAGGAAGACCTGCAGCGCCAGAACGTTGGTTTCAGGATCGGCGCCGATAAAGAGAGTCGGCCCTTTCAACGTGCGCCAGATCAGGACCACGGTGACGACCAGAATGGCGCCGCTTGCGCCCTTTCCGCCGAAGCGCAGCGTCGCCCACAGCATGAACGGCAGCGGGGAATAGAGGACGGCGGGAAGGAAACTGCTTGCAACGGTGCGGGCGCTGATCTCGAACGCGAGGGTGCAGACCACAACGAGGATTGCGGCCAAGGCCGCAGCTTCGACCACTCGGGCTGGCGGTATGGACGCCGACGATCGCGGATTCTCGCTCAGCCAGATCAGCAATACCGGACCGAGCGTCAGGCTGGTCAGGACATTGGCCAGATACCAACTGCTCCAGAAGTGCCAGTATTCGTTGAACGGGCCCCCGCCCATGATCGGCACAAATGCTCCACCCAGTGCCGAGATGGCGGGGCTGACGCCGGCGGTGATCAAGACATAAAGCGACGCTTTGCGTAAGTCTGCCAGCCACGGCGGACCGTGCAGCAGGCGCCGGACCGCAACTGCGTTCAGCACCGCCACCATGCAGTTCGTTGCGAATGCCACGAGCATTTGCCCGACGGGCATTCCGACCCCGGACTCCGCCAGGGCGTGCGCCGGAAAGGACGCAGCGATGAACAGCCACCAGCGCCGCTCCGGCACGAGCAGGAGCGCTATAAAGAGGATGATGTTAGGCGGCCAGAACGGCGCAAAGATCTTGTCCGATAGCGTGCCGACGTAGAACGCCGCCTCGGCTCCAGCGAAGTAGGCGAGTGCAACGAAAATCGGGCCTCGAAAGTCGGGCTCTGGCCCGAACAACCGCAGGTGAAGCGGCAGAGGCAAGGAACGCTGGTGGGCTTTGCTTTGCTCACGCCCCGGCTCGCCCAACCCGGGCAGGACTGACACGGCGGGGCCGAGTGACAACGGGGCTTTTCGCATCGGCAAATTCCTTTCGCGGCAAGGAGTAGATGCATTTTTCGTGCCTTTGCGCCGCTATAACGTAGAACAATT
>JBJMQW010000322.1:0-3753 GCA_045802495.1 Allostellaceae bacterium | reverse complement strand
GTGGTGCGGCGCGAGACCGCCAGCTGGAAATGGACCGGCTTTCTCGTCGGCTACATGCTGGCGCTCGCCTATCTTGCGGCGTTTCTCGTCTATCACGCGGCGGTCTGGCTCGGCGCCGGCTGAGTTCCGATACATCAATTCGGACAGCGCGGTGTGCTACAGCACAGTAAAGGCCGTCTTCAGTTAATTACGAACGTCGATAGTTTAAGTGTATATTTCACGAGTATTTAATTCATTCCGTATTGAGGCCTGCTAAGACTAAGCAGGCCTAGATCTTTATTGAAGTATCGGGTCGTAAACGTCGGTGCGGGCAGTGGTCAATCGACCTTCACCAGCTTTTGCAGGCTGCGTAAATCAGGCGGCAATGCCTCGCCTTTAGCCCTGACGCGACGCCCCCAATTGGTGAAAGACACTTCGCCGACATAAATGTCACCGCGCGAATCGACGGCGAGGCCGTGCGGCGAGATGAATTGG
The DNA here is from genome assembly GCA_045802495.1 of Allostellaceae bacterium. Classification (GTDB taxonomy): domain Bacteria; phylum Pseudomonadota; class Alphaproteobacteria; order ATCC43930; family CGMCC-115725; genus AP-15. The sequence goes on along the minus strand of JBJMQW010000322.1, from coordinate 3,279 downwards.
CCGGGGTTGAGCCCGGCGTGCATGTCGCCAAGCCGTGCCAGCAGCTCCCCTTTGTCGGTGTAGATGCTGACCCGTGGTCCGCAATTCGGAATGTCGATATTGACCGCCATATCCGGTCCGATCTCGCCAATATAGAAGCGTGGATTCTTCTTGCCGGCCTCCATATAAAGTCCGGATGGGCGGTGCATGTTGTTCCACTGGGTCTCGTATTTGCCGTTTCCGTCGAATACTTGGACACGGTGGTTTTCCCGGTCGGCTACATAGACCCAGCCGTCGGGGTCGCAGCAGATATTATGGGCTATGTTGAACTGGCCCGAATCGGTCCCCGGCTCCCCCCACGAGAACAGCCACCTGCCGTCCGGCGTATATTTATGGACGCGGGAATTGCCATACCCGTCCGAAATATAGAGCTCGCCCTGGGGCGACAAGGCGGTGTGGGTGCAGCGGTGGAACGGCTCGCCGCTCATGTAAGGCGCCGGTTTGCCCGGAACGCCGATTGTCAGCAGCACTTTACCGTCGAGCGCGCATTGGCGAACCGTGTGATCGCCATCGTCGGTCAGCCAGATCGTGTCGTCCGGGGCCATATGGACGCCATGCGGACGCGTGAACACGCCTTCGCCCCAGGACCGCAGGAAATTTCCCTGGCGGTCAAACACGCACATCGGATGAGCGCCTCGGTTGAAGGCATAGACATTGTCGTTCTTGTCGACCCCGACTGCGGCGACGTCGGCGTTGAACGCCCACCCATCCGGCAGCTTCGCCCAATCGTCAACGACCTGATACTTAAAACCGTCCGTTCCCAGTATTACCGACACGGCGATCCTTTCTTTTTGTCGAATCCATGAATGATTGGCGGCAATTATAGAAGCCGATCCTCGCCGCACAATGCTGATCGGGATTTCTCGTCGATCCTCGATCAGGACATGTCCGATGAGCCGTCGGCCTTTGACAAGCAGAGCGGGGGTCCCCAAATGCCGTGATGCCAGACGGCCGGATGGCCGCTTTCCGCCGCGCGCGGAAAGAGGAAAGTCCGGGCTCCACGGAGGTGCGGTGCCGGGTAACGCCCGGCGGGGGCGACCCCAGGGAAAGTGCCACAGAAAATACACCGCCGGCCCGTCCGGGATACCCCACGGGCGGCAAGGGTGAAATGGTGCGGTAAGAGCGCACCGCGTCGACGGCAACGGCGGCGGCAGGGAAAACCCCACCGGGAGCAAGACCAAGTAGGAGCGGCGGGCATCCCGTTATGTTTCGGGTGCCAGGCGGGACCTTCGCGTTGCCGCTCGGGTCGGTTGCATGAGGCGCTCGGTAACGGGTGTCCAAGAGGAATGGCCATCCCCGCCCACGCGCGCGCATGGGCGGGACAGAACCCGGCTTACAGGCCGTCTGGCACGATTTCTCGGATCATGGAACATATAAAGAACAATTCGGGCTTATTGTGCGCGCCATCTCCAAGACAACTACATGAGGTAGTTTCCGGCTCACTTGCGAGAGCGTCAAAGAAATCGTCGGTTTTATTTATAAAACCCATTGACGACCACTTGGTACCATGATATCCCATTCTCACCCATGGACGGGCGTGGCCGATGGGGGGAATTTCGGCAACGCCTATCGGGCGCCCCTTGCCGAGCGTCCAAGGGGGAGCGTTGGGGGAAGAAGTGGAATTGTTCCTATCCACTTTCGTGAATAAGGTCGACCGCAAGGGGCGGGTTTCAGTGCCGGCGACCTTTCGCGCTGCAGTAGCAGACCAAAGCTTCCCTGGGATCGTTGTCTTTCCCTCGTTCAAGTACGAAGCGCTCGATGCCAGCGGTATAAAGCGGATAGAGGAGATGACAGCGCGACAGAATACGCTCGATGAGTTCTCTGATGAGCATGAGAACATCGGAATGCTGTTTGCGATGTCGCAACCCCTGCCCTTTGATACCGAGGGGCGGATTGTTCTTCCCGAGAACCTCGCAGGGCACGCTCATATTACCGACAGTGCGGCGTTTGTCGGCTTAGGCAAGAGCTTTCAGATCTGGGAACCGAATCGCTTCGCCGATCACCAAGCCGCCCTGCGGGAGCGCGCCCGCCGGCAGGGAACAAGGCTGCCGCCACTGGCTGGCCCTAACTCGCGCAGTCGCGAATGACCGAAGCCTCTCACCCGACCGGGCATGTCCCCGTGCTTCTCGATGCTGTCCTTGACGCGCTCGCCCCGCACGACGGCGCCGTCTACGTCGACGGCACCTTTGGCGGCGGCGGCTACAGCCAGGGGTTGCTGGCAGCCGCGCGTTGCCGGGTGTTCGGCATAGACCGTGATCCCGAGGCGGTGCGTCGCGGTCTGGTTTTGGCCGAGCGGTACGGCGGGCGCCTACGGATCCTGGAGGGGCGATATGGCGATATGGCACGATTGCTCGCTCCTCTGAGCAATGATCCGATCGCCGGAATCGCGCTCGATCTCGGCGTCTCCACGATGCAGCTCGACGCACCCGAGCGGGGGTTCTCGTTTCGCAACGACGGTCCACTCGACATGCGAATGAGCGCCCAGGGGGAAAGCGCAGCGGACCTCGTCGCAAATCTTTCCGAGCCGCGTCTTGCTGAACTGATCCGTGATTTGGGCGAGGAACGCTTCGCCCGGCGGGTCGCGCGCGCCATCACTGCGGCGCGACGCAGCCGGCCCATCCGGCGCACCACCGAACTCGCCGAGATTGTCCGCGCTGCGGTCCCCAAATCCGAACCCGGACAGGATCCGGCAACCCGAACTTTCCAGGCCTTGCGCATTGCCGTCAATGACGAGCTCGGCGAACTTGATCGCGGCCTCGCCGCGGCCGAGCAGCTGCTCGCGCCGGGTGGCCGTTTGGCTGTCGTTTCTTTCCATTCTCTCGAGGATCGGCGGGTCAAGGAGTTTTTGCGCTCACGCAGCGAGCGGGCACCGCGCTTGTCGCGACATCAGCCGGTTCGCGCCGGGGTGGCTATGCCGGCCTTCAAGTTGCTGTCCCGTCGCCCGGTCAGGCCGAGCGCGGCTGAGATCGCCTGCAACCCGCGCGCTCGCTCAGCGCGCTTGCGGATGGCGGAACGAACGGGAACCTCGCCCTGTGTAGCAGAGTATCGTGAGGGCACAGGCGTTGCGTCGCGAAGAGGGCTGCGGCCATGATCAGGCTCGGCGGCCTGTTTTGGCTCGTCTTGGTTTCTGCGACCGGCCTCGCGATGTTCGGCGTCAAGTATCAGGTCCAGGCTCTGGAAGACGAGCTTGCACGGACTCGGCGGGCGACCACGGCGGAGGAGCGTGAGATCCGCGTGCTC
>JBJMQW010000012.1:0-18945 GCA_045802495.1 Allostellaceae bacterium | reverse complement strand
GGCGAAGAGAGCCTGGGAGCGAACCGCCGAGAAACCGGTTGGCCGTCATGGTCCGGGCGAAGGCTGTCGACCGCAGCGCGGATCAGACGCAAATCACCGACGGAGCGGCCGACGACGAACACGGTTGTAGCCAATATCAAGGCGCCCGCAGCGAGTGCCGCTGGAACCTCCAGAAATCCATACCCAGCGAGCGCCACGACGACGATCAGGCTCGGCGCGCTCACCGCCAACGCAGATGCGACGATACGCTGGAGGGCGGGGGCTGGGCGCCGGATCATTTACTCGGCGCCACCCCGACCCGCCGCGGCCGCCACACTTCGCGATCAGCGGATCGCGTCGGGCGCCGAGAGAGCCGCGAGGTTGACGAGATCCGACACGGTCGCCCCCATATTGACAATCTGAACAGGGTGAAAGAGGCCGAGGAGCAGCGGGCCTACGACGGTGCCGCCGCCCAGCTGCGGCAGCAGCTTTGCCGCTATGTTTGCGCTGTGCAATTCCGGCATCACCAGAATGTTGGCTGGACTGCCAAGGCGGCAAAACGGGTACTGCTGACGCATGAGGCGCTCATCGAGCGCAACATCGGCGCTCATCTCGCCGTCGTATTCGAAGCTGACATCTCGCTGATCGAGAAGACCCACGGCATCGCGCACGCGCTGGCCGTCCTTTCCCATTGGATTGCCGAAATTCGAATACGACAACAGCGCAACGCGCGGCACGAGCCCGAGTTCGTGTGCTTTGGCCGCCGCCTGAACCGCTATGTCGGCGAGCTGCGCCGCGCTCGGCATCTCATGAACCAGGGTGTCGGCGATCAGGACAGTCCGCTCGCGGGCGAGAAGAATCGTCAGACCAAACAACAAGCAGCCCGGTTTTACCGCAATCACGCGCGAGATCTCGTCGAGCGCGTCAAAGGAGTTTCTCGTCAACCCCGTCACCATTGCGTCGGCATCATCGCAAGCGACGACGCAGGCGGCGAAGACATTGCGGTCTTGGTTCACCAACCGCTGGCAGTCGCGATACAGCATGCCCCGGCGCTTCTGGCGTTCGTAGAGGAAATCAGTGTAGCGCCTATTGTGCTGGGACAAGCGGGCATTATGGATCTCAAGGCCTTGAGGAGAGGTCAACCCCATTGCCGTCATCGTCGCCGTGATCCGTTCCTCGCGGCCTACCAGCACCGGCGTGCCGTAACCGCCTTCAGCGAAGAGCAGGGCGGCTCGGATCGTCTTTTCCTCCTCGCCCTCGGCGAAGACGACGCGCTTCGGCTGGGCGCGCACGCGTTCGAAGATAAGGTCGAGCCCGGCGGCTGTCGGGTCCAGGCGAGCGCGCAGGCTGCGCTGGTAAGCGCCGATATCGACAATGGGCTTGCGGGCAACGCCGGAATCCATCGCCGCCCTCGCGACCGCCGACGGCACCGCCCAGATCAGCCGCGGATCGAACGGCGCCGGGATGATGTAATCCGGTCCGTAGAGCAGGCGCTCGCCGGAATAGGCGGCGGCCACTTCGTCAGGAACGTCCTCGCGGGCGAGCCGGGCCAAGGCTTCGGCTGCCGCGATCTTCATCGCGTCGTTGATCGTCGACGCGCGCACATCAAGCGCGCCTCGAAATATGTAGGGAAAACCCAGGACATTGTTGACCTGGTTGGGATAGTCGGAGCGACCGGTTGCAATGATCGCGTCCGAGCGAACGGCGCGCACCTCTTCGGGAGTGATTTCCGGATCGGGATTGGCCATTGCAAAGATGATCGGCCTGTCGGCCATCGACCGGACCATCGCCTGATCCACCGCTCCCTTGGCGGAAAGCCCAAAGAAGACGTCGGCGCCCTCGACTGCCTCGGCCAGGGTGCGGGCGCTGGTCTCGACCGCATGACCGGACTTCCACTGGTTCATGCCGTCGGTCCGGCCGCGGTAGATGACGCCCCGCGTATCGCAAAGGACAACACTGCCCAGCGGCAAGCCCATCGTCTTCAACAGCTCGACGCAGGCGATCGACGCGGCGCCTGCCCCATTGACCACCATCTTGACCTTATCGAGCTCACGACCGGTCAAGTGCAGGGCGTTGATCAGGCCGGCTGCCGCAATGATCGCTGTCCCGTGCTGATCATCGTGGAAGACTGGAATGTCAAGCAGCTCCCGCAGCCTTTCTTCGATGATGAAGCACTCCGGCGCCTTGATGTCCTCAAGGTTGATGCCGCCAAAGGCCGGATGCAGGAAGCGAACGCAATTGACGAATTCATCAACATCGCGGGTGTCGATCTCGAGGTCGATCGAGTCGATATCGGCAAAGCGCTTGAACAGTGCGCATTTGCCCTCCATGACCGGCTTGGCGGCGAGCGCGCCGAGATCACCCAACCCAAGGACCGCCGTGCCGTTCGAGATCACGGCGACAAAATTGCCCTTCGACGTGTAGTCGAAGGCAGTATTGGGCTGGCGTTCGATATGCAGACAGGGGAACGCCACGCCCGGGGAGTAGGCGAGTGCCAGATCGCGCTGCGTTGTCAAGGGCTTGGTCGGCGCGATCGACAATTTGCCGGGGCGCCCGCCGGCGTGAAACTGCAGCGCCTCGTCCTCGGTCGCCCGAATGATGCCGCTATCCATGCTTCTGGAGGCTCCTTGTCAAATCATTTCCAGGTCAAATCACATCCAGGGATGGCCCTCTATGGCCTCGCCTGCCGGCGCCTCACTCTAGAGGTCGCAATTTAACCAGTCAAAGCCGCCTCTGACGCGTTGACAGGCCAAATTGCGGCCCTATATTGCGCGGCTCGCGGAGGGGGCGACCCCGCCCGACCGGCGCGTGCGTCGGAGCCGGTTGCGCGCGTCGGACGAAAGGCTATCGGCAGGCTATAATGTTCGCGGTAATTCGGACCGGCGGCAAACAGTACAGGGTCGTCAAGGACGACGTCATCTCGGTGGAAAAACTCGCGGCGGAGCAAGGCGCGACCGTCGAGTTCAACGAGGTGCTGATGATCGGCCAAGGGTCCGAGGTTGCGGCTGGCCGCCCGCTGCTCGAGGGCGCTCGCGTGAGCGCCACGGTGATCGAGCAGACGCGGGCGGCCAAGATCATCGTCTTCAAGAAAAAGCGGCGGCACAACTACCGGCGCAAGAAGGGGCATCGCCAGCAGCAAACTGTATTGCGGATCGTGGAAGTCAAAGGCGCGAACGGTTCGCCGCCGGCAGAAGGGGTAGCAGATGGCGCATAAAAAGGCAGGCGGTTCATCGCGCAACGGCCGCGACAGCCGCGGCAGGCGCCTTGGCGTCAAAAAATTCGGCGGTCAGATCGTCATTCCTGGCAACATCATTGTGCGCCAGCGCGGGACCAAATTTCACCCGGGCAGCCATGTCGGAATGGGCCGCGACCACACGCTTTTCGCCATTTCCGAGGGCGCGGTGAAGTTTCACACCGGACTTGCCGGTCGCACCTACGTTTCGGTGATCCCGCCCGCGCCGCCGCCACCGGCGGAAGCCGCCGAATAGACCGTTCCCAAACGGGCCAAAGCCGAGGGGAACGGTACATCCGTTCCCCTTTGTTTATCGGGCTCCGATGCAGTTCCTCGATCAGTGCAAGATCTATTTAAAGAGCGGCGACGGCGGACGCGGTTCCGCCAGTTTTCGTCGTGAAAAATTCATCGAGTTCGGCGGCCCCGACGGCGGCAATGGCGGCAAGGGCGGGGACATCGTCTTTGCGGCCGCCGACAATCTCAATACATTGATCGATTACCGTTACAGGCAGCATTTCCGGGCCCAGGACGGCAGACCCGGATCGGGCCGCGATCGGACCGGCTCCGATGGAGAGGACCTTGTCCTGCAAGTCCCCGCAGGGACTCAAATCATGGACGCGGATAACCGGTTGATGCTCGCCGATCTCGTCCGTTCCGGCGAACGGCGAGTATTCCTCAAGGGCGGTGACGGCGGTTTTGGCAACACCCACTACAAGAGCTCGACCAATCGCGCGCCGCGCCGCGCCGATCCCGGCTGGCCGGGCCGCGAAGCCTGGGTTTGGCTGCGCCTGAAGTTGATCGCCGATGCCGGTCTCGTTGGTCTGCCGAATGCTGGAAAGTCGACCTTTCTGGCCGCCGTCTCACACGCCCGGCCTAAAATCGCCGACTACCCGTTCACAACACTGAAACCCCAACTCGGGGTGGTCCGTCTGCATGACGAGGAATTCGTGCTTGCCGACCTTCCCGGGCTGATCGAGGGGGCTAGCGAGGGCGCCGGGATCGGCACGCGCTTTTTGGGGCATGTCGAGCGCTGCGCCGTCATCCTTCATTTGGTGGACGGCACCCTCGACGACGTCGCCGATGCATACCGGACGATCCGGGAAGAGCTGGCCTCGTACGGACACGGACTTGTCGAAAAGCCGGAGATTGTCGGCCTCAACAAAGCCGATGCTCTCGATCCCGAGGCGGCGGGCGAAAAGTGCCGCGAGCTGCAGCATGTGGTTGCGCGCGGAACCCCGGTGCTGGCGTTGTCGGGCGCTACCGGTTTCGGCGTGACCGAAGTGCTGCTTTCCGTGCTGACGGCCCTTTCCGCCTCTCGCGCCCAGGAAACCATCGACGGTGCGAACACCAATTCTCTCGCCCCGACTGCATGACGACCGCGCGCTTGGGAACGGCCGCGTCTAGACGGGCCTGTGGGCAGGACACCTGCGCGCCCACCCCCGCCGAAGCTCTGGGTGCAGCGCGCCGACTTGTCGTCAAGATCGGATCGGCGCTGCTTGCAGCGGAAAGCGGCGACATACGCCGTTCGTGGCTCGCCGGTCTGGCGGATGACATTGCCTGCTGCCGCTCGCGTGGCCAGGAAGTGATCGTTGTTTCCTCAGGCGCGATTTCGGTAGGCCGGCGGCACCTCGGCCTCGCCGGCCGCAGGCTCAGACTCGAGGAGAAGCAGGCAGCCGCGGCGACCGGGCAGATCCGGCTCGCACATGCCTATCAGGAGGCCCTGGCGAGCCACGGTATTACGGTCGCGCAGATCCTCTTGACGCCGGACGATACCGAAGAGCGCCGTCGGCATCTGAATGCGCGCGCGACATTCGCCCAGCTCCTCGCGCTTGGCGCAGTTCCGGTCGTCAACGAGAATGACACGATCGCCACCGCCGAAATCCGCTTCGGCGACAACGACCGGCTGGCTGCTCGGGTCGCCCAAATGACGAGCGCAGACATGCTCGTGCTGCTGTCCGACATCGACGGGCTTTACAGCGCCGACCCGCGCAAGGATCCGAGTGCAAGGCACATTGCCCTCGTCCGCGATATCGGGCCGGAGATCGAAGCCATGGCCGGAGTGGCGGCACCCGGCTACAGCTCGGGAGGAATGGTTACAAAGCTCGCCGCCGCACGCATCGCGATGGGTGCCGGCTGCCATATGTTGATTGCCGAGGGAAGGCGCGCGGCGTTGCCCTCAGGGCCGTTGGCGGCAATCGCGGCGGGCGGCAGAGCCACCTTGTTTCTCGCTCGCGGAGAGCCGCGTTCGGCGCGCAAGGCTTGGATCGCGGCAGCCGTCAACCCGTCCGGCGCGGTCGTCGTCGACGACGGCGCCGCGCGGGCGCTCCGACGCGGCACCAGCTTGCTGCCAGCCGGAGTGGTCGGGGTCGAAGGGGTTTTCGAGCGCGGCGACGCAGTGATAATCCGCACCCGGTCGGGCGGTGAAGCGGGCCGCGGTCTTTCGGCCTATTCGAGCGTTGATATCCGTCGCATCGCCGGGCACAAGAGTGGTGAAATCGCCGACATCCTCGGTTACCGTGGTCGCGATGAGATCATTCATCGCGACGACCTGGTGATGACCCAACCCAGATGACGACCGAGACGACATTACGCGAGCGAACCGCTGCCGCCACCTCACAATCAGAGCTGGCGTCGGTCATGGCCGAGATCGGCCGGCAAGCCCGCAAGGCCGCTGCCGGGCTGGCTCTGGCGACCTCCAGCTCGAAGACGGCAGCGTTGCACCACGCCGCTGAGGCCGTGCGGGCTCGGGCCGCCGAGATACTCGCCGCCAATGCCCGAGACCTGGCGGAGGCAGATCGCCAAGCCGTCTCCGCGGCGTTACGCGACCGCCTCGCCCTCGACAAAAGGCGGATCGAGACGATTGCCCTCGGGCTCGAGGCGATCGCCGCGCTTCCCGACCCGATCGGCCGCGTGCAAGCCCAATGGACTCGGCCAAACGGGCTGGCCATCGAGCGGATCGCCGTGCCGCTCGGGGTTATCGGCATCATCTACGAGAGCCGGCCGAATGTGACGGCGGACGCCGGCAGTCTCGCCCTAAAATCAGGGAATGCCGCGATCCTGCGCGGCGGTTCGGAGAGTTTTCACTCGTCGCAGGCATTGGTCGCAGCGCTCGTGGATGGGCTGCGTTCCGCTGGCCTGCCGGAGACGGCCGTCCAGCTGGTTCCGACCCGCGACCGCGCCGCCGTCGGGCTGATGCTCGGCATGAGCGAGCACATCGACATCATCGTGCCCCGGGGGGGCCGCTCGCTGATCGAACGGGTGCAGAAGGAGAGCCGCATTCCGGTAATCGCCCATCTCGAAGGGATCTGCCATACCTATGTGGACGGCGCGGCCGATCCCGAGATGGCGCGCGCGATTGTGCGCAACGCCAAGATGCGCCGGGTCTCGATCTGCGGCGCGACGGAAACGCTGCTGATCGACCGGCGAGCGGCCGCCGCTCAATTGCCGGCGATCCTCGCCGATCTGCACGAGGCCGGCTGCGAATTGCGCGGCGATGCAGCCGCCCGAGCGATCGATCCTGCCGTTCTGCCGGCAACCGAAGAGGATTGGCGCACCGAGTATCTCGACGCGATCCTGTCGGTTCGGGTGGTCGACGGCGTCGCCGGGGCGATCGCGCACATCAATCACTATGGCTCGCACCATACCGACGCGATCGTGACGGAGGACGGGGACGCGGCTGATCGCTTTCTGCGCGAGGTCGACAGCGCCATCGTGCTGGTCAACGCCTCAACCCAATTTGCCGATGGCGGCGAGTTCGGCATGGGCGCCGAGATCGGCATATCGACGCAGCGTCTGCCGCCGCGCGGCCCGGTCGGCGCCGAGCAGCTGACGACCTACAAATACCTGGTGCACGGCAACGGTCAGGTGCGCCCCTGAGCGACGCCGGACAGAGCGCGCAGCGCTCGATCCGGCGCCGCCGGATCGGCTTGCTCGGAGGCTCGTTCAATCCTGCTCATGGCGGTCACCTGCATCTGAGCTTGTTGGCGCTTCGTCACCTCGCCCTCGACGAGATCTGGTGGCTGGTATCGCCGCAAAACCCGTTGAAACCGTCTGAAGGAATGACTCCTTTCGCGACCCGGCTGGCGCAAGCCCGAACGGTCGCCGCGGCCCATCCCCGCATCCGCGTTAGCGATCTCGAAAGCCGCTTGGGATCGTCGCGTTATACAGCCGATACTCTGAAGATCTTGCGGGGAGGTTATCCGAGACTGCGCTTTGTTTGGCTGATGGGCGCCGACAACTTGATCCAGTTCCCCCATTGGCAACGGTGGCGCGAGATCTTCAGGACGGTGCCCATTGCTGTTTTCGACCGTCCTTCCTATTCTCTAAAAGCGCTCGCCGGCATCGCTGCGAAACGTTTTGCCAATCATCGCGTTCGGGTGAGCGCCGCCCGCCGATTGGCGAGAATGGCGCCGCCGGCCTGGGTGTTTTTTCACACCCGGCTTGATCCCCGCTCGGCGACGCGTATCCGGTCCGCGGGAAAGCAAATGACATCTTCACCCCTGACGGAGCAATGGCCCGAATTGTCTACAGTAACCGCCCTGAAACCTCGGACCGGTTCTGCGCAGCCGGAACTGCTGGGGCTCATTTTGCAGACCCTCGAGGACGGCAAGGCCGAAGAAATCGTTACGATCGATCTCGCCGGCAAGACCACGATCGCCGACCAGATGGTCATCGCGAGCGGCCGCTCCAATCGGCAGCTGCTCGCTTTGACTGAGCATCTGGAGGCGGCACTTGCTCGTCGGGCGCGCATCTCGATCGAAGGCAAGACGGTGGGCGATTGGGTGCTGATCGACGCGGGCGACGTCATCGTTCACCTGTTCCGGCCCGAAACACGCGCCTATTACAATCTCGAAAAAATGTGGGGCGAGTTTTTACCGGACAGCGAAGCGGTCCGTCAGTAGCCGGGACCCCAACGATCCGCTATCGCCTTCTCGCCATCGGCAGGCTGCGCGGCGGCCCGTTGAGGGAGCTGCAAGACCTTTATGCGGGCAGGATCGTCCCCTCGGTCAGCATCATCGAACTCGAAGAGCGGCGGCAGCTTCCCGCAGGCGCTTCAAAGGCAAGAGAGGGCGAGCTGCTGCTCGGGGCTTTGCCAGCCCGGGCTCCTCTCGTGGCCCTCGACGAGCGCGGCGAAGGGTGGTCCAGCCGCGCCCTCGCCGATCGGATCGTCTCTTGGCGCGACCGGGGTACAAGCGAGCTCGCTTTCGCGATTGGCGGAGCCGACGGGCTTGATGCGGCTGTGCTCGACCGGGCAGCGGCAGTGTTGTCGCTAGGGCCAATGACTTGGCCGCATCTGTTGGTCCGCGGCATGCTGCTCGAACAGCTTTACCGCGCCCAGCAGATTATTGCCGGGCACCCGTATCACCGGGATTGATCGGAGGCCGCTCCCGGCATCGCCAATTCGCCCCCTCGGCGCATATCACGGTCGCGCATCGCAGGCTTGCACCGGCGAGTTGGCTGAAGCATCCTCACTGCGCAGCAACAAAAATGACGGTCGCGACGAGTTCTGGCGGGCCGTTCTGAAGGATGGCCAATTTGGAGCTTGAGGCGGGATGCTGACGGCGGGATCGGCGAAAGCCACAGCTGTCCGTCCTCAGCTTATGACCCTAGCCCTCACGCCGGCGGCGATTTTCCTCGTAGTTACCATCAATCCGGGCGCCGAAAATGATGCGGCGGTGCGCGCGCTGTGTCCGGACGTCGCAAACCTCGAGCGGGCGGTCGGTTTTCGTGATCTGAGCGGCAATCTTTCCTGCGTCGTCGGCTTCGGATCGGAGGCTTGGGATCGGTTGTTCGGTGCGCCGCGCCCGGCCGAATTGCATGCTTTCCGGGAAATCCGGGGCAGCTCACGACATGCCCCGTCGACGCGAGGCGACCTCTTGTTCCACATCCGGGCCCAGCGCATGGATTTGTGCTTCGAGCTGGCGAGCCTGATCCGCACCCGACTGGCCGATGCGGTGACTGCGGTCGGCGAAGTCCACGGCTTCGCCTATTTCGATCAGCGTGATCTTCTCGGTTTTGTCGACGGCACCGAAAATCCGACCGGCCAGGAAGCGGAAGCCTCCGGCTTTGTCGGCGATGAAGATTTGCCTTTCGTTGGCGGCAGCTATGTGATCGTACAGATATATCTGCACGATTTGGCGGGTTGGAACGCGTTGCCCACTGAGACGCAGGAAGGCATCATCGGCCGGACCAAATTATCCGATGTGGAACTCGATGACGCGGTCAAGCCGAGCTACGCACACAGTCTCGCGCGCCTTGAAGCGGTATCTTGCCGGATGCCGGGTCGTCGATGTGGATGGGCCAGCCGGCACGACGCTGTCCGCGGTCGGCACCGGCCATTTGCGCAACGTGGCTGCCGCGGGCGGCGGTATCCTCGCACGCCAGCGCGAGGTTAAAGCCTTGGTTGAGTTGCGGGCGCCGTTCGAACTCGACCGCCAGATGATCGACGACGTTGAGCGCGGCTCAAACGATTCCGATTGGCCGCCAGGGAAGGACGCCGCCCAGCGAATTGCCTTCGCGGAGGACCGCGCCATCTTCGATGGCTATGCCGCAGCCAGAATCCAGGGCATCCGGGAAGGGACCAGCAACCCTGTGATCAACTTGCCCAGCGACGTTCGCAATTATCCCGATGCATTCGCGCAGGCATTGAACCAGCTGCGCCTCGTCGGCGTCAACGGCCCCGATTCGGTGCTGCTGGGGGCAGAGGCCTATACCGCGGTAGCCGAAGCCCGGGACCACGGATGGCCGGTGCTGGAGCATCTCCGGCGCTTGGTCGAGGGTGAGATCATATGGGCGCCGACGATTTCCGGCGCCTGCGTGCCGACGACTCGCGGCGGCGATTTCGATCTCCACATCGGCCAGGATTGTTCGATCGGCTATTTGAGCCACACCGACAATGCGGTGCATCTGTACCCGCAAGAAACGTTCACCTTCCTGCTGCTGACCACCGAAGCCTCGGTGTCTATGACCCAGGCATCCAGTCCTTAGGCGAGACACATGAAAGCTGATCACCACCCCCGCCCGCTCGTCTTATGCATTCTGGACGGATGGGGTGACCGGCCAAAGGCCGACGACAACGCGATCGAACAGGCGAGAACGCCGAACTGGCATAGGCTGATGGCGCGCTGGCCGCATTCTCATCTGCAGGCAAGCGAGCACTATGTCGGATTGCCTGACGGGCAGATGGGCAATTCAGAAGTCGGCCACACCAATATGGGCGCCGGGCGGGTCGTCTTTCAGGATTTGCCGCGCATCGACGCGGCGATCGCCGCGGGTGAGCTCGCCTCTATGCCGGCGCTCCGCACCTTCGTCGACAAGCTCCGATCCAGCCGCGGCACAGCCCATCTAATGGGGCTCACGTCCCCGGGCGGGGTTCATTCGCATCAGAACCAAATTGCAGCACTCGCCCGGATCCTCGCCGAAGCGGGAGTGCCCGTCGCGGTGCATGCGTTTCTCGACGGTCGTGATACGCCCCCAAAATCGGCTGTCGGCTATCTCGAAGAGTTTCAGAAAGCCGTTGACGGCTTCCGCGATTTGCGGATCGCGACAATCTGCGGACGCTATTTCGCGATGGACCGCGACAAGCGTTGGGATCGGATCGAAAAAGCCTATGGCGCGATCGCAACCGGCAGCGGCCGTCAGGCCGGAACGCCGGCCAAAGCTGTCGAAACCGCCTATGCCCGCGGCGAGAGCGACGAGTTCGTCGAACCCACGGTCATTGCGGGCTACAAAGGTATGAGCGACGGCGACGGCCTCGTAATGGCGAATTTCCGCGCCGACCGGGCGCGCGAGGTCGCAACAGCCTTGCTGGATCCGGATTTCTCCGGCTTTGCGCGGACAAAGCGCATCGCGTTCGCCGCAGCACTCGGCCTCGTCGAGTATTCGACCGAGCTCAACCGGTTTTTTGACACGTTGTTCCCGCCCGACGACCTCGAAGATACTTTCGGTGAGGTGGTATCCCAGTCCGGGCTGAGCCAATTACGCATCGCCGAGACCGAAAAATACGCGCATGTGACGTTTTTCTTTAATGGCGGGCGAGAGACCGTGTTTCCGGGCGAGGAGCGGATCTTGGTGCCCTCGCCAAAAGTGTCGACCTACGACCAGCAGCCTGAGATGTCCGCGCCCGAGGTCACCGACAAGGTCGTCGAGGCGATTGACGCCCACCGCTTTGATGTGATCGTGCTCAACTATGCGAACACTGACATGGTCGGGCATACGGGCCGCATCGACGCTGCCATAAAGGCGGTAGAGACGGTCGACGCTTGCCTTGGCCGGCTGTCGGATGCCGTCGAGCGTGCCGATGGGACGCTCGTTATCACCGCCGATCACGGAAATGCCGAAATGATGCGCGATCCGGAAACCGGAGAGCCCCACACTGCGCACACGCTGAACCCGGTGCCTTTCATCGTCGTCAACCCTCACCGCACGATCGCTCGATTGAATGAAGGGCGCCTCTCCGATGTCGCGCCGACATTGCTCGATCTTCTCGGCCTGCCAAAACCGGCGGCCATGACCGGGAATTCGCTGATCGCATCAGGGGCAGGCCGGCATGCCGCCGATTGATCGCGAGCAGTTTCGTCGCTGCGAGCTTGTCTTGATCATGCAATGCTCCAGCAGATATCATCATGCGATGGAAAATCGAGCCGCTCGGGCCCGAGGCAACAGGGTGAGTTAATGAAACGTTCGGGCCTTGTCGCGGTGGCCGCCGCCACTGTTCTGGTATTCTCGCTGCGTCAGGATCTCGGCGCCGCACCGCCGGCAAATTCGACAGAAACCTACAAGCAGCTAAACCTGTTCGGCGAGGTTTTCGAGCGCGTACGCGCCGAATATGTCGACGAGGTCAGCGACGACACCCTGGTCGAATCGGCGATCAACGGCATGCTGACATCGCTGGATCCTCACTCCAACTACCTGAACACCAAGAATTTCAACGATATGAAGGTCCAGACTCGCGGCGAGTTCGGTGGGCTTGGGATCGAAGTCTCGATGGAGAACGGGCTGGTCAAGGTGGTGTCGCCGATCGACGATACGCCCGCGGCACGAGCCGGGCTGAAGCCAGGCGATCTGATCACCCATCTCGACGGCGATCCCGTCCAGGGAATGACCCTTCCCGAGGCGGTCGAGAAGATGCGCGGTCTCGTAAACACCGAGATCAAACTGACGATTCGGCGCGAAGGAAAGGAACCCTTTGACGTCAAGCTGACCCGCGCGACGATTCGGATCCAATCGGTCCGCTCCCATCTCGAGGGCGACAGCATCGGCTACATTCGAATCACCACCTTTAACGAGCAGACTGATGTCGGCCTCAACACCGCAATGAAAAGCCTCAAACAGCAGGCCGGCAACAAGCTGATCGGATTGATCCTCGATCTGCGCAACGATCCGGGCGGCCTGCTGGATCAGGCTGTTGCTGTGGCCGACGCATTTCTTGACAAGGGGGAGATCGTATCGACCCGTGGTCGGCGCAGCGAGGATGCGCAGCGCTACAACTCCCGTCCCGGAGACATTGCCGCCGGTCTTCCGGTAGCGGTGTTGATCAACGGCGGCTCCGCATCGGCCAGCGAGATCGTCGCCGGCGCGCTGCAGGATCACCACCGGGCGATCCTCCTCGGCACAAAGTCATTCGGGAAGGGTTCGGTCCAGACCATCATTCCGCTCCCCGGTCATGGCGCGATGCGGCTGACGACGGCGCGTTACTACACACCCTCGGGCCGCTCGATCCAGGCCAAGGGGATCGATCCGGATATCGTCGTCGAGGCAGCCAAGATCGAAAAGACCTCGGAAAAAGGCGAGAAAGCCGGGAAGGTCGCCACCGCGACCGACGTGAAGAAGGACGATTCCGGTGAGGGTGCGCCCGAGCAAAGCTCGGTCGATCCCTCGATCATCGGCACCCCGGCGGATTACCAGCTCGCGCGGGCCGCCGACATGCTGCGCGGCATCGCATTGTTCAACGGACGCGTCGTCAACTAAGCGACCACGTGGCCAAGGCCGGTATCGAGACGCTTCCTTACCGTCCGGCTGTCGGCATTATGCTGCTGAACCGGCGGGGGGAGGCCCTTGTCGCTCGCCGCACCGACATGCCGATGATCTCGGCGTGGCAGATGCCGCAAGGCGGGATCGATGCCGGCGAAACCCCGCGGCAGGCGGCTTTGCGCGAGTTGAGGGAGGAAATCGGCACCGACAAGGCCGAAATTCTTGGCGAGAGCGCGGGCTGGCTTCAATACGACCTGCCCCCAGATCTCGCCGGCGAGGTATGGGGCGGGCGCTACCGCGGTCAGCGCCAGAAGTGGTTCGTCATGCGCTTTACCGGCAGCGATGCCGATATCGACCTCGCCACCGAGCATCCCGAGTTCGATGATTGGCGATGGGTCGCGCCGGAGCGGCTGCCGGAGTTGATCGTCCCGTTCAAACGCCAGCTCTACATCAACATCTTGGCGGAGTTCCAAGAGCACTGCAGGCCTTCGACATAGTGCTCGTCGATCAGCGCGTCAGCGCGAATTGACAGCACAATAGGCCATCCTCATACTCCGTTGCTTTCCTGCTGGATCTAGGGGTCGGCGCGCCGGCCTCCCCGAAGCGAGGAGAGTGCCGATGATGCGCGATCCCGGCGAACGGAGCCGGCGTGCGGGATGGGTGCGGCGGATCGTGCCGGTGGGCGACCGGCGACGACGATAACGCTGCCTCCCCACTGATTTTTCTCAATTCCGTCGCGCAGGAGAATTTCCGTGATACCAGCCGTGATGCCGACCTATGGTCGGTGGGATGTTGCCGTCGACCGGGGCGAAGGCCTCTATCTTTATGCGACCGACGGTCGCAAGTTCCTCGATTTCACAAGCGGGATCGCGGTGACCGGGCTCGGTCATTGCCATCCTCATGTCGTCTCCGCCGTTACCGAACAGGCCAAGCGGTTGTGGCACACCTCGAACATGTTCCGCATCCCGGGACAGGAGAGATTGGCACAGCGCCTCGTCGACAACACCTTTGCCGATACCGTGTTCTTCGGCAACTCGGGTGCCGAGGCGTGCGAACTGGCCATCAAGATCGCGCGCAAGTACCAGTCCGAAACCGGACATCCCGAGCGCTACCGCATCATCGGCTGCCACGGCTCGTTTCACGGCCGCACCTTTGCGACCTTGGCGGCCGCCGGAAACGAAGCCTATCTCAAGGGTTTCGGGCCACCGATGGACGGCTTCGACCAAGTCGCGTTTGGCAATTTGAACGAGATGCGCGCTGCGATCGGCAAAGAGACCGGGGCTATCATGGTCGAGCCGATCCAAGGCGAAGGCGGCGTCAGGGCCGCGCCCGAGGGGTATCTGCGCGGGTTGCGGGAGATCGCCGACGAGTTCGGGCTGCTCGTTGTCTATGACGAGGTGCAGTGCGGGATGGGGCGCACCGGCAAGTTGTTTGCCCATGAGTGGGAGGGGGTCGCACCCGACGTGATGGCGATCGCCAAGGCGCTCGGAAACGGCTTCCCCGTCGGCGCCTGTCTTGCCAGCGAGCGCGCCGCCGTCGGAATGACGGCGGGAACCCATGGCTCGACCTTTGGCGGCAACCCGCTGGCGATGGCGGCAGGCAACGCCGTCCTCGACACGATGCTGGAGCCGGGCTTCTTCGAACGCGTCGACGCAATCGCAAAACTGCTGCGTGGGCGCCTCCAGACGCTTGTCGAGTCCTACCCGAAGCTGTTCGCCGAGCTGCGCGGCGCCGGGTTGCTGCTTGGCATTCGCTGCGTCGTTCCGGCCGCGGATTTCGTGACCAGACTACGGCAGAACGGGCTTCTCTGCCTGACAGCCGGCGAAAACGTGTTGCGTATCCTGCCGCCGTTGATCGTCGGCGAGCGCGAGATCGACGAGGCGCTCGAGATCATGAACAAGGTGGCCCGGGAATGGCCCGCGTGAGGAGCCTGGCGCGCGAGGTCGCGTCAATTGACGGGCGACTCGAGCCGCCCGGTCCGCCGCGTCACTTTCTCGACATCAATCAGCTCGGCGTCGCCCAGCTGCACGAGATGCTCGATACCGGGTTTGCGTACAAGAACGGGCGGCGCGACAGGCCGCTTGCCGGCAAAACGTTGGCGATGATCTTTGAGAAGCCCTCGACGCGTACCCGCGTCTCCTTCGAGGTAGCAATGCGCCAGCTGGGCGGTGACACGATTTATCTCAATACCGCGGACAGCCAGCTCGGCCGCGGCGAGACGGTGGCGGATACGGCGCGCGTGCTGTCGCGCTATGTCGACGCGATCGTGATCCGCACCAACCAGCCGCGAAAGCTCGACGATCTCGCTCGGCATGCGACGGTTCCAGTGATCAATGGGTTGACCGATTCATCGCATCCCTGCCAGGTCATGGCCGATGTAATGACATTGCAGGAGAAGAAGGGGCCAGTCGCCGGCAAGGTAGTCGCGTGGAGCGGCGACGGGAACAATGTCGCAGCGAGCTGGGTGCATGCGGCCGTGCGTTTCGGCTTTGCCCTGCGGCTCGCTTGCCCGGAACAGCTAAGCCCGCCTCATGGGCTGCTCGACTGGGCCCGGCGCGAGGGCGGCCGCGTCGAGTTGACCACCGAGCCGGTGGAAGCCGTAGCAGGCGCGGATTGCGTGGTCACCGACACCTGGATCTCGATGGGTGTCGAAGCCCACGTCAACCGCCACAACATCTTGGCGGCATATCGCGTTGATGAGCATTTGATGGCGCATGCAAAGCCCGACGCGATCTTCATGCATTGCCTGCCGGTCAAGCGCGGCGAAGAAGTAACGGCAGCGGTGGTCGACGGTCCCCAGTCCGTGGTCTGGGACGAAGCGGAGAACCGACTGCACGCCCAGAAGGGAATTCTCACCTGGTGCCTCGGCTGACATTATTCCCGCGCGCAGGCGAGCTCATGTCAGTGCGCCTGCAAACCCCGATGGGGCAATTTGCGAGTTGTGACGCGGAGCGCCGACATTGACATTGCCCAACCAGTCCACACCCGACGATCTCATTCAGCCGTTCCGGATCGATCCGTTTGCGCTGCGCGGGCGGCTCGTGCGACTGGGCCCGGCGATCGACCGCATATTATCGCAGCACGACTATCCCGAGCCCGTCGCGACGATGCTGGGCGAGGCGATCACCCTCGCCGTGGTGCTCGCCGGCGCGCTCAAATATGACGGGATCTTCACGCTCCAGACCAAGGGCGACGGGCCGATCCGCATGATGGTCGCGGATGTCTCGACGGAAGGTGCGGTGCGGGGCTACGCGCAATACGACACGACGAAACTGGAGGCGGCACTGGCCCGTGCCGGAGTGGCGTCGCCTTCGGTGCCGCTCCTCGTCGGGTCCGGCTACATCGCCTTCACGGTCGATCAGGGTGAGGAAACCGAGCGTTATCAAGGGATCGTCGAGCTCGCTGGTTCGACCTTAGCCGAATGCGCCCACCATTACTTCAGACAGTCGGAACAGCTCCAGGCCGGGATTAAGCTGTCGGTGGGTCGTGCCGGACCGGGCGGCACCTGGCGGGCCGGCGGTCTGATGGTGCAGCGGGTGCCGCCCGAAGGTGGCTACGCGGTAATCGCCGATGATGTAGAGGATGGCTGGCGGCGGACGATGGTGCTGATGAGTTCGGCCACCGCCGAGGAGCTGGTCGACCCCGATCTGCCGCCGCACGGCTTATTGTTCCGCCTCTTCCACGAGGATGGCGTCCGGGTCTACGACACGCACGCCATCGAGGCCCGGTGCCGCTGCTCGCGCGAGCGCATCGAGGGCATCCTGCGCGCCTTCCCGCCGGACGAGCTCGACGATATGCGCAAGGACGGCGTCACCACCGTGACGTGCGAGTTCTGCAATACGCGGTATGTCTTCGATCAGGCCGATCTCGACCGTCTAAAGCCCGGCTGACCGGGAAAGCCCAGTGCAAACCCTCTCCCCGCTGCTGGAGACGCTAGC
The DNA here is from genome assembly GCA_045802495.1 of Allostellaceae bacterium. Taxonomy (GTDB): domain Bacteria; phylum Pseudomonadota; class Alphaproteobacteria; order ATCC43930; family CGMCC-115725; genus AP-15. The sequence continues at coordinate 1,824 of JBJMQW010000012.1, read as the reverse complement.
CGAGTGAGGGTCAGCCCCGTCGGGTGCCGACAATGGAGATTAAGATGAGCTACGACGCCGAGTGGCGCGCCCGCTTCGATGAGGATGCGGGGCTCGCTCCGGACCTTCCGGATCTTCCATGGCTGCGCCAAATCCTCATGCGGCGCACCCATCGGCGCTACGCCGATCGTCCTGTCGGCGAGGCGTTGCTGCGCTTGTTGCTCGGGGGCGCCTTTTCGGCCTCCTCAAAGTCGGACTATCAGCAAGCATGTGTCATTCGGGTCGCAGATCGCGGCCGGCGCGATCGCTTGGCCGCGCTCGTGCCGGAAATGCCGTGGATCGGTAACGCGCCGGTGTTCCTGCTGTTTTGCGGCGACGCCCGTCGGCTGGAACGGGTCGGCGAGATGCGGGGCCACCGGCAGCAGAACGGCAAGCTCGAAGGTTTCTTCAACGCGGCCGTCGACGCGGCTCTGGTGATGCAGAGTTTCATTCTTGCGGCTGAGGCAGCCGGTCTGGGTTGTTGCCCGATCAGCGTCATCCGCAATCATGCCGACGCGGTCGCCGACATCTTGGGCTTGCCCGACAAGGTGTTCCCCGTGGCGGGGTTGTGCGTCGGTTACCCAGCCGCGGCCGGCCATATCAGCATGCGCCTTCCGCTCGGGGTGACCGTCCATACCGACAAATATGACGATCGGCCCCTGGCCGAGGCCATCGACGCCTACGACCACCGCCGCGACGCACGATACCGGCTGCCGCGAGAGCAGCAGCGCGCCCCGGACAAATTCGGCTATGCGCCCTTCTACGGGTGGTCGGAGGACAAGGCGCGGCAGGCCACCGAACCCGAAGGCCAGAGCTTTCCGATTTATCTACGGGCCCGCGGCTTTACGTTGGATTAGGCGCTCGCCCTGGAACGCAGCGGGCCGGAGCGCTACATTCCGGCACCCGGTGCACGCCACCTCTCGCTCCGAAAGCTCCGATGATCGACATCTCACGCCAGTACCATTCGGCCCTGCGGGCCGCCGCAGCCGTCCTGGTGACGCTGACGCTCTATGCCTGCGACAGCGCCGGGGCCGGCACCGGAGTGCGCCCCAGCGATACCGCCGATTTCGGCCTGCTACAGGACGCAATGAAGCAGGTCGAAAGGAATTATGTCACGCCGGTGACAAACAGCGAGCTCGCCAAGGATGCCTTGAAAGGCATGCTGACCCGGCTCGATCCGCATTCCGATTACATGGACCAGGAGCAATATCGGCAGATGACTGCTGTCACCCGCGGCCAGTTCGGCGGGATCGGCGTCGAGCTGACCCTCGAAGGGAAGGTGCCGGAGGTGATCTCGCCGATCGACGGCACTCCCGCTGCCGAAGCCGGCATCGAGCCAGGGGATAGGATCGTCAAGATCGACACGCAAGCGACCACGGGGATGGATGTCGAGGAGATCGTCAAGCGGTTGCGCGGGGTGCCGGGAAGCCGGGTGGCACTGACGATCTCCCGCAACGATCGTAGCCCGTTCGAGGTCGTACTGACGCGCAACATTATCCGCGTCGTTTCGGTCAAATCGGATCTCAAGAACAGAAATATCGGCTATGTCCGAGTCACCACCTTTACGGAGAACACCGCCTCAGAGCTCGCCGGCGCCGTCGCTCAGCTAAAGACGCGCAGCAACGGCCAGCTGAGCGGTTTGGTCCTCGATTTGCGCAACGATCCCGGGGGTTTGCTGGACGCCGCAATCGATGTGACCGGCGCCTTTCTCGATGGTGGTGTCGTCGTCACCACGCGCGGGCGCAACGGGTCGGATGATCATATCTACCGCGCTGATCGGTTTTGCGTCTTGTTGGGATTTAGTGT
>JBJMQW010000321.1:0-6797 GCA_045802495.1 Allostellaceae bacterium | reverse complement strand
GGATCGACCCTATGTCCGACAGCTGGCCGAGAAGCTACTTTATATTGGCCGCGGTGAGCACGATCGCATGCCGATCCTGACCGACGGCATGAAAGGGATGGTCGAATATGTCTCGCCGCTCGTCGACGAACGCATTGTCAGGCCGGGCGATGATTTCATCTCGGTGCTGGCCAGCGGCGAGAAGAAGGGCGTCTTCACTCGGCATCAAGTGCTGGTCAACACCTCGCTGCTGCTGTTGGCGGGTCACGAGACGACGATCAACCTGATCTGCAATGGCACGCTGGCGTTCATCCAGCATCCCGACCAATGGGCGCTGTACAAGAAGGATCCAGTTGGCCAAGCCAAATGGGCGACCGAGGAGTGCTTGCGCTACGACGCACCGGTCAAGTCCATCCAGCGGCTCGCCTCGCAGGATATCGAGATGCGCGACAAGGTGATGGAAAAGAACGACCGCATCCGCTGGTTCATCTCCTCTGCCAATCGCGATCCCAATGTGTTCGCCGACCCCGACAAATTCGACATCACGCGGCAGCCGAACCCGCACGTTGCCTTCGGCAATGGGGTTCACCACTGCTTGGGCGCGACCTTGGCGCGCGTCGAGGGTCAGGAAGTCTTCAAGGCCCTGGCGGAACGGTTCCCCGACCTCCAGCTCGAGTCGCAGGAGCTGGATTATCAGCCGAGCATTACGTTCCGATCGCTGAAATCCCTGCCGGTCATCTGGCAATAGGAGGGCCCATGCCTCGCAACTTGCGCGTCTGGGTCGACCACAACGTCTGCGTCGGGAACGCGATGTGCGAGACGATCGCCCCAAAGGTGTTTCGCCTCAATGAAAACCGTCAGTCGGAAGCTGTCGACCCCCAAGGGGACACCGTCGAGAAGATCCTCGAGGCAGCAGAAAACTGCCCTGTCAGCGCGATCTTCGTAGAGGATGCCGAGACGGGCGAACAATTGTTCCCCTAGGCCTATCGGGCGAAGCTGCACCCTTAACGACCGGGGCCGACGGAACGTCGGCCCCTTTGCTTTCCCGCCGGTGCGTTTTGCGTTGTCGCACATTTTGACCGGGTTATTGCGGTCGTGAAACAAAACGCGGGGAGGGCTGTTTTCTTTTCAAGGCGAGAAGAAGGCAAGGCGGAGCAGAGACGTCAAGGCCGTTCGGTTGTAGATCGGATCATCGGGAGTTTCAAATTGCCTGGCAGCGACAGAGCCCCGTCGGGGTTGGCAGGTCTCGACCACATCCTCGGCGGAGGCTTTGCCGCCGGGCGTCTTCACCTGATCGAGGGCAAACCCGGCACCGGAAAGACCACTCTCGGCCTGCAGTTTATTTTGGCTGGCCGCGACCGATCGGAGAGGGTTCTCTACATCAGCATGTCGGAGACGAGCGGCGAGCTGCAGACTGTCGCAGCAACCCATGGCTGGTCGCTCGAGGGAATCGAAGTTTGCGAGCTGGTCCCGCCGGATATTGAAGAGGAAGGCAACCAGCAAACCATGTTCCGGTCATCGGAAGTCGAGCTCGGCGAGACGATGCGGTTGCTGTTCGATCGTATCGAGCGCGCTAACCCGGAGCGGGTGGTTATCGACTCGCTATCGGAGATGCAGCTCCTCGCGCAAAGTCCGCTCCGCTACCGACGGCAGATGTTTGCTCTGAAATACTTCCTGGCGCAGCGGGATGCGACCGTTCTGGTGCTGGACGATATGACGTCGAACAGCCACGATCTGCAGCTTCACAGCATGGTGCACGGCGTCATCGCCCTCGAGGAATTGGCGCGCGACTATGGTGCCGAGCGTCGCCGGCTTCGCGTGACCAAGATGCGAGGGGTGAGGTTTCGCGGCGGTTATCACGATTTTGCTATACGCACCGGCGGATTGGAGATCTTCCCGCGCCTAGTATCCTCCGAGCAAAACCGAACCCTTCCGAAAGAGGTCGTTCAGAGCGGGTCGGAGCAGCTCGATGCTCTGCTCGGCGGCGGGTTACGGCGCGGCACCAGCGCGCTGCTTATTGGTCCCACGGGCTCGGGCAAGTCCTCGGTAGCCCTCAGTATTGCGTATAACGCGGCAAGACTTGGCGATGGAACAGCACTCTATGCCTTCGACGAGAGCATAGAGAGCATTACGGAGCGGGCGAGCGGGCTCGGGATGGAAATAGGTCCACTGCTCGACTCAGGGGCTATCGATCTGCGCGAAATCAATCCCGCGGAAATGTCGCCCGGCGAATTCACCGCTCTCGTCTGCCGCGACGTGACGGATGGCAACACGAGGATCGTCGTCATTGATAGCCTCAATGGCTATCTGCAGGCCATGCCGCAGGAGCGGTTCCTGCCTTTGGAGATACACCAGCTTCTTACCCAGCTGAATCGGCAAGGGGTCCTGACGATCCTGGTGATGGCCCAGCACGGCCTTGTCGGCGTCGTGGAGTCACCGATCGACATCAGCTATCTCAGTGACGCTGTTCTGCTGCTGCGGTTTTTTGAAGCTCAAGGAAGGGTTCACAAGGCAATCTCGGTCTTGAAGAAACGCGTCGGCGCGCACGAGGACACGATCCGAGAGCTTAGGTTGAGTGCACAAGGGTTGCAGGTCGGAGAGCCGCTGAGGGACTTCCAGGGCGTCATGTCCGGTATTCCCACCTATGTCGGATCCCAGCCCATGATCAGTTCGGTGAGTAATGAAACGCTGGGCTGAGGCATCTCTTCGCTCGCGCGTGCTGATATTGGCGCCGGTTGGTCGCGATGCGGCGTTGACAAGTGCGGCCCTCGACCGCGCCGGCATTGAAACCCGGATCTGCTCCAATCTCGATGAACTGCTGCAGAATTTAGCCGATGGCGCCGGCGCGGCGATAATTACCGACGAAGCGCTGATCGGGCGGCACATGAGCCTGCTCGGGACGTGGGTTGGACAGCAACCCTCCTGGTCGGACTTACCCTTCATCGTTTTGTTAAAGCCGGGCGCGTCGTCAGAGAGCGGCTGTCAAGGCTGGCGTGCGCTGCAGCAATCGGGCAATCTGACCTTGTTGGAGCGGCCAGTTGCAATCGCTACCCTGGTAACCACGGTAAGGGCCGCATTGCGGGCGCGCGGGCGTCAATACGAGGTGAATGACGCCCTCATTTCCCTGACTGTCAGCGAGCGCCGCTATCGCACTCTGGCCGAAGCGCTGCCGCAATTGGTGTGGACCAGCAAGCCCGACGGCCAGCGTGACTATTTTAGCCGCCAGTGGGTCGAGTACACGGGTATCTCGGAGGAACAGCAGCTCGGCCTGGCTTGGGTCGAAAAGGTCGTCCACCCCGACGATCGGGATAGAATCCGCGAGCACTGGCTAATGGCCGTGGAAGCACAGGACCAGTACGAGGCAGACCTCCGAATTCGTCGAGCTGATGGCCAATATCGCTGGTTCAAAGCACGCGGCACACCGGTGCGCGATGGCGGCCGGATCGTTAGGTGGTTCGGAACCTGCACCGATATCACGGATATCGTTGAGGCGCGCGAAGCCTCGAAACGCAACCGGGACGAGCTTGAGCGGCTGGTCATCGAGCGAACCCGCAATCTCGCGGCTGCGAACGACCGATTGACCGCCGAGATCGCCGAGCGGCAGCGAACCGAGGAGGCGTTGCTGCAAGCACAGAAGCTCGAGGCCGTCGGCCAGCTTACTTCTGGCGTCGCCCACGATTTCAACAACCTGTTGACCGGGGTTCTCGGCAATCTGGAATTGCTGGAACGCCGGCTCAAAAGCGAAGGCTCGCTGCGCCGAGTGCGCGCAGCGCGCTTGGCGGCCGAACGGGGCGCACGTTTGACTCATCAACTTCTTGCGTTTTCGCGCAAGCAGCGCTTGGCGCCGACCCCGCTCGATCTGAACCGTCTAGTCAGTGAAGCCAGCGATATGCTGTTCCGCACGATTGGCGCCACGGTGCGCATAGAGACCGTGCTGACGGATCGGCTATGGCCGGCCTTGGTCGATCCCACGCAGATCGAGCTGGTATTGCTGAACTTGGCGATAAACGCGCGTGACGCGATGCCGGAGGGCGGGCGCCTGACGATTCGCACGGCCAATGTGAGCCGGGGCGAAACGCCTGCGGATCTCACTCCAGGCAATTACGTAATGATTTCGGTATCGGATACCGGTCTCGGCATGTCCGAAGAGGTGCTGAGAAAAGCCGCCGAGCCGTTCTTTACGACAAAGGAGGTCGGCAAGGGCAGCGGTCTCGGCCTCAGCATGGTGCATGGGGTGGCGACCCAATCGGGCGGCGGACTTCACATCGACAGCCGCCCCGGCCGCGGCACGACGGTCAGCGTTTATCTGCCGCGCGCTCGCCGGACTTCGGCAGCCACCCCGGAGAGTGAATCCCAATCCGCGGCGGTCAGACGCGGGCAAACCATCCTGGTCGTCGACGACGATCCGGATGTGCGGGAAGTGGCAGTAAGCAGCCTTCAAGCCCTCGGCTATTGCGTGTCCGGCGCCGAGAGCGGGGCGGCGGCGCTTGATCTCTTGAAGCGAAACGGGCCGGTCGACCTGCTGCTGGTCGATATGGCGATGCCGGGGATGAACGGGGTCGAGCTAATAAAGCGGGCACGTCAGTATTTCCCTCGGATGCGGGCAATGTTGGTCACGGGTTACGCTGATATCGCCGCCTTCTCGCCGGCAGATGGAGACCTCATTCTACAGAAGCCGTACCGTCTCGGGCGGTTGGCCGAAAGCGTCGCCGAAGCGCTGCGGCGCGGGGCGCCGGATCCGGCATCTAATGTGGTTGCAATGAAACCACGTCGCGCGTGAGACCTTCTCAAACGGGCGGGGCCGGCGGAAAAGCCGGCTTGCGCTTTTCGAGGTGCGAGGCGAGGCCTTCCCTAACCTCGGGGCCGGTGAAGCCGAGAAACTCGAGCGCCAGTGACGCGTCGTATGTCGGCCCCATGGCGCGCAGCCAGTTGTTCAATGCATATTTGGTCCAGCGGATCGCGCTCTGCGCGCCCTCGGCCAGCCGGGTGGCAACTTCCACTGCCTTGCCGTCGAGTTCCGCATCCTCGACGGCGAGTGAAATCAGCCCGATGCGCTCGGCTTCTTCGCCCAGGATCTGGTCACAGAGCAAGAGATAATATTTCGCTTTGGCGAGACCGCATAGGAGCGGCCAGACAATCGCGGCATGATCCCCCGCCGCGACACCCAATCGCGTGTGGCCGTCGATGATCCGGCAGTCTTTCGTCGCAATCGAAATGTCGGCGAGCAGACCGCAGACGAGACCAGCCCCGACGGCGACGCCGCGCATTGCGCTGACTACGGGTTTGTTGCAATTAATCACATTGTAGACGATGTCGCGCGCCTCCTTCCATTGCCGGGCCCGCGATGCGAAATCATCAATATTCTCCTGAATGATCGCGAAATCGCCGCCGGCCGAAAATATTTTGCCTGCCCCGGTCAGAATTGCAGCATTGACGCTCGGATCCCGGTCGACGTCGCGCCAGATATCTCCCAGCTCCGCATGCAGGGCTGCATCTGTTGTGTTCATCCGGCCGTTCTCCATCGTTATCCGGAGAACCTTCGGATGCGGACGATCAAATTTGAGCCGCAAATAGCGGTTATAGGGATCGGTCATACGGGCCTCGTGGGCGTGCCGGCAGGCGATGTTTCGCCTGCGACGGCCGCAGCTCAGGTCTGCTTGAAGAACCGGTTTGCGTTGTCCCAGAACAGCTTGCGCCGTTGGTCGGGGCCAAGGCTCGACCAAGCGAGGATGTTGTCGATCGAACCCGGGAACTGGCACTCCGAGTGCGGGTAGTCGGAGGCGTACATCAGCACGTCGTCACCGAAATATTGCGTGACCGTGTTGAACATGTCCTCGCCTTCCTGGCGCTCGATGCTGCAGAAGAAGCGGCCGCCGGTTAAGTATCCGCTCGGTTTCAGCTTGAGCGGCGCGGTGCCGCCGACATAGACCGCCTGCTCGTCCATGCGCCGGGCCCAGAACGGCAGCCAGCCAAAGCCGCATTCGAGCACGCCCATTCTGAGGCTCGGGTACCGGTCCATGATGCCGCCGCCAATGAAGGAGGCGACAAACCGCATCGCGCCCCAGGGATGCGAGGCCAGCCGGCCGAGGAAAATGTTGTCCCACACATCGCGATAGGCGGGATAGTAGGGCGGGTTCCAGGTCGAGCTGTGATGCGCGATCGGCAGGTCGTACTCCTCTGCCGCCCGCCAGATCGGCTCCAGATCGGGGTGATCGGGCGGGATGTCGGTCGGCATCAACGGCTTGACCGCCACCGCCCATCTCGAATTGCCCCATTCGCGGATCTCGCGCACGGCCTCCTCGGGAGCGCGCGCCGAGGCGACGATCAGGCTCTTTAGCCGGTTCGGGAACTGACTGCAGAAGTCGGCGATGTGGCGGTGATAGGCGCGGGCCATCGCGACCTCGAAAGCCGGATCGTCGAGCCCGACAAAGCTCATGAACGAGCCGGGGATCAGGAAATGCACATCCGTTCCTTCGTCGTCCATATCAAGGACGCGGTTGGCGGCGTCGGCATCCTGCACCCCGGGACGCGGCATCTTGCTGCCGCGCCAGCGCGACTCGCGTCCGGTGAAGGTCTCCCGCGGGGCCGCCTCGCCGAGCACGCGGCGATAGGTTGCGGCGAGCCCCGAATTGCGGAACAGGCTTTCCGCCGCCGGAACCTGCCCGCGCGGCAGGTAGATCGCCGCCGATGTCGGCCACTCGGTCGCGAAGAGATCCCGGACGGTCTCGATCGCGGCGGTGATCCGCGGCACGAGAGGATAGCCGCCCTCGGCATAGAAGATCGCCGGCGCGAGCACGTCGGCAAGCCGCATCGTGCCG
>JBJMQW010000320.1:0-4277 GCA_045802495.1 Allostellaceae bacterium | reverse complement strand
TGCCCGATAGAGGGCGGGTTTTGATCGACCATGTCGATGTGACGGCGGCGCCGCCTTATGCCCGGCCGGTCAATATGATGTTTCAGTCTTACGGCCTCTTTCCGCGTATGAGCGTCGCCGGCAATGTCGCGTTCGGCCTGCGCCAGGAGCGCATGGATCGCCGACGCCTCGCCGCTCGGGTCGAGGAGATGCTGGCGCTTGTGAAGATGTCGGGCTATGCCCGGCGGCGCCCGCACGAGCTGTCCGGCGGCCAGAGGCAGCGTGTGGCGTTGGCGCGCGCGCTTGCGAAGATGCCCAAGCTGCTGTTGCTCGACGAGCCGTTGGCGGCGCTCGACCGCAAGCTGCGCGCCGAGACCCGGCTCGAACTGATCGGCATTCAGGAGCGGGTCGGAACCGCCTTTCTGGTCGTCACCCACGACCAGGAAGAGGCGCTCGGCATGGCCTCTCGTCTTGGAGTGATGAACCAGGGCCGTCTCATGCAGATCGGCTCGCCGGCAGACATCTACGAACGGCCGTGCTCCCGGTTTGTCGCCGATTTCGTTGGCGAGGTGAATCTGCTCGACGGCGAAGTAACGATCGTGTGCAACAAACCGGCGCTCGCGGTTAGCGGTCTCGATCACCCGGTTCCCTTGCCGTGCGGCGCGAGCCTGCCCGTTGGGGCCACAGCCACCTTGGCCCTGCGCCCGGAAAAGCTCGTGCTGTCGCCGACTCGACCAAGTGGGTTTGCGATCGCGGCGACGGTCTCCTCCATCGGCTATCTGGGCGGGAGCTCGATCGTGCACCTTGCGGCTGGGCGGGGCCTCCATCTGAGGGCGCACTTGCCCGGCTCTTCTAACGGCACCCTCGAGCGCGGCATGGCAATCTGGGCTGGCTGGCAACTGTGGGACGGGGTGGTGTTGACGCGATAGCCGGCATTATCATGGTAAAAAACCCGCACAGGGTCATCGAACGGGGAGGAGCGCCGTGCCGGCGATATCACTGCTGGTGAAGACAACCGGATTACCGCGGGGCCGGGCTTTTGCCGTCACCGGCATCGGAAATGGGATCACCGCCGAACCCTTGTTTCGCAGCATCCTGCCCACCGGTGGGCTGGGCGTTGCCGCGCCGAGCAGCTGGTGGATCCTGAAGGTGCCGGACGATGGCACACCCGGGCATTCCTGGGACAAATGCCATGACCTCGTCCGCCGCGGCTTCGGCATCGCGGGTGCGGCAGCAGCCGAATTCGCCGAGCCCGATCTCGAGCAGCAATGGGTCTACACCGACGAGAACCGCCAGGCGATGGGCCTCGTCAATGCGTGCGCCGCGCCCGAGCCGCAAGACCCTCGCTATCCGACGGCGCCTGGCGAATTCTGGTACCGGGATGCAGAACGCACCCAGTTCGATGCTGCGCTTGCGCAAATCGGCGATCCCGGCGACGGGCGGCGGGTGAGGATCGCTCACCTCGATACAGGCTACGACCCCAACCACGCGACGGTGCCGCCGCATCTGCGAAGAGATCTCGGGCGCAATTTCGTCGATGACGATTGGCCTGAGGACGCGAGCGACCGGACGGAGGGTGTGCTGACCAATCTCGGCCACGGCACCGGAACGATCGGGATACTCGCCGGCAACGCGCTCAGCGGCAACAGCCCGCCGGTCGGCGCCGCGCCCTTCGCCGAGGTCGTGCCGATCCGGGTGGCCAACAGGGTCGTGCTGTTCAGCAATAGCGCGATCGCCCGCGGCCTCGATTATGTCCACACCCTCGCTTCAGCCGGGACCACCATCCACGTCGTGACGATGAGCATGGGAGGCATTCCCTCCCAGGCTTGGGCCGATGCGGTGAACGCTCTCTACGAGCAGGGTGTCTTCATCGTCACCGCCGCCGGCAATAATTTTGGCAATCTGCCGACGCACGAGATCGTATATCCGGCCCGCTTTCGCCGCGTCGTCGCCGCCTGCGGCATGATGGCCGACGGAAAACCCTACGCCGATTTGCCGATCAATCTGATGGCCGGGAATTACGGGCCTGCGCACAAGATGCTGACGGCGCTGACGGCCTGCACGCCAAACATCCCATGGGCCAAGCTCGGCTGCGCGAACATCGTTGATTGGGATGGCGGCGGCACTTCTGCAGCGACGCCGCAGATTGCCGCCGCGGCCGCAATGTGGATCCAGAAGAATGCGGCGGCTTGGACAGCCTATCCCGAAGATTGGATGCGGGTCGAAGCCGTCCGCAAGGCCCTGTTCGAAACCGCTCGCGCTCCCGATGCGGCCCATTTCGGGCGCGGCCTGATCCATGTGACGGATGCCCTTGCAGCCGCACCGGCCACCTCCTCGGCATTGTCCAAGGAAGCGCCTGACGACGCCTCCTTCAGCTTGCTGCGTTTGATTACTGGTTTGGGCTTGCAGGCGGTGCCGGAAGCGAACCAACGGATGCTGGAGCTCGAAGCATTGCAGCTGAGCATGGGCGGACGCTATGCCGCGATTTTGCCCTCTGTATTGGATCCGCAGCCTGCCCCCGCCGATCTCCGCAGATTGGCGAACGCGCTCGCCAGCGATCCCCGCGCCTCGCAAGCCTTGCGCGCGGCGCTGGGCCAAGCCGCGCGAGCGGATACCCCGCTGGTGCCGGTCGCCAATGTCGGCAACCCGATCACCGCCATGCAGTTGGAGATCGCGACGCGTCCGCGTCACCCCGCTCCCCCCGCCCGCAGGCTGCGCATTTACGCGTTCGACCCGACCCTGGCGGCACGGTTGGAGACCTTGAGCATCAACGAAAGCGTGGCCGAGGTTCCTTGGGAGCCGCTCGAACCGGGACCCGTCGGCGAGTATCTCGAGGTGATCGACATCGATCCGAGCAGCCGGGCCTGCTACGCCCCAGTCGATCTCGACGACCGCAATCTGCTGGCCACGAACGGGCTCACCCCCTCCGAGGCGAACCCGCAATTTCATCAGCAGATGGCCTATGCGGTGGCCCGGCAGACGATCGACTATTTCGAACGGGCATTGGGACGCCGCGCCCTTTGGGCGCCGCGTTTCGTCCGGGTCAACGGCAAGACGCAGGAGCAATACGTCCAGCGATTGCGCATCTACCCGCACGCGCTGCGCGCCGCGAACGCCTATTACAGCCCGGAGCATAAGGCGCTGCTGTTCGGTTATTTCCGGGCTTCGGAATTGACCCCCGGCGATGATTTGCCAGGTGGGACGGTTTTCGGCTGCCTGTCGCATGACATCGTCAGCCATGAGACCACTCATGCGCTGCTCGATGGGCTGCATCGCCGGTTTGCGGAGCCGACGACCCCTGACGCGCTGGCATTCCACGAGGCTTTCGCGGACATCGTCGCGATATTCCAGCATTTCGCATTACCCGAAGCGCTGCGCCACCAGATTGCGCGCACGCGCGGCGATATCAGGCGTCAAAATCTGCTCGGAGAGCTGGCCCGGCAGTTCGGCGCTGCGAGCCGGGGCTACGGCGCGTTGCGCGACGCGATCGGGCATTGGGAGGACGGCCAGTGGGTGGCGAACAAGCCGTCGCGGGACGACTATGCCAAAGCGACCGAGGCGCACGATCGCGGGGCAGTGCTCGTCGCTGCTGTGTTCGACGCATTTCTGCAGATCTATCAAACCCGAACCGTGGATCTGCTGCGCCTGTCGAGCGGCGGCACCGGCGTTCTACCCGAAGGATCGATCCCTGCCGACCTCGTCGACCGCTTGGCCCATGAGGCCGGCAAGGTCGCAGAGCAGGTCCTGATGATGTGCATTCGCGCGCTCGACTATTGCCCGCCGATAGATATGACCTTCGGCGATTATCTGCGGGCATTGATCACCGCCGACCGGGACATCGTTCCCGATGACCGGCGCGCCTACCGCGTCGCCTTCATCTCGGCTTTTCGGGATCGCGGAATCCATCCCCAGGGAGTGCGACACCTGGGGGTCGAAAGCCTCGCTTGGGAGCCCCCGCCGGCCCCCCTCGATCCGGAGAGGCTGAAAGAGATTTTGGCTCAGATGGATCTCGGCTGGAACCTCACGATCGATCGCAAAGAGGCTTGGGCGAATTCCCGCAAAAACGCCGCTACGCTGCACAACTGGCTGATGTCGCCCAAAGTGTTGGATCGGGAAATCGAACTTCTCGGCTTGTCGAGGGATCTCAGCACAGCGCCGCCAATCAAGGACATGGCAGGCAAGCTGCACGGCATCGAAGTGCATTCGGTGAGGCCCGCCCGCCGCGTCAGGCTCGATGGCACAATTCGGGCCGATCTTGTCATCGAGATTACCCAAACCTGGCATCCGGAGCAGCCGGA
>JBJMQW010000319.1:0-4869 GCA_045802495.1 Allostellaceae bacterium | reverse complement strand
CGTCGACCTGCCGATCGTCATCTACAACATCCCCGGCCGCTCGTCGGTCGATATGACAAACGGGACGATGGCGCGTCTCGCCAAACTGCCGAACGTCGTCGGGGTCAAGGACGCCACCAACGATCTCGCCCGTCCCCTGCGGATGAGAGTGGAGATCGGCGCCGGCTTTTGCCTGCTTTCGGGCGAGGACGCGACTGCTGTTGCCTATCTTGCGCAAGGCGGCGACGGTTGCATTTCGGTAACCGCAAATGTTGCCCCGCGGCTCTGCTCGGAAATGCACGAAGCCTGGCAACGCGGCGATCTTAGCACCGTGCGCGAAATCAATCGGCGCCTGATCCCGTTGCACGATGCGCTGTTCGCCGAAACCAGCCCGGCGCCGGTCAAATACGCTGCTTCTCTGCTCGGGCGCTGCACGGCCGAAGTGCGCCAGCCGCTGTGGGCGATCATGCCCGAGACGGAGGAGAGGGTGCAGCGGGCGATGCGAGGCGCCGGCCTTCTCAACTGATGCGGGCGGCAGACCGTTATGTTGCGCAGAACCGCCGGGCGCGCCACGATTACCTGATCGAGGACACCCTCGAGGCCGGCGTGGTTTTGCAGGGCACCGAGGTCAAGGTGCTGCGCCAGGGTCAGGCGAGCATCGCCGAGGCCTACGCCGATGAAAACGGCGGCGAGCTCTTTCTCGTCAACGCCAATATCCCCGAATATTCGGCCTCGGCTCACTTCAATCACCAGCCGCGACGCCCGCGCAAACTGCTGCTGCACCGCAAACAAATGAATCGCTTGCTGGGTGCGATTCGGCGAGAGGGGATCACCATCGTGCCCCTGTCGATCTATTTCAACGATCGCGGCCGCGCCAAGGTCGAGCTCGGCCTCGCGCGCGGCAAGCGAAAGGCGGACAAGCGCCAGGCCGAGCGAGACCGGGACTGGCAGCGCAGCCGCGCCCGCATGCTGCGCGAGCGCACCTTGTAAGGCTCTCAGATCGCGACCAGCCGCAACCCGCGCAAAAAACTTGGGGCAATCGCCCAGTGCTCTGGGTCATTCAGATGGTGCAGGATGCCAACCAACTCGTCATGCCCGGACTTGATCCGGGCATCCACGCATCGGCGACGGGCGCTGCGTGCGAGGCAAAGACGTAGATGCCCACGGATCAAGTCCGTGGGCTGAAGGCCCACGGGGACAAGCCCGGCCATGACGGTAATGTGAATCGTATGTTTGTGTTGAGCACTAGCGTTTTCACTGCAGCGAAACTTTTGGCGGAACGTCTAGCCCGGGGCGTCCTACGCCGAGGTGTCTGGGATTGACTGGGGAGTGAAAGCGGAGGCCCTACGCGACTGCCCAACCCCCGCGTGCCTCCCGGCTAAGCTCTGAGCGTCAGCTGTGCGGCAGGTAGCGGATCGCCGCCAGCACGATCCCGGTCAGGATTACGATCAGAGAACCGAGCCGCACCACAACGCCGTCGATCCGTCGCTCCACTGCTTCAAATCGTGCCTCCAGGCGCAGTTCGAGCTCGCGTAGATCGGCCCTGGTGGCGACGTTGTCGTGGATCGCGTCGAACCCCCGGGTTGCGCGAGCGACGGTCATACGGTGTTACACCCGGGGGTCGGTCGCGATGCGCATAGCCGATAAGACGTTTTTTGAAGGGTAAGATTCGGTCATTTTTTACGGCCGTAGCCCCTCGATCCGAAAGGGTCTGCAATTTTGCCGTGGGGCTCGAGGCGCGACGGGGCGTCGTGGTCGACCGGCGTCGGCTCTCGGACAAGACCTCACGCCTTCGTCCACGGCACGTCGCGCCCGAGCTGGGTCAGACGCACGAGCCCGAGGGTCTCGTAGAAGTTGCGGAGTGGAAACTGCCGCCCTTGCTTCGTCTGGTCTTGTGCTTGGAGCGCAGCCACAGACGCAACCGCACGGCTGTGTACTGTGGTTGTAGGACGTGCAGCGAATATTATGATGGAAGCGAAATTTCGTCGTTAACCATATTATCGCGATTGACCGTTCTACCACTACTATCGATAATATCGATCAAATTGACGGATTAGGTATTCGCGGTGGCGGCAGGTCCCGATCTGCTGTTCGGGAGACGCCATGAATTTTGGCATTTCCGGGTTGCTCGCGATCGCCGCCTTCGCGGTCGCCTGTATTTTTGACGGCGCTCAAACGCGCGCGCAAAACGCCTACATCAACTCACGTCGCCCAGGGGGGTTGCCTTAGAATGAAGCGTTCCGCATTCGCGAGGATAGTCTCTGTGGGACTTGTTGCGGCGACATCGCTACCGGCAATGGCGCAGTTTAAGCAGGAGGCAAAGCTAGTCGGCACGGACGCCATAGGTGGTTCAAGCCAGGGCGTCTCTGCGGCGCTCTCCCGGAACGGGCACACGGCTCTTGTTGGTGGGCCGGGCGATGCCTCCGGTATGCTTAACAGTCGTGGTGCCGCGTGGGTATTTGAGCGCTTGCGTGGTAAGTGGACCCAGCAGACCAAGCTGGTCGCTACAGATGCGATTGGCAATGCAGATCAGGGGTTTTCGGTGTCGCTATCAAACAGCGGAAACACTGCGATTGTCGGTGGGCCTTTTGATAACCATAATGCAGGCGCCGCGTGGATTTTCCAGCGCTCGTTTAATCGGCAATGGAAACAGCAGGCCAAACTGGCTCCTGCAGGGACGCCTTTCGGCATCGGATTTGGCTATTCCGCGTCGATCTCTGGCGATGGAAAAACCGCCGTTATCGGTGCACCTTTTGCCAACGGCGAGATCGGCAGTGGGTTCGTATTTGTGCGTCGGCACGGCATGTGGAACCAACAAGCCGAACTCGTTGGCACCGATGTTGTGGGTCCATTTTCAAGCCAAGGGACTTCAGTCGCGCTTTCAGGCGACGGGAACACCGCCGTCGTTGGTGGATTTAATGACAACAATGAGGCCAATGGCGGCAATGGGGCGGGGGCTGCATGGGTCTTCACGCGTTCCGAACGGGTATGGAGACAGCAGGCCAAACTGGTCGGCACGGAAACCGTCGGCACCGCAATGCAAGGCTATTCTGTCTCGATCTCCGATGATGGAAATACGGTTATCGTAGGTGGGCCGTTGGACAACTTTGATGCCGGTGCCGCGTGGGTGTTTACGCGCTCTTATGGAATGTGGAGCCAGCAAGGCCCTAAACTGGTCGGCAACGATGTAATAGGGCCATTTCAGCTGCAAGGTATCTCAGTGTCGCTATCCGGTGACGGGAATACGGCCATTATCGGTGGCTTTGCTGACGACAATAACACGGGTGCCGCATGGGTATTTGCACGCTCTGATGGAGTGTGGACCCAGAAAACAAAGCTGGTTGGTACGGGTGCGGCCCTCACCCCAGATTCCACTATCGGCGGTGCTGAGCAAGGGACTTCTGTCGCAATTTCCGGTGATGGCAAGACTGTCCTCTCTGGCGGCCCCATCGACAATGGTGGGGTGGGTGCTGCATGGATATTCGGCGACCAACCAATTTTCGCGGGGACACCTGGAAACGCCAACTGTTACGGCCAGAGTGTCTCGGCCCTCGCCAAGAAGTATGAGGGACTCAGTGCCGCGGCCGCCGCGTTTCAGTTCTCCAGCGTGGACACGCTGCAAGAAGCGATTGCGGGGTTTTGCGAAGGATAACAGGTCGGGTACAGTAGAAGCGAGCGGGGCATTCTATTGCGTTGTGCATCGGCGCAAGCTGGAGCACCTCGGTCGAAGTCGCATAATTGCCCAGGATACGCCACACACAAGTAGGTACCCGATCGCAATGTCTACCTTTGCCAAGTATTAATCGCACCCCCGGGGGATCTTTCGGGGTATCTGGAGTGGTGGTTCGGCCGGCTCGGCGCGAGGCCGTCGGGTTGCTCAGATTTGGCTGTCTTGCGGGGGCGCTGGGTACACGATCGTGCCGTCGGCGAGCGGCCGGGCGCCCGGCGTCAGCGTCGCCGCCTCGATCTTGCCCGATCCCATGATGTGCTGCACCGGGACGCCTTGCGCCAACAGGTAGTCGGCGATGATGCGGCGGTGGCAGCGCCACCACACGGCCTCGGCGCACATGATCGCGCAGCGCCGGTCGCGGGCGAGCGCCATCAGCTCGGCAAGCCCGGCGCGGAAGGCGTCGGTCGCGGCGTAGTCGGCATAGTTGCGAAAGGCGTCGTTGCGCCACATCGTGTTGGGCGATGGCCCCGTGTCTTTCCGCCGGCCGCGCAAGCCGCCCAGCGCCCGCAGGTGGCGGTACGCGATCTCCCTCTCCGCGAGCGGCTCCGGCAGCGCGTCGGCGTTGAATTGCGGGTTGGTTCGCGAGCGCGGCACTGAGCGCACATCGACCAGCAGCTCGACCCCGGCCTGCCCCAGCAGATCGGTGAGCTCGGCGACCTTGCGCGTCGAGTGGCCGATGGTAAAAACCGGCGGGCTCGTTGCTGTCATGGGCATCATAAAATCGCCTCGCTGGCATGCGATCCTTGCGGCAATCGCTGCCCGCGCAACCGCAGGAAACCTCCGATGGCCGATACCCCCAACCCCACCCCTGGACCGGGGCTCTCCGAGGAAAGTTCTCAGGTTGCAAATTTGGCCTCCGACCCTCGTTACAATCGTCATGGCCGGACTTGATCCGGCCATCCACGATGCCTGTCACGGCTTCGCAGAAGGCATGGATCACCGGGACGAGCCCAGTGATGACAACTATAAGATGAGCCATATTTTTGCCCTGCAACCGATAAGGTCCCAACCGGACAGCCGTGGTTTTGTGCGTGGGCCTTCAGTCCGTGGATTGGATCCGTGGGCATCCACGCCTCGTTGCACAACGAGGGAAGACGTGGATACGCGGGGCAAGCCCACGGCTGTCCGGTTGAGTTTTGCTAGACAAGGGACATGGCATT
>JBJMQW010000318.1:0-5744 GCA_045802495.1 Allostellaceae bacterium | reverse complement strand
GAAATATTTCCGGCCGGAATTGTAAGCGTCGTGAATTATGGTGTACGGCACAGTGCCTATCCGCTTGGGGTTGCGTTGCAGCCAATGCGGACGGCGTCTCTCGACCCATTCCAGTACGCGGTCCGTTGCTCGGCGCAGCACTGGGACATCCTCGGCCAGCAGCAGCAAACCAACGGGCAGCATCCACAAGCCGAACACCGGTAATATGCTGAGTAAGCCGCCGACGATCAGAACAACGCCGATGGATATACGCAAAACCCGCCGGGAGGGTCGGCGCAGCCACCAGGCAAAGGGCCGCCAACTTTGCGGCAGCCGATCAATTAGCTGCTCGATACGCCGCTCGCGTTTGGCTGTTTCGCAACCGACGTCGCCTCTGCTTTCCGGTCGATCCGATTTCAAAACCCACAGCCCTCCAGAGGTCTTCTTGTCGACAACGGAGACACCCTGAGGGTGCAGCCTGGGGCGCCGCACTCGACGGACCGGCCTGTCGGAATTTGCGATTTGCGGGGCCCGATATCACGGTCTGAGCGCAGGAACCTCGCTGATCCGACATCGCAAAGTCGGCCGGCGTCTTGGCGGCCTTGCCAGGGGGGCCGGATCGGCTCGTTGCGGATGAAATTGGGAAATTGCCTCACTCGATCAAGAGCCGCCGACCCAAAAGCATGCCGATGAGGGAGAACCTGACTCGACTTGAGCTCCGCCGACGATCAAGCTTTCACAATGTCCGAGACCGCCTGACGGGAGGCCAGAATGACCCAGAGCACGGCTGCGAACAGGATCTTTGTAAAGCGCGAGGCGGCGCAAGCACGAGCGTACTCGCAGGCGGTGATTACCGGAAGGGGCAGAGCCGTTTGGCTGGCAGGTCAGGTTGCCGTAGCGGATGCGTCGGGAAAATCGCTCGCCGGCGATTTTGATGGGCAGGTCCGTGAAGTGTTCTCCCGGCTCGGCCGAACTCTCGAAGAGACCGGCGGCAGCTTGGCCGACATGGTGACGATGACGGTGTTCATCACCGATGCCCGGTACGGCGACCGCTTTACTCAGCTGCGAAAGGAGATCTTCGGCGATAACTTTCCGGCGAGCGCGTTGATCACAGTCGCGGGTCTCGCACGGCCGGAAATGCTCGTCGAGGTCCAAGGGATCGCGGTAATCGACTGAGAGATCCCTATTTGATCTGTATCAGCAGCCGGTAGCGGGAGTACATTAAACTGCAAATAGACCAAAGAGGGAGGATGAAACAATGCGCGCTATGGACGTCATGACAACCAACGTGATCACCGTCGACCCGGACGCATCGGTGCAGGCGGTGGCGGCGTTGCTATCCGAGCGTGGGATCAGCGGTGTTCCGGTGATCGATTCCGAAAGGCGGGTGATCGGTGTTGTGAGCGAGGGCGATCTGCTGCATCGCGTCGAGACCGGGACCGAGCGGCGGCCGGACCGCCGGACCGGGCGGCGGCGCTCATGGTGGCTCGACACGGTCGGGCGCGATCAGGAACTCGCCCGGGACTATGTCAAGGCGCACGGCCGCACGGTCAAAGACATCATGACCCGCGACGTCGTCTCGGTGAGCGACACGACCGAACTTGCCGACATTGCCCATTTGCTCGAAACCAAGCGGATCAAGCGCGTGCCGGTGGTCAAAGACGGGAAGCTCGTCGGTATCGTGAGTCGCGCGAACCTGGTTCGGGCGCTGGCAGCGGCGGGAAGCCAGCTGACGGCGGAAGCCGCCGTAGACGATCGCACAATCCGCCAGAAATTGCTGACCGAGCTGAGTGGGCAGGAGTGGGTTCACACTTGGGCCGCCGATATCATTGTTCGCGACGGCATCGTGCACCTCTGGGTGTCCGACGATCGGCCCGAAGAAGAGAGGCACGCCCTGCGGATCGCCGCCGAAAACATCCCGGGGGTTCGCGGAGTCGAAGAGCATGTCGTACCGGCGCCGGTGATCCCGGCCTTTTAGCGGTCGCTGCCTGTCCGAGAGCTTGCGCTTTGCGGAGGGAAGGCTCAGCCGCGGCGCTCTGTGCGTCGCAAAAAGTCGATAAAGATGGCCGCCAGCAAGCCCTCCTTGGCGTTCCATTCCTCCAACGCAACATCGAGGTCGGGGCGGTCCTCCGTCAGCACCTCATGGTACTCGCTGTTTGGCATCAGCCGGTGAGCGGCTTGACCAGGCCCACGCGGGTGCACGCGGTCGTTGCCCGGAATGATGCAGGCCGGCATTGTCAGCGACCGCAGCTCGGACGGGCTCAATCCGATGACCGGGTGATGGGCGCCCTCGTTGAAGGCGCGCCGCCACTCTTCCATCACGGCAATAAAGCGCGCCGGCTCGATCGCCATGAGTTGGGCGCGGTTGGCCGCGTTGCTGTTGATCAGATCGCTGAAATGCTCGGTGCGGCAGACCGCTTCCATGCCGCCTCGCCGTGCGGCGTCGATAAACTGCGTGTAATAGTTCTCGACTAGGCGCCCGGCGGCGTAGGCGCCGCCAGTGACGCGCCAGAGCAGTAAACCGCGCACGTCGCCGGGATGGCGCAGCGCCGCCAGGAGCGCCAGTCGGCAACCCGATGAGCTGCCGCCGATATAGGCGGGGAGCGCGTCCAGTTCGGCCAATAGGGCGTGGAGATCCTCGGCCCAGATCTCGTTCTCGGAATTCCCGCCGTCGAACGAGACGGCCGATGCGCCGCAATTGCGCCGGTCGTAGACAAGCACCCGGCAGCCGGCCTCGGCAATCTTCTCCGCGAGTGATTTGACCCCCGCGAGGGCGCGCCTTCCACCCGGCTGCAGCACCACCCAGGGACCGCGCTCACCGAGTACCTCGTAATTGATGTCGACGCCGCGGACCGTGACGACCGGCATGGCTCTCCTCCATGGTCGAATTTTCGCAATTATGTCATCCTAGCCGACATCCATCTGCTGCGGAGAGGAATCGACATGCGTGTCGGCGTGTTCTACTTCAACCCCGACTACGGGATCGATATCGGCGAGCTGGCGGCCGCGCTCGAGGAGCGCGGCTTTGCTTCGCTATATGTACCGGAGCACACGCACATCCCGACCAGCCGGCGCAGCCCTTTCCGGGGCGGCGGCGAGTTGCCGAAGATGTACTCGCACACACATGATCCGTTCGTCGGGCTGGCGTTTGCCGCTGCGGCCACAAAGAAGCTGCTGCTCGGCACGGGCATCTGCCTGATCCCGGAACGCGACCCGATCGTCACTGCAAAGTGCGTCGCCAGCCTCGACCAACTGTCCGGCGGCCGGTTCATTTTCGGCATCGGCGGGGGCTGGAATGTCGAAGAGATGGAAAATCACGGGGCGCGCTACAACACCCGCTTCAAGCTGATGCGCGAGCGCATCCTGGCGATGCAGGCGTTGTGGACGCAGGAGGAGGCGTCGTTCCACGGGGAATTCGTCAATTTCGACCCGGTCTGGTCTTATCCCAAACCGGCGCAAAAACCGCACCCACCGATCCTGCTCGGGGGCGAAAGCGACTACACTCTGCGGCGCATCGTCGAATATTGCGACGGATGGATCCCGCGCCCCGTTGGCGACTTTACCCCCAGGGGTGCGGTTGACCGGCTGCGCCGGATGGCCGAAGCAAAAGGGCGTGACCCCAAATCGCTGTCCATCTCGGTGTTCAGCGCGCCGGCGGAGAAGGCGGCGCTCGCCGAGTATCGTGCTGCCGGCATCGACGAGGTGCTGCTCGAAGTGCCTGATGTGAGCCGTGACGAGATCCTGCGGCTGTTGGACCGGTATGCGCCGTTGGCGGCGGCATGATCAGGGAGGAGCTGGTTTTCGTCGCGACCTGCGACATCTCGGGTCATGCCCGCGGCAAAGGGTTTCCGGCGCGCGAGCTTCCGGCAAGGCTCAGGAAGGGAGTCGGCTGGACCGGCAGCAATCTGATGATGTCGCCCTTCGGGCCGATCTGGGACACTCCATTCGGCACGGCGGGCGATTTTATGATCGTTCCCGATCAGGGCGCCGAGGTGCGCGTCGATTTTGGCGACGGTTCGGCGATCGAGCATTTCTACCTCGGCGACATCTGCAATACCGACGGCAGCGCCTGGGAATGCTGCCCGCGAGATTTTCTCCGCCGTGCAGTCCAACAGCTGGACGAGTCGGCGGGGCTTCGCCTCGTCGCCGCCTTCGAGCAGGAGTTTCTCTATACGGGAACTTCAGAGCGCGCCGGCGACGCCTACGCTCTAGCCGCGTTCCGTCGGCAAGGCTCGTTCGGCGAGATCTTTATGGCGGCGCTGCGCGCTGCCGGGGTGATACCCGATACCTTCCTCGCCGAATACGGCGCGCGCCAGTACGAGGTTACGGTGATGCCGCAACCGGCCTTGACCGCCGCCGACCACGCGGTGATCACGCGGGAGATGGCGCGTGCCACGGCGCATCGGCTGGGGCACCGCGTCATATTCTCTCCAAAGCCCGACCCCGATCTCGTCGGCAATGGCGTGCATGTTCATATGAGCTTTGTCGACGCGGCCGGCCGGCCGGCGACGCACGCGGCCGGCGAGCCGATGGATCTCAGCAAGCCGGCACAACATTTCTTCGCCGGCGTCTTGCACCACATGCCGGCCATTTGCGCGGTCACGGCCCCTTCGCCCGTCTCCTATTTGCGTCTGACGCCCAACGCTTGGGCGCCGACGGTCATCGACCTGGTGCGTCAGGACCGCGGCGCCAGCCTGCGCATCTGCCCGGTTTTCGCCGCCGCGACTGCAGAGGACACGGCGCGCCAGTTCCATGTCGAGTTTCGTGTGACCGACGCGGCAGCGAGCCCCTATCTGGCGTTGGGGGCGGTCATCTTCGCCGGAGTCGACGGGATCCGCCGCCAGCTTCCGTTGCCGTCGGGCTCGGCCCCGGCGCTGCCCCGCTCGCTGCCCGAAGCGCTTGACCGGTTGGCTGCCAGCGAGACGGTGGGCGGCTGGTTCGGGCCGACCCATCTCGACGCGTATATGCGGTTCAAACGGGTGGAGGCGGAAAAGGTGGCTGGCCTGTCGCCGGCGGAACTCTGCGCCCGCTACGCCGAGGTTTATTGAGGTCTCAACAATGATCGACAGGGCACAGTTCGTCATGCCCGGGCTTGACTCGGGCACCTGCACGGACGCCGCAGCATGCTGAGCCGCAGTCGAGATTGCCGGGTCAAGCCAGGCAATGACAAATTTTCTGCTGAGCAGTTACTGGAACCCGGCGAGCCCGATCCGGTCGCATTGGAAAACGTGACCGGCGGTTCGGTCTTCTTTTTGACTTGTGATCATGCCGGGCGCGCTTTCCCGCGGCGCCTCGGCACTCTCGGCCTGCCCGCGCCCGAGACACTCCGCCACATCGCCTGGGACATCGGCATTGGCGCAGTCGGACGGCAGCTGTCGCGGCTACTGGATGCGGCAGTAGTTCTGCAGCGCTATTCACGTCTGGTCATAGAGTGCAATCGCGATCCCAGTGTCGCGAGCTCGATCCCGGAGATCAGCGAGCTAACCGAAATCCCCGGCAATCGAGGTCTCAGCGACGAAGAGCGAGGCATCCGGGTCGAAGTGGTCTTCCGGGCCTACCATGCGGCGATCGCGGCCGCCCTGGATCGCCGCGCGGCGGAGGGCCGCGCTACGGCGCTGGTGGCGCTGCACAGCTTCACCCCTGTTTTCAAGGGCGTGTCGCGGCGATGGCATGTCGCCGTGCTGTTCAACCGCGATCCGCGTCTGGCCCATGCTCTGGCGGAATTATTGCGCGCCGAGGGCGACCTGACGGTCGGCGAGAATGAG
>JBJMQW010000317.1:0-3589 GCA_045802495.1 Allostellaceae bacterium | reverse complement strand
CATCGAGAAATACGACATAAGCATCGTCAGGGCGCAAACGGTCCAAAGCGGCGAGGAGGTTGGTGCATTTCTGGCTGCGCAGCGAAGAGAGGCCGGCGACGATCAGTTCGATGTTCAGCTGTGGATATTGCTCGGCCAGCGCTACGATGCGCGAGAATGCCGGATCTGCTGTGGACTCGACTGCAATGAGCGTTCGACAAGGGCGGAGCGATTGAACGGACAGGGCGTCGAGGAGATCCTCAATCCCAGCGAGCGCGCCGGTCGCCGGCAATACCAGCGTAATTCTCGCCGCAGGTCGATCACCGGGGATTCGGAGCCGTACAACAAACAGCAATCCCAAGGCGAGCGACCAGAGGGCATAGAAGACCGATACCGCCGCTGCCACGGAAACGATCAACGCGACCTGCGGGCTACAAGCAGCAATCCCGAAGCTTCCGCAGATGGCGGAAGGCGGAACAGAAGGTTACAAATTCGGCCGCCGAGCCAGCTCCAGGCAAGCGCGCAATACCAGGTCCAGTGGGCGCGAAAATAACGCTCTCCGGTCAGCTTGGGGACGGTCCGTCCCATCCAGTAGATGAGGCTGTCATGCGAGCTGAACGGCACTGCCTCGACTGTCTCGACGATCAGGCCAAGGCGATCGGCCAATGCGCGCAAGGCACTCTCGTTCCACCAGCTCAGGTGATGCGGCGGCGCGTTGAAAACAAAATTCGGGATCTTGGTTATCGGCGAGGCCCGGCCAGGCACCGCGATGCAGAGTCGTCCACCGGGCGCGACACAACGAACGATGTCGCGAGCAAAACCCAGCGGGTCGGCGACATGCTCGATAACGTGAAACGCGCAGACCACGTCGTATTCTGCCGGATGCAGTGCGGCGTGTTGCGCAATCGTCTCGTTCCGGATGTCGAGTGACGCTGTTGCCGAGGAGAAGTTCGGGTCGAGGCCGACATAGATCGCTTGCAACAGATGGCGCGCCAGCCCGCCCTCACCGCAACCGACATCGAGGACCTTATCTCGTGGCCGGACCAGTTCGGCGACACGTTTGAATTCGGCTCTCGCGAGGCCGGGGGCGGCCAGCAGTCGATGAAAATCTCCTTGCCGATAGAGATCGCGGTAAAACCGCGCATCTCCGGCGAGCATCGGGTCGAAAAAGGCGAGCCCACAGGACGATTCCCACAAGCCGAATTGCGCGACGCCGGCGAGCTGTCGCTCGGTCGCTATTCCAAAGGCGCCCCGCCACAATCCGGTGATCAGCCTTGCGCTGATTGGCTGGATGCGGCGCGTCGCCGGGAGGCCGGTGATCGGGCAAAGTGGGGCGGCTTGCATCGGCTAGCGGAAATTCCGGCTGGGGATGAGGATGTCGCGGGCATCGTAGCCCGGCGGCGTTGTGATTGCGATTTTTGCGCTAGGATAAGCCATGCCGAACGCCCCGCACCCTGCCCGCTCCCAAACCGAGGCCGATGCGGCGGAGATCACCGCCCGCATCCTGCTCGAAACCGGATCCGTGCTGTTCCGCCCGGAAGAGCCGTTTACCTTCACCTCCGGGCTTCGCTCGCCGGTATATATTGATTGTCGCCGCCTGATCTCGTTCCCGCGCGCCCGGAAAAAGTTGATGGGCCTGGCCGCGGACCTCATTACGAGCCGTACGGGGTTCGAATCGCTCGACGCAGTCGCCGGCGGCGAGACTGCCGGCATCCCGTTCGCCGCCTGGATCGCCGACCAGCTGTCCCTGCCCATGCTCTATGTCCGCAAGCAGCCCAAGGGCTTCGGGCGCAACGCCCAGATCGAAGGTGAGCTAAAGGATGATGCGCGCGTGCTGCTGGTCGAAGACCTCGCCAGCGAGGGCACCTCGAAGCTCAACTTCGTGCGCGCGATCCGGCAGGCCGGCGGGCGGATCGACCATGCCTTCGTGATCTTCAACTACGGCATCTTTCCACGGACCGAGACGAGCCTTGCCGCCGAAGGCATTAATCTCCTGGCGCTGGCGACCTGGTGGGACGTGGCGGCAACCGCCGCGCGGCTCGGCCGCTTTGCCCCCGGCCAATACGAAGCCGTCGAGAGCTTTCTGAAGGACCCCAACGCCTGGTCTCAAGCCCGCTCAGCTATGCACGGTAAATGCTGAGGATCGGCGGAGGCATATTCAGCCCGCGCGCGGCAGCCAGTCGGCCAGGCGCCGCGCGGCTTCGGCTATATCTTCTGTCGAACCGGCGAAGGAGAGGCGCAGCCAAAGATCGCCATGGAGCGGATCGAAATCGCGGCCGGGGGTTGTCGCGACCCCGGTTTCCGCCAGCATCCGCTGGCAGAACGCCACGCTGTCCCGCGTGAGGCTCGAGACGTCGACATAGAGATAGAACGCGCCCTCGGCGGGCGCAAAACGACAGAGGCCCGCTTTCATCAAGGTCGCGATCAGCTGGTCACGGTTGGCGCGGTAGCGCCCGACGTGACCGTCCAGTTCGGCGCGGCAACCGAACACCGGCAGAGCCGCGAGCTGCGATAGCGCCGGCGGCGAGATGTAGAAATTCTGCGCCAGGCATTCGACCGAGCGCGCCAAGTCAGGCGGTGTCAGCATCCAGCCGAGCCGCCAGCCTGTCATGCTGTAATATTTCGAGAATGAGTTGACGATGATCGCTTCGCGCCCGTAGGCACGCGCCGTGGCCGCGGCCGTCTCGTAGGTGATGCCATGGTAGATCTCGTCTGAAATCAATCGAATTTCGTGGTCGTGGCAATAGCCGACCAGCCGCGCGAAATCCGCGCTGCGGATCATTGTTCCGGTTGTGTTGGCGGGGCTCGCCACGATCAGTCCATCGAGCCTGCCTGCCTCAGCCAGCAATTCGGGTGTCGGCTGATAATGCGCGTTCTCCCCGACGGTGATCAGCACGGCCTCGATTCCGAGGGCCGTCAAAATGTTGCGATAGGCCGGATAGCCGGGAACGGCGAGCCCGACCCGGTCGCCGGGTTCGAAAGCAGCGAGAAATGCCAGCTGAAACGCTGCGGAGGAGCCAGTCGTAACGACAATCTCGGCGGGATCGACAGTGATCCCATACTGCGCCTGATAATTGGCGGCGATCGCCGCCCGTAACGGTGCAATGCCGAGCGCGTCGGTGTAACCGATCCGCTCGTCGGCCAGCGCGCGCCGTGCGGCGTCCAGCACCGGATCGGGCGCCGGGGCACCCGGCTGGCCAACTTCGAGATGGATTACATCGGCGCCGGCGATCTCGTGATCATTGGCGGCGCGCAGCACATCCATCGCAATGAAGGGCGGAACAAGACCTCGCCGGGATGCGCGCAGACTCATCGGCGGGCACATCCTTGCGGCTCGACAATACACTGCGGCGCAGCCGGGTGGCGGAGCAGCCAGTCCGGCGGCCTCGCCGGCCGGCGGACCAATTCGAAGGCGCAAACGGGTCGCAATCCCGGCATGGTCCAAAGATCCGCGAAGGTTGCCATCAGCGAGCGGCTTTCGTTATGAGGAGGGAGTCGCCCCCGTACAAGAGCCCCAGCCTTGATTCACCTGATTGGCATGTCCGGCAGCCTGCGCAACGGTTCCTACAGCGTGGAATCGGCAGTAGTCCGGCTCCGTCGGCAACTCGAT
>JBJMQW010000316.1:0-5244 GCA_045802495.1 Allostellaceae bacterium | reverse complement strand
TCGGCTGGCGTCGCATCGGTGTCCGGATAGTCCGGCACGTCGTAACCCTTGCTCTGCAACTCCTTTATCGCAGCCTTCAGCTGCGGGATCGAGGCGGAGATGTTGGGCAGCTTGATGATGTTGGCCTCGGGGCGCATCGCAAGTTGGCCAAGTTCGGCGAGCTCGTCGTTGATCTTTTGCGCTGGCGTCAGTTTGTCGGGGAAATTGGCGATGATGCGGCCAGTCAGCGAAATGTCCTTCAGCTTCATCTTCACACCGGCCGTCCCGACAAAGGCTTGGACGATCGGCAGAAGGGAAAATGTCGAAAGCGCAGGCGCTTCATCAACCTTCGTCCAAACGATTTCGAGATCTGACATGCTTGCACCTCCGCGCGCCGCTTTCGTTTCGGCTGAGTTGATCTATTGACGATTATGCCCTGTGTTATCGCACTGACGTGAGAGCGTCGCGGCTTCCATACCGAGGTCGTAATATTTCAGGTCGACTTCGAGATACGGCTAGATCAGCTTGCTCCACATGATTCGAGCCATTTCGTCGCCGTCGAGTTCAACGACAGGCTGGGCCACTTTGATTTTAGTCATAAATGTCATCCTTGCAGCGACAGAAGGGTCTTGCCGGGCCAGGGCTTCGCAAGCGCGAAGAGGATAAGGAGGGCCGCAAGACGAGGCAAGCCGCAGCAAGCCGCAGACGCCAACCGTCAGAGACGTCGCGGATCCACATGCTGTGTCGGGCGCGGCGCCTCCGCGAGCGCTTCCATCAACGCTGCGACGGTTGGAACGACCCGCAACAGACGGAGCGTCTGCGGTCGCGCAAAGCCCTCCGTAACGATGTGATCGAGCAGGCCGCGCAGCGGCGCCCAGTAGCCGCCGACATCAACGAGCAGGATCGGCTTGTCGTGCAGGGCGAGCTGTTTCCAGCTGACGGCCTCGAACATCTCGTCGAGCGTTCCGATGCCCCCCGGCAGGATCGCGAAGGCGTCCGCCTTCTCGGCCATCAGACGCTTGCGGTCGTGCATGTTGTCGACAACGACCAGTTCGGTGACGCCGTGATGGGCCACTTCGGCGTCGCCCAGCCGCGACGGGATGATCCCGGTCACCTCCCCGCCGGCCGCCAGGGCGGCATCGGCAAGCAGGCCCATCAACCCGACCCGCCCGCCGCCGTAGACGAGGCCGATTCCGGCCGCGGCAAGACGGGCGCCGAGCGCGCTTGCTGCTTCCCGGTATTGCGTGCGGACCTCTCCAGACGAGCCGCAATAGACGCATAACCGTCGGATATTCTTCATTTGCCCTCGCTCGGCTTCCCGCGATTGCGGACTGTGGGAAATGCATTGGAACGCGCAAGATTGCAAGTGAACCTGCCGGGGCATACACTGCGCTTGATGGCAAGATGATGGTCTCGCGAGGATCAGTGCGGCGCGGCGTTTTGGTCGGTTCGGCTGTCGCGGTTTTGCTGCTTGCCGCCACCGCCGCTTTGATATTTCGCGGCGGCGGGATTAATCCCGGCAGAGAGACGAACCCGCAACCGCCGCCGGCTTCGCAGGGCGATTCTGCCGCCGCCGCGCGCGAGCCGCCCGGGGGAGGTCGTGTCGCGGAGCCGCCTGCGCCAAAACCACCCAGCTTCGATATCGTCAAGGTCGGCCCCACCGGGACGGCAGTCATCGCCGGGCGCGCCGAGCCGGGAAGCAAAGTTACCGTTCGCGATGGCGACAAGGTAATCGGAGAGGTCACCGCCGATCGCCGGGGCGAGTGGGTGCTTGTCCCGGATCAGCCGATCGGTGCCGGTGACCGGCTGCTGTCCCTCGAGGCGTCCCGTCAAGGTGGTGCGACGCTCAAATCGGACGAGACGGTCGCGCTGTCGATCCGCCCACCCGCGCCGGGAGGCCAGGGAGGGACGGCGCTCGCCGTGATATTGCCGCGCGACGGCGAAGCGGCGGCGAGGGTGCTTCAGCGCCCCGACGAGGCGTCGCCGGGCTCCCCCTCGGCGGACAAAGCGAACCCGCTGTCGATGGAAACTGCAGAATACGACCCACAGGGCCGTGTCGTGCTCTCGGGCCGCGCCACGCCGGGCTCGACCGTGCAGGTCTACATCGGCAACGAGCCGGTCGCGAGAGTCACCGCGGACTCCTCGGGGGCGTGGTCTGCGACCTCGGCCCAGGCGGTTTCCCCAGGGGACCCCGAATTGCGTCTTGACCAGCTCGCGTCCGACGGGCGGGTTGCCCACCGCGTTGCGCTGCCTCTTGCCCAGGCGGTTGCAGCACAGCTGGCGTCGGGTCAGACCTATGTCGTGCAGCGCGGCAACAGCCTCTGGCAGATCGCTCGTCACAGCTATGGCGACGGCGTGCGGTATCTGGTCATCTATTCGGCAAATCTCGGCCAGATACGCGACCCCGATCGGATCTATCCGGGTCAGGTCTTCAAGATTCCAAAATCCTGAATTGCTGCATTGCGGTCGTGCGTGCTTCGAGACGCGCCCTTTGGGCGCTCCTCAGCATGAGGGAAGTCTCTAATCGTATTAAGAAAATTGCTCATCCTGAGCAGGCCGCGAAGCGGCCGTCTCGAAGGACGCACGGCGCTTGTCCAGCTCAACTTCAATTGTTTCACACGCTGCGAAAGCAGGTAGCCGAGAGACGCCGGCGCTTCGCGTTACTTGATTGCGTCGGCGCCCGCCTTCGCCACCTGGCCATCCTGCTGCCCCGTCCCGCCGCTGGCTCCGATTGCACCGACGAGCTTGCCGCCGGAGATCGGCACGCCGCCCTCGAGCGGCATCGCCCCCCGCAGCGCGAGGATCGCATTGCGGCCACCGGCGACCGCATCTTCGAATACTTTGCTCGGCCGGCGGAACAGCGCGGCCGAGCGCGCCTTGTCGATGGCGATCTCAACGGAGCCGAGCTGGGTGTTGTCCACGCGCTCGAAGTAGATCAGGAACCCGCCGTGATCGACGATCGCGATCGCGTCGGGCGCGGATCCCAACTTCGCGACTTCGGCGACGGCGGCTGCGGCGGCCTTTTTGGCGTCGGCGAGACTGACCGGCGCGCCATAGGGTGGCGGCGGGGTCGGAGTCGGGGAAGGCGCTTGCGCGCGCACTGCGCCGACCCATGTTAGTCCGGCGAGCACGAGGATCAGGGCGATTTTCTTCGGCATCGGCTTCCTCCCCCACAGTTGAATTTTGCAGTCGTCGCCCAAACCCCTCGGCGGATTGCGCTAGTGCAGCGGGATGCGCACCGGCATCGAGCGCATGCCGTGGATGAAGTTCGAATAGGTACGGCGCGGCGGAGCCAATACCTCGATGACCGGATGGCGCGGCAGCAATTCCTCCCAGAGGATGCGCAATTGCAATTCGGCAAGCCGGTTGCCGACGCAGCGATGGATGCCGAAGCCGAAGGACAGGTGCTGACGCGGCCGCGGCCGGTCGATGATGAAATTGTCGGGGTCTTCGATCGCCTCGGGATCGCGGTTGCCCGAGACGTACCACATGACGACCTTGTCGCCGGCGCGGATCTGGCGGCCGCCGAGCTCGGTGTCCTGCGTTGCCGTGCGCCGCATATGGATGACCGGGGTCACATAGCGGATGATTTCCGGCACCAGCTTCTCGATCAGCGCCGGATTATCCCGCAGTTTCTGATATTCGTGCGGATGCTGGCTCAGCGCCCAGAGGCCGCCGGTCATCGAGTTGCGCGTCGTGTCGTTGCCGCCGACGATCAGCAAGGTCAGATTGCCCATGAATTCGCGCAGCGGCATGTTCTGGGTCGCCGGCCCGTGCGCCAGCATCGACAACAGATCGAATTTCGGCGGGTGCTTGGCGCGCTCGCTGTAGAGCTCGGCCATCCGCCCGGCCATCTTCTTTAGTTCGTCGAACTTCTCCTGCTCCGAATGCACCGGTGATTCCGGGGCGCTGACATTGCAGATCGCGACGTCGGACCAATAGGTCAGCTGGCGCCGGTCCTCCCAGGGATAGTCGAACAACGTCGCGAGCATCATCGTCGTCAGCTCGATCGAGACGCGCTCGACCCAGTCGAAGGTCTCGCCTAGCGGCAGGCCTTCGATCACCCGGATCGTCCGCTCGCGGATCGTCGCCTCCATTTCGGCGAGGTTCGCGGGGGCGACGAACGGGCTTACCACCTTGCGTTGCTCGTCATGCTTGGGCGGGTCCATGCGGATGAAGTTCGGGCGCTCCAATCCCTTGGGCTGGTCCTCGACCGCGATGCCGGGCTCGGAGGAGTAGGTCTGGTGGTTCACCTCGACCTGCATGATGTCCTTGTACTTGCACACCGACCAATAGGGGCCGTAGCGGCTCTCACGGCACCAATGCACCGGGGCCTCGCGGCGCAGCCGCTCGAAATAGGGGTACCAAATGTCGTCCTGGTAGAGCTGCGGGTCGCTGACATCAATCTCGTCCAGCGGGATCGAATAGGCGTCATGGGGTTGTGCAGACATGATCGCGGCTCCCATTCCCTCAGTGTTGGCCCTCTGGCATGCGGACGACGAGACCATCGAGCTCCTCGCGCATCGCGATCTGGCACGAGAGGCGCGAATTGTATTCCGCCTCGGCGGCAAAGCTCAGCATGCTCGCCTCCTGCGATCCCGGCACCGGGGTGCCGGTCTTGTCGAGCCAAGCGGGATCGACATAGACGTGGCAGGTGGCGCAGGCGCATTCGCCGCCGCAATCGGCATCGATGCCGGGCACGTTGTTGCCGACTGCGCCGCGCATCACCGAAAGCCCGACCGGCACCTCTACCTCATGAGCGGTCCCATCGTGCTCGATATAGGTGACTTTTGGCATGCCGCTGCCCTCTGGTTCAGAGCGGGTCCCAGGAAAACAAATCGCCCGAGCGATCGAGCGGCATGAACGAGGATTGCAGCGCTGGCAGCGCGTGCTCGGCGATCGCTTCCGGCGTCCAGCCCTCCCCTCGATGCAGGCTGCGGATCGGCCGCGGCGAGCTGAACAGATAGATCTCGTTCATCCGCGTCCCGAAGACCTGGCCGGTGACATCGCGCGCCGCGTCCGAGGCGAGAAACACCGCCATCGGCGCGTTCTTGTCGGGGGTCATCTGCTGAATTTTGGCGACGCGCGCCCGCTCCTCCTCGGTGCGCGCTGGGATCGATTGGGTCATGCGGCTCCACGCCCAAGGCGACAGGCAGTTCGAGCGCACGTTGAACCGCTTCATGTCGATCGCGATCGCCTTGGACAAGGCAGTGATGCCTAGCTTGTACTTTGAGTTGTTATGATGGTCGTTTTTGGATATATTTT
>JBJMQW010000315.1:0-17371 GCA_045802495.1 Allostellaceae bacterium | reverse complement strand
GCCTTCTCGCTCGACCATATCGGCCCGATGACCCGTACCGTGCGCGACAACGCGCTGATGCTGCAGGTGATCGCCGGGCATGACCCAGCCGATCCCGCCAGCGCCGACGAGCCGGTGTCCGATTACGCGGCGCTGCTCGGTCAGGGTGTCGAAGGCGTGCGGATCGGCGTCATCCGGCATTTCTACACAACCGACGTCGTCGGCGATCCCGAGCAGGTCGAGGCGCTGGAAGCCGCGGTCAGGCTGTTCGCCGAAGCGGGCGCGGCGATCACCGAGATCACCTTGCCGCCATTGCAGGATTTCAGCGCCTGCGGCCAGGTCATCCTCGCCGCCGAAGCCTATGCCGTGCACGAAAGATGGCTAAAGGAACGGCCGGAGGATTACGGCGCGCGGGCCCGTGAACGGCTGCTCGCCGGCGCCGAATTGCGCGCCGTCGATTACCTCCAGGCGGTGCGTTGGCGCCTTCGGCTGCGAGACCAGGTAGCGGCCGCCTTTGCGAATATCGACGTGGCGGTTACCGCCTCCAGCATGGATCCCGCCTGCCGGATCGACGACGATGCAGCGCTCGCCGCCAATTACTGGCGGCAGGCGCGAATGCCCTTCAACGTCACCGGCCAACCCGGGCTGGTCATTCCGGCAGGCTTCAGCAAGGCCGGGTTGCCGCTGTCGATGCAGCTCGTCGGCCGGCCTTTTACCGAGCCGATGCTCTACCGGGTGGCGCAGTTCTACGAGGACGCCACCGGCTGGACTAAGCGCCACCCCGCCGGTCTGGCGGATTGACTTCCGCTCCGCGGGGAAGCGGCTAGGCCGCGGCGCGGATCGCGGCCTCCTTGATCTCGCTGCCGACGAACGGCTCGTATTCGCGGAAATTGGCTTCGAAGCGGTGGGTCAAGCCACGCGCAGTCTCGTCGTAGGCTTTCTTGTCGGACCATGTGCCGCGGGGATCGAGCATCTCGTTCGGCACATCGGGGCAGCTCTCCGGTACAAGGAGGCCGAAATTCGCGTCCTTGCGCACCGGCGCCGCGGCGAGCCCGCCGTCGAGCGCGGCGCGCAACAGCGCCCGGGTATAGGCGATCGGCATCCGTCGGCCGACGCCATAGGTGCCGCCCGACCAGCCGGTGTTGACAAGCCAGCACTGCGCGCCCTGCTCCTTGATGAGGGCACCGAGCATCTTGGCATAGACGGCCGGATGGCGCGGCATGAACGGGGCCCCGAAGCAGGTTGAAAAGGTCGCCTCGGGCTCGTTGCTGAGCCCCTTCTCGGTCCCCGCGACGCGCGCCGTGTATCCCGACAAAAAATGATACATCGCCTGCTCGGCAGATAATTTGGCGATCGGCGGCATGACCCCGAACGCATCAGCGGTCAGCATCACGACATTCTTCGGATGCGGCGCAAGGCCTTGCGGGTCGGCATTGGGGATGAAGTCGATCGGGTAACAGGCCCGCGTGTTCTCTGTGAGGCTTGCATCGTCGACATCGGGGATGCGGGTTTCCGGGTCGAGCACGACATTCTCGAGCACCGTCCCAAACCGGGTGATCGTGGCATAAATCTCCGGCTCGGCGGTCGGCGACAGGTTGATCACCTTGGCGTAGCAACCGCCCTCGAAGTTGAAGATGCCACGCGGGCTCCAGCCGTGCTCGTCGTCCCCGATCAGGGTGCGTGAGCTGTCGGCGGACAACGTCGTCTTGCCGGTGCCCGATAGCCCAAAGTAAATCGCGCAATCGCCTTTGGGGCCGACATTGGCCGAGGCATGCATCGGCAAGACGCCGCGCGCCGGCAAGACGAAGTTGAGATAACCGAAAACCGACTTCTTGATCTCCCCTGCATAGGCAGTGCCGCCGATCAAAACCAGCCTTTCGGCGAAATTGACGAAAATGAAGGTCTCCGAGTTGATCTTGTCCTGCTCGGGGATCGCGAAGAACTTTGGCGCGTGCAGGATCGTGAAGGCGGGCTCGAAGCCGGCAAGCTCCTCGACCGGCGGGCGAATGAACATGTTGCGCGAAAACAGGCTGTGCCAGGCGCTGTCGGTAATCACCCGCACCGGCAACCGGTATTGCGGGTCGGCGCCGGCGTAGAGGTCCTGAACAAAGAGCTCGCTACCTTGGAGGTAGGCCAGCATGCGCTGGTGCAGGCTGGCGAAGATCTCGGGGGGGATCGGCTGGTTGATCTTGCCCCACCATACCGTGTCCTTGGTCCCGGGTTCGTCGACGATATACTTGTCGCGCGGCGTGCGGCCGGTGAAAGCGCCGGTGTTGGTCGAAAAACTGCCGCCGGCCGCGAACTCGCCCTCGCGGCGGCGGATGGCGTGCTCGCATAACACCGGAGCAGCCTCGTTCCAGTGCTCGATCCCGAGGTGGTGCATGCCCTGGAGGTCGAGACCGAAACGGCTCTTTATACCGGTCATCGCATCATCCTCCTCATCGAACGCCTCCTCCGTTTAGGACCGGGCCTGCATAGATATCCGCCGCGCCCGCTGTCACGCGCCGTACCACAACATAGCCGATCGTGTCAAAAGCCTCTCAACGCTGGGTTACTTCGCGGGCCTCGGCGGCCAGTTGCACGAGCGTCCCGCGCGCCTCCTCGAGAGTGAGCACGGGCGCCGGGAAAGCGAGCCGGGCGGTATCGCTGCCGGACCGCAGATCGATGCCTTCAGGATCGATGCCGGACATCCGCCAGTCTCCCGCGCCGCGGCCGAGCAGATTGCGCGCGTAGGAGGCAATGGCATCGGCGTGGTCTGCGTTCATGTGCCGCAAGATTTCCGGTTCCGCCGCCGCCAGAGCGCCATGGTCGTCCGCAAACAAGAGGTCGCGGCGATCGATCCAGTGGATGCGGCCGAAACCCGCGACAAGATGCCCGCGTTCGGGCGCCGCTCGATAGAGCCGGAAATCGGCGAACGCCGCGTAGACCGCGCTCGACGGATGGTGCGCAACGAAGCGGTCGAGAAGGCGGGCATCGGTGACGGCCTCGGCCCGTCCGATTAGGGTCAAGCGAGGTCCTGTGAGCGGGTCGGGGTAATCTTCGGTGGCGTCGATCAGCAATGAGATGCGCGGATCGAAAGCGATATTCCGGCTGTGCTGGGCGAGATCGGACAGCAACAAAAGGGGGGTCGCATCGAGATCGGCGACAAACAACACGAGCGATACATAAGGGGCCCCCCGCATATTCGTCGCGAGGGCAGCGCGCCCGCTGCGGCGCAACAGGCGCCGCGCCAATGCCGCTGGATTGCCGTCTCGCACAGCTTCGCCCATCTCCGCAGTCAGCCCGGTCGGCTCAGCGGCGTCAAGATTTCTCTATTGCCCGGTGCGCGAGAATGGAGGGTGATTCGTCTCTTGTCGGGCCAGTATTGGGGGATAGAGGGCACGATCTTGCTCTAAAATAACATGCATCGGCTTTCCCTTGGCCGAGATCGGACCATATTCTCTTAAGAAGGGAATGCTCGCCGCCGATCCAGCCTGCGCGCGAGGATTTTGGGGGATGCTAGTGCCGAACACGATTGCTCTTGTCGATGACGACCGGAACATCCTGACCTCGGTGTCGATGGCGCTTGAAGCAGAAGGTTTTGCTGTCCGTTGCTATAGCGACGGCGCTGAGGCGCTTAAGGGACTCAGCGCACAGCCGGTCGATATAGCTGTGCTCGATATCAAGATGCCGCGCATGGATGGGATGGAGCTGTTGGGACAGCTACGCCGGCAGAGCCATATCCCGGTGATATTCCTCACCTCAAAGGACGACGAGGTCGACGAGTTGCTCGGCTTGCGCATGGGGGCCGACGACTACATCAAGAAACCCTTCTCACAGCGTCTGCTGATCGAACGCATCCGGGCGCTCATCAGGCGCGGCGAGCTTGCGCGCGAACGCGACGATGCGCAAGGTGAGCCGGTCATCGTGCGCGGCCGGCTGATCCTCGACCCCGCGCGGCATTTGTGCACCTGGAACAGCGAACCGGTCGAGCTGACGGTAACCGAGTTCCTGATCCTCAAATCGCTGGCGCATCGTCCAGGGCACGTCAAGAACCGCGACCAGCTGATGGACGCGGCGTATGGCGAGCATATTTACGTCGATGACCGAACGATCGACAGCCACATCAAGCGGCTGCGAAAGAAGTTCAAGACCGTCGATACGGATTTCGCCCAGATAGAAACCCTCTATGGCGTCGGGTACCGATATCGCGACCGTTGAGTCCGTCGGCGCTTCCGCACCGTCCGCAACGGTCGCGGACCAGACGACCTCTATTCCTTTGCCGGCCGCACGAGTCTCGCCCGCTCTGGGCCCGAAGACCCGTATGCGGCCAAGAGGCGGCGATAGGCGCTGGCCGGTATCGCCGCTTACGCGCCGCATCCTCGCCGTTAATGTGCTGGCGCTCGCACTCCTCGCCGGCGGCTTTCTTTACCTCGGCAAGTATCAAGCGAGCCTGATAGGCACCCAAATCGAAGCCCTAAAGACCCAGGGCGAGGTATTTGCCGCCGCGCTTGGCGAAGGCGCGGTGCTCGACTCGGTCGACGAGGGAGAGATCCTGCTGCCCGATCTCGCCCGCCAGATGATGCGCCGGCTCGTCGAACCGACGCGAACCCGAGCTCGGCTGTTCGATGTCAAGGGCGACATCATTGCCGACAGCCGCGTTCTGCGCGGCCCAGGCGACACGATTCAGGTGCTCGAGCTGGGGGCCCCGGAACGACACGGGACGATCCTGTGGATTGCCGATCAGATTTATGATTGGATCGTGAACCTGTTGCCGCGGCACGGGCGCTACCCGCCATACCGGGAGAGCGCGTCGCCGCACGCCGCGGACTATCCAGAGGTGATGCGGGCGCTGCGCGGCGAAGGCGGGTCGGCCATCAGGAGCGACCCGTCGACCGGCCTGATGTTCAGCGTGGCCATTCCGATCCAGCGCTACAAACAGGTGCTCGGGGTCGTAATGCTATCCACCGGCAGCAGCGAGATCGAGGAGGAGCTACGCACCGTACGACTTGAGCTGCTGCGGATCTTCGGCGTGGCGTTGCTCGTGACGGTGCTGTTGTCGTTTTATCTCGCCGGCACGATTGCGCGGCCCATTCGCCGTCTCGCCGCCGCAGCCGAGCGGGCACGTGGCCGTCGGGCGCGAGTCGAAATACCAGACTTCACCCGACGCGGCGACGAAATCGGCGATCTCTCGGGGTCGCTCCGTGAAATGACCGACGAATTGTGGCAGCGAATGAACGCCATCGAGAGCTTTGCCGCCGACGTCGCTCATGAGATCAAGAACCCTCTGAGTTCGTTGCGCAGCGCGGTGGAGACCGCTACTCGGATCGAGGACCCGGCAAACCAGCGGCGGCTGATGGCGATCATCCTAAACGACGTTCAGCGGCTCGATCGCCTGATAACCGACATTTCCGACGCCTCGCGGCTCGACGCTGAGCTCGGGCGGGTCGAGCCGGAGCCGATCAATATCGCCGCGATGCTGCGTGCGCTCGCAGACGTTCATGAGGCGGCTCGAACCGACAACTCACCGCGCCTGGTGCTGGCAATCGGCAAGACCGATAGGCCGCTGATAGTGCCGGGGATCGAGACCAGGCTGTCCCAGGTATTCCGTAACGTCATCGGCAACGCCGTGTCGTTCAGCCCGCCCGGTGGAGAAATCCGGCTTACCGCGCGGCAAGACGGCCGGGCGGCTATCGTGACGGTCGAAGACGAGGGACCCGGCATTCCCGATGAAAAGTTGACGGCGATATTCGACCGCTTCTATACGGAGCGCCCGCTTGGCGAGCAGTTTGGTACGCATTCGGGTCTCGGGCTCTCCATCTCAAAGCAGATCGTCGAGGCGCATCGCGGCATGATTTGGGCGGAAAACCGCAAAGATGCGAATGGCGGGACGATCGGTGCGCGTTTCTGCGTGCGGCTGCCAGCGAGACCGTGACGAACACTATCCTGGTACATGCCACGGCGATTGCGATCGAGGGTGCGGCGATCCTGCTGCGCGGCCCTCCGGGCGCCGGCAAGTCGGATCTGGCCTTGCGGCTGATCGACGGCGGCGCTCGCCTCGTTGCGGACGATCAAGCCGAGCTGCGGCGCGTTGAAGACCAGATCCTGGTCGGCGCACCAGCGGTGATTGCGGGGTTGATCGAGATCCGCGGCATCGGCATTCTGCGCATTGATCCGATAGAGGCGGCGCCCCTCGCATTGCTCATCGACCTCGTCCCATCGGCGGAAGTCGAGCGTTTTCCAGAAGCCCGCTATGAGGACATTCTGGGGCTATCTATTCCGTTGATCGCGCTCGCGCCGTTTGAAGCCTCTGCAGCCGCAAAAGTTCGCTTCGCGCGTCGCGCGTTTCCTACGGGACGATTGCCCGTTATACTTGGATGATGACGACTGAGAGTGGTCAAGAAGACTTGCGTTCGGCAGCAGGCGGCATCAGAGCCTCCGTGCTGCTGGTGACCGGGATGTCGGGAGCAGGCCGGTCGACGACGCTCAAGATATTGGAAGATATGGGCTATGAAGCATTTGACAAGCTGCCGCTACCGCTCGTTCCGGCGCTCATCGAGAGCGTTGCCGCGGACGCTCCGGCCATAGCCGTCGGCGCCGACGCGCGAACCCGCGGCTTTGCCATCGAGAGCATGCTCGATACCCTCGACGAGGTCGTCTGCCGGACATCCCGCGCGCTTAAAGTGCTTTTTATCGACTGTGATGACGAGCGGCTCGAACGACGCTATACCGAAACTCGGCGGCCCCACCCTCTTGCCGGAGATCGCCCCGTCGTCGACGGCATCCGGCTCGAGCGCCAAGTGGTTTCCGCCCTTCGCGACCGCGCTGATTTCGTGATCGACACCTCCAATCTGACCGCCGCCGAGTTAAAACGCTTGTTGACAGGCCATTTTGCTTTGGGGACCATCGGTCTTCGCGTTTTCGTCATTTCTTTTGCGTATCGCCAGGGAATACCACGCGATGCCGATTTGATCTTCGACGTGCGCTTCCTCGATAATCCGCATTATGTTCCCGAGCTGCGGCCGCTGACCGGGCGCGACCAGAGCGTGGCCGCGCATATCGAGGGCGACCCGGATTTCCAGCCGTTCTTCAACGGGTTGTGGCAGCTGCTTCAGCCGCTGCTGCCGCGTTACGAGAAGGAAGGCAAAACCTATCTGACCATCGGAATCGGATGCACCGGCGGGCGGCATCGATCGGTTTACGTGGCCGAGCGGCTTGCCGCGCAGCTGTCCGCGGCCGGCTTCCGAACCGAGCTTTCGCATCGCGATCTCTCATTGGCCGGCTCTCCGGGACCGGCCTCGGCGGGCGCGCCCGCCTTTGCGAGCTGACGGACAGCGGGTCGTTCGAGCAAAGGCAATTCAATGATCGGCATGGTTTTGGTGACCCATGGGCGGCTCGCAGCGGAGTTTGTCGCCGCGCTCGAGCACGTCGTCGGCGCGCAAACGCAGGTTGCCGCCGTCTGCATCGGTCCCGACGACGACATGGAAGAGCGTCGCCAGGACATCCTGCGTTCTATTGCCGCGGTCGACACTGGAGATGGTGCAGTATTGCTGACCGACATGTTCGGCGGGACCCCCTCCAATCTCGCAATCTCGGTCATGGATCGCGCTCGGATCGAAGTGATCGCTGGGGTCAACCTGCCGATGCTGATCAAGCTCGCGAGCCTGCGCCAGTCGGAGAGTCTCGAACGAAGCGTTCTCGGCGCTCAGGAAGCCGGCCGCAAGTACATCAATGTCGCGTCCCAGCTGTTGACCGACGCCCGCAGATGAGCGACCGGCCCACGCCCGCAACGCCGCCGGGCAGTCCGGACCCGCCGCTGCGAACGGTGTCCCGGATCGCAACGATCTGCAACCAGCGCGGACTGCATGCTCGTGCGGCCGCGCGCTTTGTCAAGACGGCCGCGTTGTTCGACGCCGAGGTCTGGGTTCGCAAGAACGGCACCGAGGTGTCCGGACGCTCGATTATGGGCTTGATGATGTTGGCGGCTGCACCTGGCGCAGTGGTTCGGCTCGTAGCCACCGGACGAGAGGCCGAAGCTGCGGTAGCCGCCCTCGCCAAATTGATCGAATGCAAGTTCGATGAGGATTGAGGACCACGCCGCCGCCCCTGCCGAGCGCGGCATCGCCGAGCGTCGGTTGCCGGGCTTGGCGGTTTCATCGGGGATCGCCATCGGCCCGGCTTACATCGGGGAAGGAGGAAGCCCTCCGGTCCGCGAGAGCCACATCCCGGAAGCCGAGGTCGAAGCCGAGCGCGGCCGTTTTTCCGAAGCAATTGCCACCTCGCTCAAGCAGTTGCGCAAATTGAAAACCAAGGCCGCGACGCTGCCAGAATCGGCAGCGGAGGAGGTGGGCTACCTGCTGGATGCGCACGTCGCCATGCTGTCGAACTCGCGCCTCATCCGCGGTGCCGATCAGCGCATCGCAAAGGCGCGCATCAATGCCGAACGTGCGGTCCAGATCGAGATCGATGACATCGCGGAAAGCTTTGCCGCTATGCGCGATCCCTATCTCGCGGCACGGATCGAGGACATCCGGGTCGTCGGCGCACGCCTCATCAGAAATTTGATCAAGGAGCCGTATGTCGCCTACTCGGCGGTACCTGTCGGCGCCGTCATTCTCGCGGAAGAACTGAGCCCCGCCGACACCGCGCTGATGGACCCGCAGCGCATCGCCGGGTTTGCCACCGCCTTCGGCGGCGCTGAGAGTCACACAGCGATCGTCGCGCGCGCCCTGGGTTTGCCGGCAGTTCTCGCGGTCCCGGGCTTGCTCGACCGCGCCCAGTCCGGCGAAACCGTAGTGATCGACGGCACCGAAGGGTGCGTCATCATTGGTCCGTCGGCGGAGACGGTTCATGAATATGAGATTCGGCGCGACGCACTGGCCCGTGAACGCCGCCACCTCGCGCGCTTGCGCAAGCTTCCCGCGATCACCCGAGACGCCGTTGAGATCGCCCTGGAGGCCAATCTGGAGCTTCCGATTGAACTCGAGCAGGCACTGAGCAATGGAGCGATGGGTCTCGGCCTCGTGCGCTCCGAGTTTCTCTACATGAATCGCGACGATCTGCCGGGCGAGGAGGAGCAGTACGCGGTCTTCTCGGCGCTGGTCCGCGGCATGGATGGAAAGCCGGTCACCGTCCGAACCTTCGACCTCGGCAGCGAAAAGATTGCGCGCTCAATGTCGCAGCACACTGAGGAAGCAGCCAATCCTGCGTTGGGCTTGCGGGCAATTCGGCTATCCTTGCAGGATCGCAGACTGCTCGACCCGCAGCTCGCCGCAATGCTGCGCGCGGCGAGCGAGGGGCCGTTGCGGATCCTGTTGCCGATGATCTCGACGGCGGGCGAGATCCGCAAAGTCCGGGAGGCGATCGAGCAAGTCGCCCGGCGTCTGCGCAGGCGCGGCGTGCAAGTCCCCAAGACGATGCCCCCGCTGGGCGCGATGATCGAGGTCCCAGGTGCCGCGCTCGCTGCCGACGCCCTTGCTGCGGAAGCTGATTTCTTCGCAATCGGCACGAATGACCTGGTACAATATACCTTGGCGATCGACCGCAGCGACGAGCAGGTCGCACATTTATACAACCCGCTGCATCCGGCAGTGCTTCGATTGATCCAGTTTTCTGTCGAAGCGGCGCTGCGCCGTGGCATGCCGATCAGCGTATGCGGGGAGATGGCCGGCGAGCCGCGCTTTTCGGCACTGCTGCTTGGCCTTGGGCTGCGCAATCTGTCCATGGCGCCGCGCAACATCCCGCGCGTCAAGCAGCGCATTCGCAACCTCGACATGGTTGCCGCCACCCGCCGCGCCCGGGCGATCATGGACCAGTCGGACACTGGCCGCATCGCTGTCCTCCTGGACGACTTCAACGCCGTCGCCTGGCCGAACTGAAGCGATCCGACGGTCAGGCTGACGGTAACTCGCCCGGCCCAGCCGGGGCGAAGCCCGTGACCTGCCGGCAATTCGATTTGACGATATAAAGATATATGTATATCTTTCTGTCACGAATTGATCGCAGCCAGCGCGACGCTTTCTGGAGATGACGAATGCCCGCCTTTACCGACTACAAGGTTGCCGATATCTCGCTTGCCGATTGGGGCCGGCGTGAGATCGCGATCGCGGAAACCGAGATGCCGGGGCTGATGGCGCTGCGCGACGAATTCCGGGCGGCGAAGCCGCTCGACGGCGCCCGGATCGTCGGCTGCCTTCATATGACAATCCAGACCGCGGTGCTGATCGAGACGTTGGTTGAGCTCGGCGCGACCGTGCGTTGGAGCTCGTGCAACATCTTCTCGACCCAGGATCATGCCGCAGCCGCGATCGCTGCCCACGGTATTCCGGTATTCGCCTGGAAGGGCGAAACCGAGGAGGAATACGAGTGGTGCATCGAGCAGACCTTGCGCGGCCCGCACGCTTGGGCGCCGAACATGGTGCTCGATGATGGCGGCGACGCGACCAAGATTCTCCACGACAAATACCCCGAGCTGCTGAACAGCATTCGCGGGATCTCGGAGGAGACCACAACCGGCGTAAACCGCCTCTACGAGATGGTGCGGGAGGGGCTGCTGAAGGCGCCGGCAATCAACGTTAACGACAGCGTCACAAAGTCGAAATTCGACAACCTTTATGGCTGCCGCGAGAGCCTCGTTGACGGGATCAAGCGCGCCACCGACGTCATGGTCGCGGGCAAGGTCGCGGTGGTCTGCGGCTTTGGCAACGTCGGCAAGGGTTCGGCGGCGAGCCTGCGCAGCCAAGGGGCGCGGGTCATGGTGACCGAGATAGATCCGATCTGCGCCCTACAGGCGGCGATGGAGGGATATCAGGTCACAACGATGGATGACGTCGCGTCGCAGGGCGACATCTTTGTCACGGCGACCGGCAATATCGACGTCATCACGATCGACCATATGCGGCAGATGAAAGACCGCGCGATCGTCTGCAACATCGGTCATTTCGACAGTGAGATTCAAATCGACTCCCTGCGCAACTACCCCTGGGAAGAGGTCAAACCACAGGTCGACGAGGTCGTGTTTCCTGATGGGAAGCGGCTGATCGTGTTGGCCAAGGGGCGCCTCGTGAATCTCGGCTGCGCAACCGGTCACCCGAGCTTCGTTATGAGCGCCTCGTTCACCAACCAGGTCCTCGCCCAGATCGAGCTTTGGACCAACCACGGCAAATACGAGAAC
The DNA here is from genome assembly GCA_045802495.1 of Allostellaceae bacterium. GTDB lineage: Bacteria > Pseudomonadota > Alphaproteobacteria > ATCC43930 > CGMCC-115725 > AP-15. Next base: position 6,240 of record JBJMQW010000315.1, on the reverse strand, counting down.
AAGGTCTACGTGCTGCCGAAGCACCTCGACGAGAAAGTCGCGGCCCTGCACCTCGCAAAGCTCGGCGTCAAGCTGACGGCGTTGAGCCCGGCGCAGGCCGGCTATCTCGGTGTCGAGCGGGCAGGCCCGTTCAAACCGGACCATTATCGGTACTGAACTGCAACTTTAACTATATATCACGAGATGTGGGTTCTTGTTTTTGGGTAAAAGGAGATATAATATCGCCCTTCCAGAGAAACTCTGGGTCATGGCTATATTTTGGGTAGCTAAAAGGGCATCTGATTGTGCTAGAGCTTTCCGCGGCGTTGTTGGCGCTGATCCTCGCTGGCCTGATTGCGGCCCTTTGGAAGCAGCGCTGCGCGACGCGACGGATCGGTGCGCTCCTTGACACTGTGCCGCTCCTCCGGTTCTGCTGGACGGCCAGGGGCGAGCAGGTCGGCGGACGCGCCGGTGCGGCTTCTTACCAGCATTTCCTCGGCGGCTTGACTTCGGCTGCTGCCGCACAGCTCGAGGCGGCTCGGGCGGAGTTGGTATCTGCCGGAACATCGTTTTCAGCGAGATTTGCGGCGCGCCGCGGCACCGTCTACGCAATCGAGGGTCGGCGGGCCGCGACCGGTGACACGGCCTTGTGGGTCTCCGACGCATCCGCAGCGACGACGGCTGAGCGCCTCAGCCGCGAGGTGGCCGGGTTGCGCGAAATGCTCGACGCACTGCCGGTGCCTGTCTGGCGACGGGGTCCTGGACGTGCTCTCGAAGACTGCAATCGCGCCTATGCCCGCGCCCTCGATACCACCCGGGAGTTGGTGATCTCCGAAGGGAGGGAATTGGCTCACGCCACCAAGCCCGACGGGCGATGCCATATCGTCGTCCGGGGATTGCGGCGGCTCATGGAGATCGCCGAGCTGCCTTGCAGCGCAGATGGAAACATTGGCTTCGCGCTCGATCGCACCGATCTTGAGACCGCCGAAGCCGAATTGCGGCGTCACGTTAACGCACACGCCGAGGTGCTCGAGGGAATTCGCGCCTCGGTCGCGATCTATGGTCCTGACAAACGGCTCAAATTTTTCAATTCCGCTTTTGCATCCATGTGGGGCATCGCCGATGATTGGCTCGCCTCACAGCCCTCCTTTGAGGAGGTGTTGGAGCGCCTTCGCGAGCTACGGCGTCTTCCCGAAGCGGCTGACTTCCTTGCCTTCAAATGCGAGCAGCTGGGGATGTTCACCTCGGTGATCAAGCCGCAGCAGGAATTGATGCATCTGCCGGACGGTCGAACGCTGCTGTTGTCGATATCGCCGCATCCGTTCGGCGGGCTGACCTTTGTCTATGAGGACGTAACGGACCGCCTAGCGCTCGAGCGCTCCTGCAATACGCTCACCCAAGTGCGGCGAGCGACACTCGACCATCTCTTCGAGGGCATCGCCGTTTTTGGCAGTGACGGGCGGTTGAAGCTCTGCAACCCGGCCTACCTGGCGCTCTGGGAGTTGTCGGAAGAGGAAGTCGCCGGTGAACCGCATATCGGAGCAATCGTCGAGAAGACCCGTCCCTTGCTGGACAATGGCGGCGACTGGACGCAGAGAAAGGAGAGGATCGTTACCAAGGTTACCGCTCATGTCCCGGCGAGCGGCCCGGTTTATCGGACGGACGGCTCGATGCTGCAGGAAGCAGCGGTGCCGCTTCCCGATGGCAATATGCTGCTGACCTATCTCGATGTTACCGACACGGCTCGGGTGGAGCGGGCCTTGCGCGAGCGCAATGAAGCCCTCGAGACCGCCGCGCGGCTTAAGAGCGAGTTTATCGCCAATGTCTCTCATGAGCTCCGAACACCGCTGAACGCGGTCATCAGCTTTGCCGAAATCTTGAATAATCAGTATTTTGGAGACCTCAATGCGCGACAGCTCGAATATAGCCGCGGCATCCTTGCCAGCGCGCACCAGCTGTTGAAGCTCATCAACGATATTCTGGACCTTGCCACGATCGAAGCCGGCTACATGATGCTGGAAACTGGGCAAGTGGACGTCTTCGAAACGCTAAAGACGGTGCTGTCCTTGACCCGCGAACGCGCCTGCAGCCGAAATCTGGCGCTCGACCTACAGTGCCCTGCGGACATCGGCATGATCGAGGCCGACGAAACCCGACTGAAGCAGGCGCTTTTCAACCTGGTTTCCAGCGCAATCAGATTCACCCTTCCGGGCGGGGTGATAACTCTGCGGGCGGAACGCGGAAAAACCGAGCTTTCTCTGACCGTCGCCGATACCGGGATCGGCAGCCCGCAATCCGATCAGGGTGGCATTTTGCGGCAGCTCGAGCGCGTCGCCAGGCGATCGGACACAGGTCTCGGTCTGTCTCTGGTGAAGAGGCTGATCGAGCTGCATGGCGGGTCCGTAGCTATCGAGTCGGCAATCGAGCCCGGCACGAGAATAATCTGTCGGCTGCCGATCGCCCAACGAGCTGCTGCCGACACTGATTTTCGCCCACCCGGAACAGCATCGGAGGCGAAGCACGAAGCGGAGGATGGATCCACCGCCACCGCACGCGCCTTGCAAAACCCCAGCAGAACCCGGGAGGCGGCATAAGGCGATTCGGTTGTCGGCGACGGCTACGAGGTGCCGATTAGGCTGGCAATCAAGCGCTCAAAGCACAGGTTGCGGCATCGCGCCACGAAATTATACAACGTTCAATCGATGATCGTGCTCGAGGTGCCAGACGAAACCGCAATGGCTAGGCTCGCCGCCCGGATTTCCGCATTGGCCGAGCCGGGAGACGTGATAGCGCTAAAGGGGGATCTCGGTACCGGGAAGACCAGCTTTGCTCGGGCGTTCATCCGCGCTCGAAGCGGTCGCGAGGAAGAGGTTCCGAGCCCCACTTTCACACTCCTGCAAGTCTATGGGGAATATCCGACTGCCATTTGGCATTTCGACCTTTACCGGCTTCGTTCTCACGAAGACGCGTTGGAGCTCGGGATCGAGGACGCGTTCGCCGAAGGCATTTCGCTGATCGAATGGTCGGAGCGGCTTGCCGACCTGCTTCCCCCGCGACGTCTCGAAATAGCGCTTGCCTTTGGGCAGCGCCCCGAATCGCGGCTCGCTTCGCTTGATCCGGGCACCGGTTGGCCGGCGCGGATGACGGCGATCACAAGCGATGCCTGAGCCGACCGGGCATCCTGTCCTCGCCGTGCCGTCTCCCGGGGTCGAGCTTGCCGCCGAAGCGGGCAATCGGGCGCGGCTCCAGGCGATCGCCTCTTTCCTTGGCGCTTGCGGCTGGGGGGATGCCGCGCCGAAGCCTCTCGCCGCGGATGCATCCTTCCGCCGCTATTATCGCCTCTATAATGGCGGCCGCCGCGCCATTCTGATGGATGCGCCGCCGCCGCAGGAGGATGTCGCGGCGTACGTTGCGATCTCGACTTTGCTGCGCGACCTCGGGTTCAGCGCCCCGGAAATATTCGCGGAACACCGCATGGCCGGATTTCTATTGATCGAGGATTTTGGCGACGACACCTATACCCGACTTCTCGACCGCGGAGCCGATGAGGCGGCTCTCTACATGCTTGCCGTCGATACATTGATCGAATTGCAGCGTGCCGCTGGCGCGCACGACCTCGCGGGCCTACCCTCCTACGATGCCGCGCGGCTGCTCGCCGAGGCCGCGCTGTTGGTCGACTGGTATATGCCGGCAATTATCGGAAAGCCGCTCGGCGATGGGTTGCGGGATGAGTATCTCGCCCTCTGGAGAGCAGTCCTGCCGCTGGCGGCGCTTCCTGCCGACACTCTGGTACTGCGCGACTACCACGTCGACAATCTGATGCTTTTGCCGCATCGTTTTGGCGTACGGGGTTGCGGCCTGCTCGATTTTCAGGACGCGGTGCGCGGCCCTCCAAGCTACGATCTCGTATCGCTGCTCGGGGATGCCCGCCGCGATGTCGGCATCGAACTGCGTCGCGCGATGACGGAGCGCTACCTCGCCGCCTTTCCAAACCTCGACCGTTCCGCCTTCCTTTGCTCGGCAGCGATCCTCGCGGCGCAGCGCAACTGCAAGATCCTCGGCATCTTCACGCGGTTGTGGAGGCGGGACGACAAGCCCGGTTATCTGGTCCATCTGCCGCGAGTTTGGCGCTTGCTCGAACGAGACCTCGCGCATCCAGCTCTCGTGTCGATTGCGGAGTGGCTCGACCATTATCTGCCGCCTGGCGCCCGGTGCACCCCCGTCGCGAGAGCCCCGGCGTGACGACGGAGCCGCGTTCGGCCATGGTGCTCGCGGCCGGGCTCGGAAGGCGGCTGCGCCCACTGACCGAGACGATCCCGAAGCCGCTTGTCGAGTTGAGCGGACGTACCCTACTCGACCGAACGATCGATCGGCTGGCCCTGGTCGGGGTCGAACGCGTCGTCGTCAATGTTCACTACATGGCCGACCTGGTGACGGCGCAGTTGGCCCGCCGCAGCCGACCCCACATCGAGATTTCGCCGGAAGCCGAGCTTCTCGACACCGGCGGCGGCGTGGCGCAGGCGCTGCCGCTGCTCGACGACGCCTTTTTTGTCGTCAACAGCGACGTATTCTGGCTCGACGGCAGCGGCGACACGCTGCTGCGCCTTGCCGGCGTCTTCGATCCCGAACGCATGGACGCCGTCCTATTATTGCAGCGGACCAACACCGCCATTGGATATGTCGGCAACGGCGACTACTTTCTCGACGCTTCCGGTCGGCCGCGACGCCGCGGCGAGAGTGAAATAGCCCCTTATCTTTTTGCAGGCATTCAGCTGCTGCATAAACAGCTGTTTAACGGTATCCGCGATCGCATCTTTTCGCTGGTTCGCCTCTTCGACAGAGCGGAGCAGGCCGGACGCTTACATGCGATCGTGCACGACGGCGATTGGTATCACATCGGCACGTTGGATGGGCTGGCCGCGACGCGAGAGAGGCTTTCGTCGCAACGCATCGAGAGCTAGCCCGAAACTCGTGAAGCGCAGACCACTGCGGCCAAAAGTTTACACGATCGCGCCCGAGCGGCCATTTCTGGCGACGCTCGCGGTTGGCCTTCTGGAATTGGCCGGCGGAGATCCTCTGTTCCTCCCGCGCGTCACCGTGCTGCTGCCTACCCGGCGCGCGGCGCGCGCGCTGCGCGAAGTTTTTCTGCACGTCGCGCCGGAAGGTCGCGAGGCCGGAACGCCGCTGCTGCTTCCGCGGATGCGGCCGATTGGCGATATCGACTCCGACGAGTTGTCACCCGCCCTGGGGATGGCCGAGGAGGGGGTGTTTGCGGTGCCGCCCGCTATCCCCGAATTGCGCCGCCGCCTGTTGCTGGCTCGATTGGTGCTGCGCTGGGGCGAGAAGCGGGGAGGGACACCGCTCTTGCCGGGTCAAGCAGCCTCCCTGGCGGGCAGCCTTGCCCGGCTTCTCGACAGCGTGGCGACTGACGGCGCGTTGTTTGGAAGCATCTACGGCCTCGCGCCGGAGAATTTGGCGGAGCACTGGCAAATTGTTCTACGTTTTCTGGAGATTCTGCCTGAGGCTTGGCCCGGCATTCTCGCCGCGGAGGGAGCGCTCGACCCGGCCGATAGGCGCAACCGCCTGCTTGAGCGCCAAGCCGCGATCTGGCGCCGTTCGCCTCCGGCTGACCCGGTCATTGCCGCGGGATTGATCGGCGGCATACCCGCGATGACAGAGCTCCTGTCGGTGGTTAGCTCGCTCGGCGAGGGTGCGGTCATTCTCCCCGGCCTCGATCGCGTTCGCGATGATGCCGAGTGGCAGGCGATCGAAGAGGACCCCTCGCATCCGCAAAACCTGATGGCAAGGTTGCTGAAGGCGCTTGGGCTCGATCGTGCGGACATCGGTGACTGGCCTCCCAAAAGCGGCGCTTCCGCTGTCTCTCGCGGGTTCGAAGCACTGGCGGATCTGCCGCTTTTCGCCGTCGCATCAAACAATACGGATAAGGGGACCCGGGGCCAGCGGATCCGGGTGGTCGGCGAGGCTCTGCGGCCGGCGGCCACGACCGATGCATGGCGTCGAATCCCGCCATACCCTGCAGCCGCGCTCGAAGGGCTCAGCCGGTACGACTGCGCGAGCGCGCAAGAAGAAGCTGTAACGATCGCGTTGTTGCTCCGCCGTAAGCTCGAAACCGCGGGTGCGACCGCCGCGCTGGTAACCCCCGATCGCGAGCTTGCCCGCAGGGTGGCGGCCGAGCTGCGCCGCTGGGACATCGAGATCGACGACTCGGCCGGTCTACCGTTGAACCGCACGCCGCCCGGC